>DATMXL010000255.1:0-11888 GCA_035561555.1 Bellilinea sp.
ACAGTTGAAATCACCGGCTATCCGGATGTTGCTTGCGTAAGTCCTATTTATTATGGATATATTATATCCTAATTATACGGATTTACTATCGGCTTTTATATTATCCTCACTCCAACATCATAATAGATGCGCATTAACACCTGTTTTTCTCTGCTTATCTTGATCAACCCGATAAACCAGAGCGAAATGCGCTTCGGTTCAGGGTAAAATCCGTAAGGTGATTAAAAACCTTCGTTTCTCTAAAGCAACCTGCCCTGTCCAAGCCTGACCCCATGCGCCGAACATTAACCAATCCTTCATTAGGTGTTATTGGGCTGGCTGGTGTAGTTTTAGGGCTGCTATCCTGGTGGATCTTAGGGTCAGGCAGTCCGCTGCAGGCTGATCCAACCCCCACGCTGACCCCTCAAACCACCATAAAGCCGGTTGCCACAGAAGAAATCTGGCCATTACCCACACGGCCAGTCTTCAACTGGTCGCAATCGCCATTAGCTGATTCGAAGGCTATTGTCGGTGCAGCTGCACCGGATTTCGAGCTGCTGCAGCGCGACGGTACCCCGATCCGCCTGTCGGATCTGCAGGGAAAAGTGGTCGTAGTCAACTTCTGGGCTAGCTGGTGTCCCCCCTGCCGTGACGAAATGCCCGCACTGCAAGCCGTCGCCCAGGAGTATGCTGATCAGGGACTGGTTGTCCTGGGCGTGAACACCACCTACACTGATTCTCGCGAGGATGCGCTGGAATTTATTGACACCCTTAGCCTGACCTTTCCCATCCTGTTTGACGAGACTGGCGAGGTCACTGAAAAAGCTTATGGTGTCTTCGGGCTGCCGGTCACTTTTTGGATCAAACCTGACGGCACCATCCATTTGATCAAAGTTGGTCCGTCCACTATGAAGCAAATGACTGACCAGGCTGAACAACTGCTTGGACCGTGAAATTTAAAAATATTTTCTGATACCGCAAATCTTGATTATCTAGTCTACCCTTTGGCCGGCTTATTTTTTACCGGGTCCAATTCCCACCAAAAATGGTAACAACTGTGACAGTACATTTCGCGTCCGCGCGGCAGGCTTTTTCGGGTGTTATATACCCGCACTACCACCACCGCACCCACGATTCCCAGTGCCACACCGACAGGTATCTTCCAGACCTCCGGAAGGTATGGGATGCCAACAATCCCAATGGCCACAAATAGCAACATCATCACCCAGGGATGGGTCGTGTATACCTGCATGTTTTTATCCAGAATGACATGCTTTACGCGAGCTTCTTTTTTATTACATTTCTCACAGCGGACTAATTCTTCCTGCTTTTTTGCCATGATCTCGCCTTTTTTGAATTGAACTATACCGCATTCTTATTTTAGTGGTTTATTGTGGTGTGTAAAGACTTGTTCTTTGTCTAAAATAGACAAAGAAGTTGTCTGGATGTTTGCTAATTTGGACGTATGAGACTCAATTGAAAATCTGTAAGATTGATAATAGTGCGGTAGAACGAGTTCCGCCTGTAATTACAACCTAATCCCAATCACCACACACAACTCAATAGGAGGGTCTATGTCAGATGACCGAGAGGTAGTCATTGTCGCTGCTTGCCGTACAGCTATTGGCAACTATATGGGGACCATCTCAGATATTGCTCCGGGTAAACTCGGCGCATTGGTGGTCAAAGAAGCGGTTCATCGGGCTGGTATTCAGCCCAATCAGGTGGACGAAGTCATCATGGGCAACATCCTCCCGGCTGGCTTCGGTCAGGGCATTGCCCGGCAGAATGCAATCTGGGGCGGTATTCCGGACACAGTTCCGGCATTCACTGTCAACAAACTGTGCGGCTCTGGTATGAAAGCCGTGATCCTTGGTGCCCAGGCGATCAAACTTGGCGACGCCGATACCATCGTAGCTGGTGGCGTTGAATCCATGTCTTCAGCCGCCTATGTTTTGATGGGCAGCCGTAAGGGCATGAAGATGGGGCATGCACAGTTGCAGGATACCATGATCACGGACGCCCTCACGGACGTCTTCAACAACGTCCACATGGGCATCACTGCCGAGAACATTGCTGCTAAATACAGCATTACCCGAGAAGAGCAAGATAAATTCGCTGTCTGGTCACAAAACAAAGCCGAGGCTGCATTAAATTCCAACCGGTTCGCTGAAGAAATTATGCCGGTTGAAATCCCTCAACGTAAAGGTGACCCGATCATTTTTGCCAAGGACGAATATGTACGCCTGGGTGCTACCTATGAAGCTTTGACGAAGTTAAAACCGGCTTTCAAGGCTGATGGCACCGTCACCGCTGGAAATGCTTCCGGCATCAATGACGGTGCAGCCGCGGTCGTCATCATGAGCGCTAAGAAAGCAGCCGACCTGGGTCTTAAGGTCCTGGCTACCCTGCGTGCCTATGGCACAGGTGCAGTTGACCCGGCGTACATGGGTCTTGGCCCTGTTCCCGCTACCCGAAAAGCTCTGGAGCGGGCTGGTCTAACCATGAAGGACATTCAACTGGTGGAAGCCAACGAAGCTTTCGCAGCCCAGGCTTTGGCCGTTGGGCGCGATCTGGAAATCCCAGAAGAAATTTTGAACGTCAATGGCGGCGCCATTGCCCTTGGACATCCGGTGGGGGCATCCGGCAACCGCATCATCGTCACATTGCTGCATGAAATGATCAAGCGCGACCTTAACCTTGGACTGGCTACCCTGTGTATTGGCGGTGGTATGGGTACCGCAGTCGTTTTGGAGCGCAACTAATTGATGCATAATCCGTTCATAAGGACGGGTTTGCGGTTTGTTTTGCCAGAATTTTTTCTTGTCGTAGCAAGTTCACCCTATAACTCCATTGGAGGACGAAAAGCATGACCCCTGTACTTGAGTTCTTAATCCTCATTTTAGGTCTGGCCGTACTAATCTACACGGCCATGAAGGGCCTAAACGTGATTGTCATGGCACCAGTGGCTGCCGTGTTGATCGCGGTTCTGAGCCGGATGGAAATTTTACCGGCATATCTGGAAACCTTCATGACCGGCGCTGTTGGCTACATCAAGAGTTTCTTCCCCATGTTCATGGGCGGAGCAATTCTTGGGCGCATCATGCAGGATTCTGGCGCAGCAGAAGCCATTGCCCGCTGGATTATCAAGGGAATTGGCCCTAAATACGCTGCTCTGGCCGTGGTCCTGGCTTGCGCAGTGTTGACCTACGGTGGTGTAAGCCTGTTCGTTGTGGTCTTCACCATGTTCCCCCTGGGTATGGCGCTCTACAAAGAAGCCAACATCCCAAAACACATGCTCGCCGCCGCAATTGCCCTCGGTTCGTTCTCCTTCACCATGGCTGCGTTCCCTGGCAGCCCGCAGATTCAGAACATCATCCCGACCAAATTCTTCGGCACCACTGCTTCTGCTGCCCCCATCACTGGTATCATCGCTGGTTTAGTCATGTGGGCCATTGGTCAATGGTATCTTGAGAAGAAGACCCGTCAGTACCAAAAAGAAGGTCGCGGCTTCGTACCAGGTCCCAATGATTTCATTCCGCCCGAAGGCGCTGACCTGCCCCATCCATTAATCTCCCTGTTGCCCCTGGTCCTCACCATCATCACCCTGAACTTCCTCAGACAGGATGTGGTCGTAGCTCTGGCTGCTGGTGTTCTCCTTGGCCTCATCTTGTGGTGGAAACGTCTGGTAAATAAGGGTAAAACCCTGGAAGCCGGCGCAACCGAAGCAACCATCGCCATGTTCAACACGGCCTCCGTCGTCGGTTTTGGTGCCGTAGTGGCTGCTGCCCCTGGTTTCGCCGTCTTCAAAGATCTGGTCCTGAGCATCCCCGGCAATCCTCTGGTTAGCCTGGCTGTCTCTACCAACTTGTTGGCTGGTGTCTCCGGTTCCGCGTCCGGTGGTTTGAACATCGCCCTAAATGCTCTGGCGCAAAACTACCTGGCCTTGGGCGTCAATCCCCAGTTGGCCCATCGTATCTCCACCATCGCCTGCGGTGCTCTGGATACCCTGCCCCATAACGGCGCGATCGTCACCCTCTTTAAAGTTGTTGGTACCACGCACAAAGAAGCCTATGGCGACATCATGTGGGTTTCCATTTGGAACCAGTTGATCGCCAATGCGGTTGCGATCGGTGTCGGCCTATTGTTGCTGGCTGTCGGATCGCCTGTTCTCTAAGATATTTCGCCTGGAAAGTTCTCTCCCTCTTTGTGGGGTGCTCAGAAATGAGCACCCCACCAGGGACAAGCAAGTTTTATGCTATCTTCCCTTGCCATACCGTCCCCCGGATAACAAGTTTATCCACCTAAATTCCAAGTATAACGGGACCAAAAAATGATAGATCATATCCATACCCTGCCCATCGAAGAAGCTGCCTCGCACTTCACTACCGACCTGTCTAAAGGGTTGACCACTGTAGCCGTCAAGGCCAAACTAAGTGAGCACGGTTTCAACGAGTTGATGGAGAAACCGCGCCCGGGGTTTTTCAAACTCCTTCTGGCACAGTTCGACAGCTTCCTTATCCGTATCCTGATCCTGGCAGCATTGATATCGTTAGTTCTCGGCGAAACAGTCGATGCCCTCGCCATTCTGGCAATCGTTATCTTGAATGCAGTCCTGGGAGTCGTTCAGGAATCAAAGGCTGAACAGGCACTGGCGGCTTTGAAGAAAATGTCAGCGCCCACAGCCCGGGTTGTCCGAGATGGACTCGAACAAACCGTACCTACTCGCGAACTCGTCCCCGGTGATATTGTCGTTCTCGAGGCAGGCAACTATATTCCGGCGGATTTGCGTTTATTCGAAACAATCAACCTGAAAGTCGAAGAAGCTTCATTGACCGGTGAATCAGTCCCGGTGAATAAAGATGCGCGCGTGGTGCTGGATCGGGAAATCCCGATCGGCGACCGTAAGAATTCGGCTTTTATGAGCACGCTGGTGACCTACGGACGCGGACGCGGTATCGTAGCCCACACTGGCATGCACACCCAAATTGGCCTGATCGCCAAAATGATCCAGTCATCGGAAGATGAACAAACCCCACTCCAGCAAAAACTCGAAGAACTTGGCAAAGTTCTTGGCATCGTCTCGCTGGCCATTTGCGGCGTCATTTTCCTTTACGGCATCATCCGCGACACTCAGCCGGCTATGATCTTCACCGAGGGGTTTATGCAATACCTTCGATTAGAAGAATCGACCATTATTGAACTCTTCATGACGGCAGTCAGCCTGGCGATCGCTGCGGTGCCTGAAGGTCTACCGGCAGTGGTCACCATCTGTCTGGCGCTCGGCATGCAGCGCATGGTCTCCCGTCACGCGCTCATTCGCAAACTCCCCGTGGTGGAAACCCTGGGTTGCGCTACGGTTATCTGCTCAGATAAAACCGGTACGTTGACCCAAAACGAAATGACTGTCGTGCGCGGTTGGGTGGATGGGAGAGACTTCCTGGTTACCGGCGAAGGCTACCAGCCAGAGGGGATCTTCACCATCAAGGACCAACCCTTCAATCCGTGTGAAATGAACACCTCTCACCTCTTCCTGACTGGACTGGTCTTGTGTAACGACTCGCGGCTTGAATTAAGCGGCACGGAGAACGACAAGCCCATTTACCGCATGATTGGCGACCCAACTGAAGGCGCACTGGTCGTAGCAGCCGCCAAATGCGGCATCTGGTCTGAAAACCTGACCGAGTTGCTGCCACGCGTCAATGAAATCCCATTTGACTCCGACCGCAAGCGCATGACGACCGTACATAAGGTCCATCACGATCGCAACCAATTCGAGATGCTGACCAGTGAATTCGTTGCCATCGTCAAAGGCGCACCGGATATGCTGCTCAAGCTGTGCGATACCGTCTTGCTGGATGGGGTCGCAGTGCCCCTGACCGATCCATTACGCAACAACATCGCCGAAGCCAATCATTCCATGGCGACCAAAGCGCTGCGCGTACTGGGAATCGCCTACCGCAACCTGGATCAAATCGCGGACGAAATGACCCCGGAGAGTACCGAGACCAACCTCACTTTCCTCGGACTGACCGGTATGATCGATCCTCCGCGCCTCGAAGTTAAACAAGCTGTTTCTGTAGCCCGTAAAGCCGGACTAAAAAGCGTGATGGTGACCGGCGATTTCAAGGATACCGCCGAGGCTATCGCCCGCGACATCGGCATTCTCACGCCCCATGGTCTGGTGATGACCGGTGCTGAGTTGGACCAAATCAACGACGAAGATTTCTCCAAAGTCGTCGAAAAAGTGGATGTTTACGCCCGGGTTTCCCCTGCTCACAAAATGCGGATTGTAGATGCCTTCAAGGCCCGGGGCCATGTGGCTGCCATGACCGGTGACGGCGTCAACGATGCGCCGGCCCTCAAACGCGCCAGCATCGGCGTGGCGATGGGTATCACCGGAACGGATGTGTCCAAAGAAACCGCTGATATGGTGCTGATGGATGACAACTACGCCAGCATTCTTTCGGCGATCGAAGAAGGCCGCATCATCTATTCGAACATCCGTAAGTTTGTCTTTTATCTGATCTCCTGTAATATTGGCGAGATCCTCATCATCTTCATATCCATGCTGGTAGGCATGCCTATGCCGCTGCGCCCCATTCACCTGTTGTGGCTCAATCTGGTCACGGATGGCGCCCCGGCGTTAGCGCTCGGCATGGAAAAAGGGGATCCGGACATTATGGATCGCCCACCCCGGCCCACTAAAGAACCGATCATCAACCGCGAAATGTTGATCGGGTTAGAAGTCCAGGCAGTCGTGATGTCGGTGGCAGTGCTCGCTTCCTACGCGATTGGCTTAACCCGATATCCCGGAAACCTGGCTGCGGCGCAAACCATCGCCTTTGGCACTCTGGTATTTTCTGAGCTGCTCCGAGCCTACACTGCCCGCTCGGAACGTTACGGTATGTTCAAGATCGGAGTCTTGAGCAACAAATGGATGCAGTATGCCGTGGGTGCTTCGCTGGTTTTGATGCTGCTCGTCATCTACGTCCCCTTCCTGCAGCCCATTTTCGATACCGTTCCATTGACTTTCCAGGATTGGATTGTCATGGCTCCATTCATCGCTGTCGCCTCGATCGCGGCAGAGATGACCAAACTCTTCATGCGCAGAAAGTTCTATAGCAGCAAAGTTGTTCCGGCTGAATAGAACCGCAGGCAATAACCAATTTCATAGCGCCTGTCATTCACCGACCAGGCATCCGGGATTACAAGGAGAAATCACATGAATAAATTAGAAAAAGATCCAACACTTACCTTCGATGAGAACTTACAGAAATGGTACGGCCAATTGGACGCCTTCATCAACACCGAAGAGAAGGACAAAGCCGGCAAAGATTTTTCAGCCTGGGCCGCTGAAGTCAACCTGAATTACCTCGCACCGCTGGACATGTTTTTTAATGAACAATTTAGCGGCGGCTCACCGGTCAAATTCCCGCTTTTGGAAACCAACCCCAAAAACAAGAAAGACGACCACCTGAAGAAACTTAAAGCCATCCGCTATAACATTTTCAATTACCAGCGCCAAGCTTATCTGAGTTCCATGGGCGATCTTTCCTAAGGAGGTGGTCATTGACACCATCAAACGAACTTAACTCCACACTTGCTAAAGGTAAGGTTGTAACCGCCGTAGAAGCTGTTCGCCTCATTCATGATGGAGATGTTGTTGCCACGGACGGCTTTGTTGGAAACGGCTTCGCTGAAGAAATCGCCATCGAACTGGAGAAATACTTCCTGGAAACCGGTCACCCGCGCGATCTGACACTGGTGTACGCGGCGGGGCAGGGTGATGGCAAGGAAAAAGGCCTCAATCACTTTGCCCATGAGGGCATGGTCAAACGGGTCATTGGCGGTCACTGGGGCCTGGCGCCCAAGCTGCAAAAAATGGCCATCAACAACCAGATCGAAGCCTACAATCTACCGCAGGGTGTCATTTCTCACATGTTCCGTGACATTGCCGCCCACAAACCGCGCACCATCACCCGTGTCGGTTTGGGTACTTTTGTTGACCCGCGTGTTGGTGGCGGAAAAGTAAACGAATGTACCAAAGAGGATATCGTCGAAATCATCGAGTTTGACGGTAAAGAATATTTGGCATACAAGCTGCCGCCCATCCATGTCGCCATCGTCCGCGGCACCACAGCGGACATCAACGGCAATGTGACCATGGAAAAAGAAGCCCTGTCACTCGAGGTTCTCTCGGTAGCCATGGCAGCCCACAATTCCGGCGGTTATACCATCGTCCAGGTTGAACGGGTCGCGGAACCACACACCCTCAACGCCAAGTTAGTCAAAATCCCAGGGATGCTGGTTGATTGCGTGGTGGTGGCGAAACCAGAAAACCACATGCAAACCTTTGGCACACAATACAACCCGGCTTATGCCGCTGAAATCCGTGTGCCGGCAAAAAGCGTCACGCCTCTGGCGATGGATGAAAGGAAGATCATCGCCCGCCGCGCAGCCTTCGAGCTATGCCCCAACAGCGTGGTCAACCTTGGCATTGGCATGCCGGAAGGCGTTGCCAATATCGCCAATGAAGAAGGCGTGCTCTCCTTCTTGACCCTGACAACCGAGCCCGGTACAGTCGGTGGTATCCCGGCTGGCGGTTTGGATTTCGGCGCTGCAACCAACCTCGACTGCCTGCTCGATCAGCCCTATCAGTTTGACTTCTACGATGGGGGTGGTCTGGATTTGACCGTCCTGGGACTGGCGCAAGCGGACCAATTCGGCAACTTAAATGTGAGTAAATTCGGTCCCCGACTGGCAGGAGCCGGTGGTTTTATCAACATCAGTCAGAATGCCAAGAAGGTGGTTTTTGTAGGCACCTTTACCGCTGGCGCCAGCAAGATGCACGTGGAAGATGGAAAATTGGTGATCGAAGAAGATGGCAATATCGTCAAATTTGTCGAAATGGTTGAACACGTCACCTATTCCGGCAAGACCGCCGTCATGTTGAGCCAGCCCGCGCTTTACGTCACCGAGCGTTGTGTATTTGCATTGACCCCGGACGGCGTGGAATTAATCGAAGTCGCTCCAGGCGTCAATATCGAGACCGACATCTTGGCGAAAATGGCTTTCAAACCCATCATCAAGGGCGAAGTTGCTTTGATGGATCCCCGTATCTTCCAGGAAGGTCCCATGGGCATGCGTGATGATTTGATGAAGATGCCCATGATCAACCGCTTCCGCTACGATGCCGCCACCAATATGTTTTTCATCAATTTCGAGGGGTTATCGATCCACAGCAGCAAGGATATCAAAGATATCTGCCGCTTTGTCGAGATGATGCTGAAACCCCTCGGTAAAAAAGTACGCACCATCGTCAATTACGAAAACTTTGCCATTTTGCCCGAGTTAGAAGAAGAGTACTTCTCCATGGTAAAGCATGTGTCGCAGTACTACGAAAGCGCATCGCGTTATGCCACCAGCGCCTTCATTCGCTCGCAACTGGGCGCTGGGCTGGTGAAACAAGAGGTTCCCCCGCAAGTTTACGAACGCAAGGAAGAAGCAGAACAGGCGCTTTCGGATTAACCCGTCTCAACCCAGGCACTTCATTCTCACCATTACGGAAAGGATTTGATCATGGGCATGGAAGAAAAAGTAGTTTTAATCACCGGCGCTGCTGGTGGAATTGGCAAAGCAGCGGCCAAGAAATTCGCTGATGCCGGCGCCAAAGTAGTTATTTGCGATGTTGTTGAAGAGGCTGGTCAGGCGACTGCAGCCGAATTAGGCGCCACTTTCTACAAGGTGGATGTCACCGACCGTCAAGCGGTGCAAGCCTGGGTAGATGACGTGGTCGCAAAATTTGGCCATGTGGATGTGTTGGTGAACAATGCCGGCATCACCCGCGATGCTCGCTTCGTAGCTGTCAAAGACGGCAAGTTATCCAAACAAATGGGAGAAGCCGACTTCGACCTGGTCGTCAATATCAATTTGAAGGGTACATTCAACTGCGCACAGGCTGTTGCTCCCTACATGATCATCCAGGGCGGCGGATCCATCATCAATGTATCATCCGTGGTCGGTCTCTACGGCAACTTTGGTCAGGCAAACTATGTCGCCACCAAAGCCGGTGTCATCGGATTGACCAAAGTATGGGCGCGTGAACTAGGACGCAGCGGTATCCGCGTCAATGCAGTCGCTCCTGGCTTCATCCTGACAGAAATGACCGGCAAGATGCCGCCGGAAGTTTTGGATGGCATGAAAGCCAAATGCCCGCAAGGTCGTCTGGGAAAGCCCGAAGAAGTTGCCGATGTCTTCCACTGGCTTGCCAGTGATGCAGCCAGCTATGTGCATGGCACAGTCATCAGCGTTGACGGTGGTCTGGTTCTCGGAACCTAAAGGATGCCATGGACGCCAGTGAGATAAAGACAGTTGGTGTTGTTGGTTGTGGACAGATGGGTGCCGGCATTGCCGAGGTATTCTGCAAAGCAGGCTACCAGGTTCGCGTGGCTGAGGTTACCCCTGACCTGCTCGCTAAAGGGTTGAAATCGATTGAAAACTCCTTCAACCGCGCCGTCGATAAAGGCAAGATATCTGCTGAGGATAAAGGATCCTTTTTGTCCCACCTGACCGGCGTCGAATCACTGTCCAACCTGGCTGATTGTGACCTGGTAATCGAAGCTGCAGCCGAAGAAATCAATATCAAAAGGCAACTCTTCGCCGAGTTGGATGCTTGCTGCAAGCCGGAAACACTTCTGGCAAGTAACACCTCATCGCTGAGCGTTACTGAAATCGCAGAAGCTACGAAACGCCCCGGACAGGTGCTCGGTTTGCACTTCTTCAACCCGGTCCCAGTGATGGCACTCGTCGAGATCGTAAACGGTGTTTTGACTCTGCCGGAGACGGTTGCTACCGGCCAGGCTGTAGCGGAAACGTTGGGAAAAACAGCCGTTGTAGTCCGTGACCGGCCGGGTTTCATCGTCAATTTGCTCTTGATTCCGTATTTGTGTCACGCCATCGAATGGTACGATTCGGGTTTAGCCACGAAAGAGGAAATCGATACTGCCGTTCGACTGGGATTGAATAATCCAATCGGCCCGTTGGCGCTGAGTGACCTGATCGGTCTGGATGTCGTACTCTTTATCGCCGATTCGCTCCATGGAGAGTTCCGCCAACCCCGCTACGCTGCTCCACCGCTTCTGCGTCGCATGGTCAAAGCCGGTTTACTCGGTCGCAAGACCGGCCAGGGATTCTATACCTATTCCAAATAGCAGCAACGAAACCGTTCTTCGGGGTTGAATGGGAGTTCGTTGAGCGGGTGTACGGTCTCTCCGGGAGGAAAATCACCCGGAGAGACCTATTGTGGTATAAAATGATCTTCTTTACCCTCCTTTTTACATAATGAAGGATCCAACATATGCCTGTTCGTGATACTGAATCCTTATTAGGATTCTTTTCAAGCAGCCAGATGAACCGCGTGCTCTACGAAGCGGCGCATATTGCCCGGGTGGTTTTAAAAGTTGAGGCCAGCGTCATCTTTCTTCTTTCATCAGGCCATGAGCTGCATTCTGCTTCGTGGGATGGCCGTGAGCTCTCCAGCGCAACTGTCTCGCTGGATGGCCTATATGTCAAATCCTTGTGGGAGGGACGCCGCTCGATCTCCTGGCATCAGCGGGACCGTTGCAAGGACCCGGAACTGGTAGCGGTTTTGGACGCAATGGGTTTGGAAGGCGGCATGATCTTACCGCTCATCATGAACGATTGGTATTACGGGGTATGGTTGGTAGCCACCGCTAAAAGCCGTTCGTTTTCCGACAGTGACGAATCGATTTTATCGGCCTTACGGGATAATATTGCCCTCACCACCGAAAGCATAATGATTTCCGAAGAAAATTTCCGCTTGCAGCGCGAAGCCAGCGCTTTGTATGAAATTAACAAAGAAATTTCGCAATTGATGGACCTGAATA
>DATMXL010000256.1:0-7344 GCA_035561555.1 Bellilinea sp.
CCCGTAACAATGAGCCAATATGCCCATTCGGGACGGGATGGAACCCGTCCCCTACGGTTTAGGGAGAGGAAATCTCAGTCCAGGCCAGTTCGACTTCGAAGGCGCGTTCGCCGCTGGCGGATTTTTCGCCAACAACCAGCCAACGCGCGGGGTCAGCGGCGCGCTGGCCGGCAGAAAGGCGTACGGTCTCACCGGCACGGATTTCATTGTTGTAATTGATCTGCAGCCAGGCCAGCTGGTGTGTTTTGAACTGCTCGAAATCGAAACAGTCCATTACCCAGTCGATATAGCGGGCGTTATTGACGTGCCCGAGCAGGTCCACCATGCTGTAGCCGGCGGTGGCGGTGAACTTCTCCGTCAGTCCGTTTTCCGGCGCAATCTTCATTAAATCCTCTTCCAGAGCATTCAACCCGGGGTTCAGCGGCAGGCTGCCATCCAGCGAAGCCGGCAATTGCATGCGACGGTGAACCGGGTCGATTAGCAGCCAGGCAGAGGTGGCAGCCAGGTAGAGCGAGCCGTCCGGCGCGGAAATCTGAAAATCCCGGGTGAAGAATATCTTCTGGCGGATGCCCTTCGGCCAGGTGCGGATGGTCAGCGGATCACCCATGACGGGGAAGCGGTAAAAATACACCTTAAGCCGCGATAATACCCAGATGTGGCCTTTGGCCAGCAGGCTGTGATAGTCGAAGCCCAAATTGGAGGCGTGGGCATTGGCGGCGTCCTGAAAAGCCTGAAAGATGGCGGTCGGCTTCCAGCGGCTGTTGATATCAGTGTCGTAGGGGTGCACCCGAATTTCAGCATTCCAGACAGAATCTGGCATCGTTGAGTCCTCGATTGGGTAAATTAATCTGCCCGGTACTCGAAATCCCCGAGCATCTCGCCGATGAAGTCCGGCAAGTCGGTGTGACCCATTACCTGGCGGTTGGCGTGGGCTTCACCCAGGTGGAAAAAGTAATGATAAATGACGTGCAGCAGCATGGTGCCGATATTCTCGGCATGCGGCTTTCCCTTCCACTCCAGGTGGGTGGTGAGCATGGCCGGGGTCAGAGTCTCCAGGTAGACATCCGCCTGATCGGTGATATCGCGCCACACCTGCCACATTTCATCCAGCGGCGGGGTGCTGGCAGGCCGCCCCGTGGCGACGCCTTTGTACAGCTCGGGATATAAATTCTTGCCCTGCGCCACCATGACCCAAAAGGCATGCTCGTGACTGGCCAGGTGACCGACGCGCCAACCGAGTGAATTCAACGGCAGGATGCGTACCAGAGCGTCCTCAGTGGTGACGCCCTCATAGCAGCGCACAAACTCGCTGCGGGCAAAACGCAGTTGATCAACCAGCATGATGGCCATGTTCAACCCTTTCTGAGGATGGCGGGCAGCGAATCAATCTCCCGGCGTGATTTCGATGGATTGGCGGGAGGCTTCGTCTTCGTAGCAGACCAGTTCGACCCCGGCGCGTTTGAGAAAATCGAGGGCGGTGGCGTCAACCCGATAGGAGTTGGCGTACACCAGCCGCGAGATGCGGGCGTTGATCAGCATTTTGGTGCAGTTGAGGCACGGAAAGTGGGTGACATAGCAATCGGCGTCCTTGGTGGCTTGACCAAATACCGCCGCCTGAATGATGGCATTGACCTCGGCATGCACGGTGCGGACGCAATGCCCGTCCACCATCAGGTGACCAACGTCTTCACAGTGTTCCAGCCCGGCTGGCGAACCGTTGTAACCGGTGGCAATGATGTGCTTTTCACGCACCAGTACCGCCCCAACCATGGCACGGTCGCAGGTGCTGCGCAGTGCCACGTCTTCCGCAATTTTCATGAAGTAAGAATCCCAGGATGGGCGCATGGAGGTCTCCCCGCCAATAAGATTTTGTTACCGAGTTATTTTAACCCATGCCAGGGAGATTAGTCTCGCCCCGACCGGGTGGAAGTGTTTACAGCGGGTGGGGGTGCTTGCCCTTGAAGCGGCAGGTCTCGTTGAGGGCGCAAAACTCGCAGGGCGGACCTTCGGCGGGCGTCAGACCGGGTCCCAGCCCGATGACGCCGGAAGTGGACTTGCGCGGGTGCATGGCATAGTGCTGATTGACTGTCACCCCGATCTTGGCGGCATCGACCAGGGCAAAAAGCTGCGGCTGACCCTGCTCCACGCTCCAGCCGATCATACCGGGGTTGAGGAAGATGGAGGTCTGCCAGCCATGTTCTTCAGCCAGGCGGCTGACGCGGCGGTACACCTGCAGCGAGAGCGCGTCATTGGCGGCGTTACCCACACCATCCAGGGCAAATGCATAGGGCGCATCTGCTCTCATGACCTGCTCGATGCGCTGTTCGAGCGCCAGTCCGCTGGTGTAAATCACCGCGGCGACCTGCCTGGCGCCCGCCAGATGCTGACCGATGGCCTGACCGGATAATGCAGCCCCGCCGGTGAGTCCCAGCCGTTGGTGGCTGAGTTGTTCCACATCCAGCAGGCGCACTGCAACGCGCGGCTGCAGCAGCTTTAAACCTTCCGCCAGAGCCCGTTCAGCCGTCTCCACGATCTGGGGACGGCGGGCGCGCAGGATGGCCGGATCGGCGCCCTGGGCTTGCAGTACCCAGTCGGCGGTCAACTCCAGCTCAGCTGGATCGAAGGTTAAGATGGTGGTGCCATTGACGTGCATGGCTCGAGTATACGCCATAGGGGCGGGATCAGCCAGTCTGACTGGGCGGCGCGGGGCTGGCTGAATCGGCGCTGTGATATACTTGGGAGAACGATCTACCCGTCGGTGATCCTTCCCCCGCATGAAGCTCATCATCCAAATCCCGTGCTATAACGAGACCGAAGCCCTGCCAGAAACAGTGGCGCTATTGCCGCGCCAGGTGGCGGGGGTGGATGAAGTTGAGTTTCTGGTGGTCGACGATGGCAGCAGCGACGGAACCGCTGAGACTGCGCGCGCCTGCGGCGTGGACCATGTGCTGCGCCTGCCGCATCATTCCGGGCTGGCGGTGGCTTTTGCTGCCGGGCTGGAAGCCTGCCTGCGACTGGGCGCCGACCTGATCGTCAACACCGACGCCGATAACCAGTACAATGCCGAAGACATCCCGCTTTTGGTAAACCCCATACTGGCTGGCCAGGCGGAACTGGTCATTGGCGACCGCGGGGTAGCCACGCTGCAGTCCTTCTCACCACTCAAACGCCGCCTGCAGGTAATCGGCAGCCGGGTGGTCTCGCGCGCAGCTGGCCTCAATGTGCCGGACGCCACCAGCGGCTTCCGTGCCATGACCCGCGATGTGGCGCTGCACACGGTGGTGCTCTCTGACTACTCATACACGCTAGAGACAATCATTCAAGCCGGTAACAGCAGCACGCGGGTGCTCTCCGTGCCGGTGCGCACCAACCCGCCCAAACGTCCCTCGCGTCTGATGACCGACATGGGACACTACCTCAAACACTCCTCAGCCACTATCATTCGCTCCTACACCATGTACCGTCCGCTGCGTGTATTTTTCACCATTGGTACGATTTTCTTCCTCGCTGGCCTGGCGCTAGTGATCCGCTTTCTGGTATATTACTTCCAGGGTCTGGGCAGCGGGCACGTCCAATCCCTGATCCTGGCGGCAGTGCTGCTGATCGTTGGCTTCCAAACCTGGCTGATTGGCCTGGTGGCTGATCTGGTGGGCAAGAATCGCAGGATGATGGAAGAGGTGTTGTGGCGGGTGCGGGAAAATACCCCTCAATGACAACCTCCCCCTATGGCGAGTCCCGGTTCCCGATCAGTTTCAGAACAAGGTAGCACAGTGAAAATCGTGATGATCGGCCCGGTCTATCCATATCGCGGCGGGATAGCACACTTCACATCGGCGCTGGCTGAGGCGATCGCGGGCGTAGGCCACGAGATAAAAATCATCTCATTCAAGCGCCAATATCCAAAATTTTTATATCCCGGGAAATCTGATCGAGATCCGAGCGCAGAAGTTCGACAGGTTAAGGCAGATTTTATCCTTGACCCGCTGTATCCCGGGACCTGGAATAAAGCACGGCAGGAAATTGTTAAATTCGAACCAGAGTTAGTCGTTTTTCAATGGTGGACCACTTTCTGGGCACCGGCTTACGGCAGCATGGCACGGGGGCTTAAGAAGGCTGGAATTAAGCACGTTTTCCTGATCCATAACGTTCTCCCGCATGAGGTTCGTCCCTGGGATCGGCCAATGGCGCAATACGCTCTTTCGACTGCGGACACCTTTTTGACCTTATCCGAATCTCAGCAAATTATCGTGAACAGGATGTTCCCCCAGGCCAGGGTGGAGATCGCACCCATACCGGTCTATCAGGTTTCAGCAGGAATCAGAATGGATCAAGATGAGGCAAAAGAGCGCCTGAAAATCCCGGCAGAACGGAAGGTCGTGCTCTTTTTCGGCATTGTTCGACCCTATAAGGGATTGAAATTGTTGGTAGCGGCTGCCGGAAAATTGAAGCGTGCGGGAAACCCGGTGCATCTGTTGATCGCCGGGGAGTTCTGGGAAGCCGTTGATGACTACCTGAAACTGATCCGCGATGAGCAGATCGAGGATTGGGTCACAATCGACAACCGCTACATCCCAAACGAGGAAGTTCCGCTGTTTTTTAGCGCAGCGGATGTGTTTGCGGCACCGTATGTCGGCGGGACGCAGAGTGCAGCGGTCAAGTTGGCAATGAATTATTCGATTCCGATTGTAATTACAAAAACTGTCAGCGAAGATTTGGAATCATCAGGGTATCCAAAGTTGGAGGTCGTTGTACCCAATGATCCTGAATCTTTGGCAACGGCGATTGAACGTTCAGGTAATGAAGGGACAACAAATCCTGAACTGACCACAATAATTAATGAATGGGCAATATTAACAAACACTTTTAGTAACATAACCCGCTGATTTTGGATTCAGAAACCCCGATGAAAAATTTGGATCCGAACACGCCGATCACCAATATCAAATCCAAAATAGAAAACTTTGTTGTGATGGAACTAATGACTCCCGGGGTGCGAGGGGCCATGGTTTATACCACCTCGGCCGGAATCAGCCAGGTCACCCAGATGATTTATTCGTTACTCTTGGCGCGGTGGCTTGGTCCAGATTTTTATGGGATTCTGAGTGCGTGTTATGTTGCCGGCTCCCTTTCGGTGTTTTTAATCGCCTGGGGAATGGATACCTGGTTATTGCGAAAAGGGTCTTTGGAAACCGATCCTCGCGATTTAGTCAGGAGAATTCTTTGGATAAAAATGTTATTTGCGATTGTTTGGGGACCAGCCTTGTGGCTGATATTTACCTCCATACGACCAGACGTTTATATCCCAGGCATTTTAGCGCTGTCACTGATCGATATTGCGCTTGAAAATGAATTCACGACGCTGTCAACCTCCTTAACAATCAAAAACCGTGTGTCGCAGGTTTCATCACTCATCATCCTCTCCCGAGGATTGCGGTTGCTCAGCGCACTGGCTTTGGTTTTAATAGATGTTAAATTAATTCTTCCGTTTGTCGTTGCGAGGCTCAGTTGTACGATCATAATTTTGCTGATCACCCTTCGTATTTCGAATCTAGGTGTGTTGCGACCACCAAAACTTAATTTCAAAGGGATTATCCGCGAATCACTCCCATACGGCACGTCAGAATTCCTGGCTATGGTTTATGGTCAGGTGGATGTGTTGATGATCTCGCTGATGATCAGTCGGACCTTTGTTGGATTGTATGCGCCGGCAATAAGTATTCTCAATGCGATCATAACCGTGTTGGGCGCCTCATACCAGTTTTTAATCCCCAGTGTGACGCGTAATTTAACCAAACTTGGCATTAATTTTGGTGCTTTAGCGAAGAAATTAGGTGTTGGCTACTTTGTGATTGGGGCTATCCTCTGGCTAGGATTTGGGTTATTTGGGGAAAGAATAGCAGTTCTGGCGTTAGGCGAGCGTTATCAATTGACCGGTCAACTTGTCCGAATTTTGAGTCCTATACTTTTTCTAAAATCACTCAGCATGTGCTGCGCGATTATCCTGGTCGCGGTGGATTGGCAGAAGAAGCGCATTATCCCGCAAATCGGATCAACCATTGCCAATGTGGGCTTGAACCTCTGGGCTATTCCACGTTTTGGAGTGGTCGGGGCAGCCAATGTATTTGTGGTGAGCGAAGGAATTCTTCTGCTGGGTTATGCTTATTGGACGATCCGCTACTTCATCCTGGAGCGAGGAAGCATTGTCGACCGAGACTAGAATCCTCATTGTAAGTATTCATTCGTCCAAAAATGCAGGGGATCTGGCATTACTCGAATGCACCATACATCAACTGCAAGCCGGGTTCGATCACCCAAAGATTACACTATCCTGCAATTGGCCTAAGGAAGAATATTTTATAAATTCTGGCTATGAGGTCGTTCAGGCTCCCTGGGATCTATCGGGGCTGAATGATAAAACATTACCAGGTCAACTCTTTTCGTTCCTGTACGATGTGGTCAGGTCAATAGCAGCCAGGGTTAAGACACCTCCTTCACACCGGCAACTCACCGGGTGGGAGGGGCTGTTTGAGGCTTACCGGCGCGCGGATCTGGTCGTAGGGGTGGCTGGAAATCAATTCTATTCCACTGGTCGATTTGGATGGCCTTTTCCAGTAAGCTTGATGCCTGTGTATTTAGCCAATAAATTCCGCAAACCTTTTTATACAATGCCACAATCCATAGGTCCGTTGCGCCGCGGCTGGGAAAGAAGCTTACTGAAAAAGGCCTATCAACACGCCAGGGTTATTCACGTCAGGGATGAAGTGTCACGCGTCCTGGCGAAGGATATCGGCATCCCAAATGATATTACCTGTTATGAACCTGACCCGGCTTTCAATTTTCCGCCGGTTGAGCGTGATCAAGCCATCCAATTTTTAAAAGAATACGGATACCAACCAGACAACCTGGCGCTAGGAGTCAGTGTTCTTGGCTCCATGGGACGAACCCTGCCAGACGGCAGCATCTCAAATTATTACCAGGTGTTGGCTGCCGGTCTGCGCCGTTTTCTGGAGCATACCTCGGCTAACGTCTATTTATTCAGCCAGGTTACCGGTCCGACGAAGATAGAGGACGACCGATTAGGCGCCGCAACAGTTGCGAATTTGCTGCACGATTATCGGGAGCGGGTAGTCAATGTTGACGGCGTTATCGCGCCAGCCATGCTTAAGGCTTGTTACGGACTAATGGATTTCTTTATTCCTTCCAGACTCCACTCCGGTATCTTTGCGTTGGGAATGAATGTTCCCTGTCTCTTTGTTGGATACCTTTCAAAAACCCGCGGGGTGTTGCGGTCGATTGGGCTCGAAGATTGGGTCATTGATCTAAAAGATTTTACGGAGGAAAATT
>DATMXL010000257.1:0-11968 GCA_035561555.1 Bellilinea sp.
GGATGTGAACAGCCGTCTTGCCAAACTTGAAAAAGATATGAAGAACGCCAAGGTCGACATTGACCGCATTGAAAATGTGATGCGGGATCACGACTGGGCGATTTAGACGGCAGCAGCCAGAAACGGAGGTGCACATTCCCAAAAAATCCCTTTATCGGAAAATTTTACCGGTTGATTTATGAAAGGGACAATGATGGAAAATAAAGTCGATTTAAATAGCGCCAGCCAGGATGAACTGACTACTCTTCCCGGCATTGGCCGCAAACTGGCTAACCGCCTGATCCAATACCGAAGTACGGTCGGGCGCTTCCGCACGGTGGAGGAAATGACCGCCGTTCCCGGCATCACCAAAGAGCTGCTGGACCGTTTTTCAGACCGGGTACGAGCCGGCGAGGCTACAGAAGCCGAAACAGAACTCCCGCCGCTGCGTATCGCCGTCACCCTCACACCCCCAACCCCCAAGGGGGATTACTTTGGTCACCGCATCTCAGCCATCTATACCCGCCGGGAACGGGTGCCCGGTGTGGATGGGGAGGTCGTATCCCTGTGGGTAACCGGTCAGTCCAGCGAACCGTTGTCGCGTGACGGCACAACAATGCTGGGCTTGCCCAATCTGGCAGATCTACAGGGCGAGGTAAATTTTCAGGTCGCGGCACCGGACGGCGAGATATTATTCTCCACTACTCAGCCGGCTGCAAAATTGACCGACAAACTAGCCCTGACCGTGCAGCCGAAGGAAACCCCTACCACTCAGCCGACCACCGATCCCGCGTTTGGTCAGCCAACGCGCCTGCGCGGCCGTGTTATTGATCGGTCCGGGCAGGTGCAGATTGCCAACCGCCAGGTCGTCATCTGGGGCGCAGCCAAACCCAATCCTCAGCCCGCCGATTTTCGGGCGCTAATCGTGGTGCAAACTGACAATTCCGGGTATTTTTCCGGTCCGTATCCATTAGGCAGTTTTACTGTCGCCTCTGGCGACGTTTCGATCAGCGAGATGCCAATCTCAGTACCCATTCATCTGGAAAATAACGCATTTCCGCCCTCCGTCATCCTGGTGGTTGATCTGCCAGACGGCTTGCCCCCGGAAGTCGATGAACAGGGCAACCAGGCTCCGCGCGATCCGGATATGACCGACCTGGCGCGTGCGGACGGTGTATTCTCCAGTGAATTTGGCCCGGGTCAGTGTGTGGACTTTACCAAGCCGAACCGCGTACTGGAGGAATTCTCCTATTCGTATGTGGTGCGCACCACCCAACCGGATATCAAGGGTCTGACTCTGGAGGAGCCGGAAAAGATCGATATTCGCCAGATCGCCGGGGTTCTCCAGGATGTCAAACTCGGACGCATGGAACGGACGGCAATGCGCAGTACTGCCGCGGCAGATGTAACCGGCGGTACGGTTGAAGATGATGAACCACCGACCCTCACCACGCAGCGTATCGACGCCCGCATTCTTCAGACTCTGGCGCGCGACCCGGACGGTTTTACACTGACCAAAGTTGCCAATGCCGCGCATCTCACAGCCCACGGTGACCTGCTGCGCCTGATCGCCAAACATCTTAAAGTGAAGCCGGACCGCGGGCGGTTAACCTGCGAAGCCCCGGTGGATTGGGACGACGAACCCACCATCTACCAGGCCTGCGACATCGCCCACGGGCATCTCCTGCACTTCAAGCAGGAATGGGTGGCGGACGGCTACTCGATGGGTAATTTGCTCTACAGCCTGCCGCTGGCGCCGGGTCAGAAAAAACAGATCGCCATTCTGGACTGGGAGCGTCGTGAAACCTCGGCGCGGACCGAAGCGGTGGTCGAAAGCGAAGAACTGCAGGCCGCTATTTCCCGCGACCGAGACATCAACGAAGTCGTGCGCGGCACCGTCAGCGAGCATGTCAGCGGCGGCTCTTCCGCTTCAACCGGTTCGTTTGGCGCCGGTCTGGGCGTGGCAGCCATCGTGCCAGCCGGTCCGGCTTTGGTAGGCGGGCTGCTGGGAATCGGCGGCGGGACATCTTCCGCAGACGCCAACGCCTGGCAAGACAGTTCGCGCAACACTTCAGCGAATGCGCTCAATCAGCTGCGCGACCGCACGATCCAGTCGGCTTCGGCGGTGCGCTCCATGCGCTCGACCGTCGTCCAGACCGTACGGCAGGGTGAACGAGTCACCGCCACGACTGAATCACTGGCGAATTACAATCACTGCCATGCCATCACCATCCAATACTTCGAGGTACTGCGGCATTTGATTGTGCGTCAGCGCTTGACGGACGTGCAGGAATGCCTGTTCGTGCCGCTGCTGATGAGCCGCTTCAATAAAGATAAAGCCTTACGCTGGCGCAATACCCTGCGCCCCACCCTGCCCACCTTGAACTTCCGCAAGGGACTGGATGCTCTGGAGCGTATGGATAACAACTATGTCGGCTCTGACCTGCCGGTCGGACGGTACGCCGACCAGACCATTGATTATGTGGATGGCGATCTAAACATCCGCTTCCAGTTAGCGCGCCCGCGCGACAAAAACGACGATTTTGATGCCGGCGCCTGGACGTGGCTTGGCAATCTGCTGCCGTTTATCGACCCCGAACAATTTTACAAAAACCACCTCAAAGATCAGGCTTTCAAGGATCAGGTGTTCATTGAGCAGTTAGGCAAGCAGATCGCTGAGCGCTTTGTGCAGCAAATGATTTTTACCGCCGTGCGCGATGACAACAGCGAGATCCCGCTGCCGGTCGATGCCACCCTGTTGAGTGATTTCGTCAATGACCGCCCGGCTTTCATATCGCTGCGGTTAGGAGCTGCTTTAAATCCAATGCGCCGGGCAGAAATCAAGTTCATCAAGATCAGCGGCACCTCGAAATTGGGGCCGTTCCTTATCAGCCTGCTGCCGGGTAATTCGCGGGTGATCGTGGAAAGCGGTACGCTGCAGTACCGCACCAAATACTCGTCGGATTACCTGTTTCGCAATGCACGTATCCAAAACGATATCAAAACCAGCGACGATGTGCGCATTTTCACCCCGCTCAACCGGCAGGAGCTGCGCAATCCACGCGAGGAAGATAAAGAACTGGCGCGCAACCTGCTGGATCACCTCAACGAAAACATCGAGCGCTACCATCACGCCATCTGGTGGATGATGAGCCCGGACCGGCGTTATATGCTGCTGGACGGCTTTGAAGCCCCCAATGCCGGCGGACGCAGTGTGGCGTCGGTGGTGGATAATTCGTTAATCGGCATTGTGGGCAACTGCCTGGTGATGCCGGTATCGCGCGGTATCCATCTCGACCCCACCTTCCGCCAGGATGTGCGCAAGCCTGTCGACCTGTTGGAGCATTACCAACCCAACACCCCCATCGATCCGATGCGCATCGCCCTGCCGACCAACGGCGTGTATGCCGAAGCGGTCATGGGCGCCTGCAACTCCTGCGAGGTCAAGGAGGAAGAACGCTTCTGGCGCTGGGAGGAATCTCCCATCCCCGATTCACCGACCTCCATCACCCCGCTCAGCACCGAAAGCCGCCGTGCCGAGCCGCCCAACCTGACTGCCAAGGACTTCCCGGCTCCGATCATCGCCATGCAGTCTGCCCCGGCAGCCCCCGACCCGACCGGTCTGGCAGCTGCCATGCAGTTGCTGGGTACTCCCAACCTGTTCAAAGATATCACCGGTCTGGAAGGCACCCAAAGAAATGCTCTCGAAGCCTTCAAGGGTGCTATGGAAACCGCTCAGTTCTTTGGCGGCAAAGCCTCGGACATGGTCTTGCAGGCTAAGATGGCCAAAGATATTGACAAATCCATGCGTACCATCAAGGCAGCCAAAGACAGCGGTCTGATCACCGATAAACAGGCTGAGGAACTGACGCAAAGCGCCATCCGCGGTATGATCGGCGGCGGTACAGAAGCCCCGGCCAAACCGATGACTACCGACGAAGTGACCAAATTGGCCAATACTGCCGGCAAGAACGACGCTTCCATCAGCGTCAGCCGGCCGGGCGGCGAGAAAGTGTCGGTGGATGCTCAGCCAAAAACCGCTTCGACTGAAGCCAAACCGCTCGAGCAGTTGTGTGGATTCTTCGGCCCGAATGACACGGTGGTTCTGGATGCCCACCTCCGCCAGGAAATCCAGCTGCAGAGCGATTTGGAACGGGGTAAATGGTTTGATAGTACCGGCACGGTGATTAAAGAAGACGTCCCCGGTCAGTTTGGCATACTGGTCAGCTACTGGTTGTCGCGCTTCAGCAATATCCGGCCGGAAACTTTGACCGCCATAAAGGCTAACGCCGTCAACCCGGCGACCAACTACGGTGTTTTGACCGTAAAGACAACGCCGGACGCGACCGTGGCAAGCACAGCGGCTACTGTGGCTGCTCAATTGGTCAATGGTGTGGTGGATGCAGCCATCCCGCCCAACTTGACCAATCTGGTAGCCTCCGCCATCGTCAGCGCCAATGCGTCGCTGCGCGACCTGGACCAAACCGGCCCATGGAGCGCTGTCTTCGTCACCGCCATGATTCGCAACGCGGCGATCCACCTGGGACTGGAAGGCGTGGCTGGAGGAACACATACCACCATCGATGAGATTTTGACGGCTTCCAGCGCTCACGCGGTCTACACCCTGGCTGCATACCAGAATCGCTTCGGCGCTAATTCGCGCCGCGGCACTTACCAGGCCTTCCGACCGGATGAACGGACGCCGCAGGTCGGCGACATCATTATCCAGGACCGGCAGAAAAATCTGACGTTCCCGAATGTGGTGGCCTTTAATGACATCCCCACCACCTTGGCAGCTGGCCGGGCGCTGCATGGCGATATCGTGGTCGAAGTGCCGCCGGATGATGATTTTGTGATTACAATCGGCGGAAATCTGGGCAATAGCGTGCGCCGGCGGAAATATCCACTGGATGCCAACCGCCACCTGGTGGTAGCGCGCACCCAACTGTACGTCGCCGAAAGCGATGCCGGTGTACTGCCTGCTTTACCGGCAGTCAATAATGGGGCCGGGCTGGACCCGGAAAGTACTGGCAGAATCTTTGCCCTGCTCAGCCCGGTGGAGCTATGCGCAGCTGTCCCCGGCCAATCGGTCCCCGGCGGCGTGCTGGTGTAAAACGTTTGCACATAGGGGCGCAGCTTCGCTGCGCCCCTACTTAATTCATCGCCGTACCCACATGACAATCCGCCCGTACTTTAAGCCCCTGAGCGTAGCGAATGGGGTGATTGAACGAAGTGATGGATTTCAATACCGTCAGCGAGATGCTTCCTTACGATATATTTCGTAATCGCTGCGCTCACTCACACACCGTTCCGGCATCCTTGGGGAGAGTGCGCTGTGGGCAGCATGACATTGGGTAGGTACCACAATTAACTTGGCAGAATAACCCTGCCTGTCTTTTCATAGTCCTCGAACACTGGCACATACTTCTCGACCATTTTCGGCAGCCACTGCGGCTCATGCCCGGCCACCCAGTTGATCTTCCACAGCAGTCGGCCTATTTGATAAGGCTCAATGGGGTCGGTCGGCCAGGGCAATAGAGCGGAATAACCGCGCTGGAAAGCCGAGAACAACGGTGGGTGGCCGGAGGCCACAGTTTCATCCTGCAAATCCAGCATGGCCATGGCAATATCGTGACAGCGGAAGCCCCAAACGGTGTCTTCAAAATCAAACGGCAGCAACCGGCCGGCATGCAGTTTGATGTTGTCGTGCCACAGGTCGCAGTGGATCACGCGCAGGTCGGAGCGGTCCATTGCGGCGTAAGCCTGTTCGACGCTGCGATCCATCCGCTCAAGTAACGTCCGCTTCGAGGGGGTCAAGGCCTTTAGGGTTTGGCTTTGCCGTTCGGACGGGGTCTCCTCCCCGGCAATGATCAGATTCTCCTCACCCCGCGAGAGCCAATGCTCGAATCGACGTGAAGTGAAACCGGCCGGCGGCGTGAAAGCCGCGCCATGGATATGCAGCCTGGCAAACAACTCCCCCATTTTTTCCAGATTTTGCGGAGTCAAATACCGACCCAACAATCGGCCTGGGACCCAAGTCATCAGGGTCACAAGCCAGGTTTCCGCCCTTCCTGGCATGGTCAGCGGCAGAACGAATTCACCTGTCCGGGTGGGGATGATGCCCGGGACCGAAATATCCGTATCACGACCAAGCGCCTGGAGCCACATGGCTTCGGAATTCAAGTCCTGGAAGGTACGCCATCCGGGTCTGGCCAACCTCAACATGAAAATCTGGCCAGAAATGTCTGTCACCCGAAAAAACACATTGGTCTGCGAGCTGTGATAGCGGATGGTTGGGTTCGTGACCGGATACTTGCTCAGTGCATCGACCGCAAGTTGGTGCAGCCGCTGAAGCCTGGCCCGAGCCGATAATTGATTGGGTGGTTTCACATCGTCCATGAGGGGTTCAATTGTTCTTTGTCTGCGGCTTCAGGTATCGCGGTCACTTATGGTAGTAGAGGTATCCTTTACGGCCAGGGAATGGTCTCCGGCTGACTGTAGCCGTGTTTCTCGACGGTGTAGATCACCCCCCGTGAGGGCTGCGAGCAACCGGCTTCATCGGTGACGGTGTAGCTCGTGGTGTACTGATTGGGGAACGACACTGGCCACCAGATATACCCGCCGTTTTGGCAGACAAACATGTCCAGGAAATAGCCGCGGTCTTTGTCCTCGGTCATCACCATCTGATTCCAACTGATGGTCACCTCCGTGCCATTCCGTGATGCGCTCAATCCCTGCGGCGGACCGTACTGATTGGTGCCAATGCGCGTCAGGTCGATCTGGTTAAGCACAATGACGCTGTCCAGGCTGCCGCTGACCTCCACTGCACCCGGCGCCACCCAGCAGTGGTAGCTGAGCTTGTCAAAGCGCACGCGCAGCCAGCCGTTGAGATACCAGCGCTCGCGCACCTCGCCGCGGTCACCTTGATACAGGTCGGCAGCATGCAGGTACGCCTGGTTTGGTCCGTAGCGGCAGTGCGCTGCGGTGACAGTCACGACGACGTTCGGGAAATCAAAGGTTGGGGTGAGCGTGATGGTGGGAGTGGCGCTGACCGTTGGGGTGGCGGTGATGGTTGGCGTGCGGGTGACGGTGGCGGTACGGGTTGAGGTAGGCGCCAGGGTGGCTGTCGCGGGAATGGGGGTGACGCTGGGGATGAGCGTT
Organism: Bellilinea sp.; assembly: GCA_035561555.1. Lineage (GTDB taxonomy): Bacteria > Chloroflexota > Anaerolineae > Anaerolineales > Anaerolineaceae > Bellilinea. Next base: position 7,141 of record DATMXL010000257.1, read on the forward strand.
GGGGTTGAGGTGGGCGGCGTTGGTGTGCAGGCTGTCAGCAGAATCACCAGCAAAATTATGTAAAGGAATCGCATGCCAAAATTTTACCGTAATTTCTCCGACCATTTGTCTGCGATCCCATCGGGATCGTGTAGGGGCGCAGCGCAGCTGCGCCCCTACACTTGCAACGCAAAATTCTTATTTTGTCCCTACGGGGCGATAGGATATTCGCCCTACAAAAAACCAAAAGGCGGAGCTTGCACCCCGCCTCTGTCCCATCAATCAATTAGGAGTGTTGAATGGGCTGTTATCGCAGCAAACGGGCAAAAGAACCATACAGCCAGTCCAGATCATCTGCCTTGTCAACGCGGTAAACACCGCCAGTACCGCCGCAGGTGCCATTCAGACCGAAGGAAGTTACACCTGCTAACACATTGGATGACCCGATAAAGTTCGGACCGCCGGAGTCACCAAAGCAGGTGCCGCCGGTATTGGCATTGTTCGACAGCAGCAGCGAGAAATCACCCACAAAACCGGTATCAATTTGCAGCAGATGAGGCGTGGCTACCATGCGGACACGCACATTATGTTCCTTCCAGGAGGCAGCATCCGGGAAAGACATTTGAAGACCGTACCCAACGGCCGTGAAGGTCACGTCCTGCTGGCCGCGCTTGCTATTAAGCGCCGTCAACACTTCCAAAGCTGGCAGGGCGCCGTATACATCCATCTTCACGGGTTTATCCAACACAGCGACGCCCAGATCATGCAGGAAAAAGGCATTCGGGTTGTAAAGTGGATGGGTATAGGGTGTACCGCCAACATCGCCCACAAAAGGATAATTTTGGGCAACCGCATCCGTCACGTCGGCATCGAACCAGATTTCAACATGGGCTGCCGGGAATTCTGTGCAATGTCCGGCAGTCAGGAACAATTTTGGCGCAATCAAGGTGCCGCTGCAGCGCCAGAGCGCATTACCAGCTGCGTCCTGTGCCACCAACAATCCAACGTATGGGTGGCCTTCGCCATCCAATTCACCATCGGTGACCGCCTGAGCGGTTTCGACAAAGCTAAATACCAGCGAGAGCACGATCACAGCTGCAAAGAAGATTCGTTTCATTTCAATCCTCATTGATTCGCTTTATGAAGGGTTAATCGGTTCACCAGTTTTCCTTGTTTTGAGACCTCTGGACTTCAATGGTGTTTGTATCGATACTAATTCCCCGCTCCTTTCAGGTGTTGACATGTCCCAAAGGAGACTATACCCTACGGTTTAGTCACCATTAAATATTACAATATATATATTTTATATCCAATATTCAGATAAAACAAGAAGAATAGGATTAATCTAAGAATTACTAATCATTTACGATAGCTGTTGTGGTCACAGGCCCGGCATTCTCAAAATTCAAGGTGATTTCGATCTCGTCACCGGCGGCTAACGGCTGTTGCAGGTCGATCAACATCAGGTGGTAGCCGCCTGGCTCAAATTTCAGCGTGCCGCCGCCGGGAATTTCCACGGAGGGCATATGCTGCATGGATGCCACGTCATTTTGCATCACCGTCTGGTGAATCTCCACCACCCGCGCCTCCGGACTCTCTGCCCCCAGCAGCCTGTCTGTATCGTGACTGTCATTGGTGATCAGCAGATAGGCGGCGGTCATGGGCTTGCTGAATGTTTCCCCCATCGGCGAACTGACTCCGCTGGCGCGCACCCAGGCATCGTCAATTCGGATGCCGGCTGGCGGCTTGCTGCAAGCTGCGAGCAGGAGGAAGAGGTGTAGCAGGATGACGAGTCGGTTGGAAGTTTGCATGGCAGCCTGGTTGAGAGGAATATCAGGATATACGTGTGGAAGATGATGATAACGGGTTGTTCTGATTATCCCACAGGTGAATTCGCGGTGGTTGGACCTGGAACAGGCGACCTGACGCCTGACACAGGCAGTACTCTCTGGTAAAATCCATTCGTGACAAAACAGACTTATCGTCGCCGGGCGGGTATCATCCTGGGAGCCATCCTCGGGCTGGTGTTCGGCGTCCTCTCACAGGGGGTCAATTCCATCCTCCTGCCGGGTATTGACCTGTATTTGCCGCCTTTCGGCCTGGCTGGCAACATCCTGTTAGCAGGGGGCATTGGCGCCAGCCTGGGTCTGTTGTGCGCCTGGATGGAGTCGTCGGTGCCAGGCGTGCTGTCCGCTGCCGCAGTCGGCGCTGTATTGATGCTGGTGGCGGCATTTTTTACCGGTAGTACCCCGCTGATGGAGATGCCGGTCAGCACCATCGGTTTTGTCTTCCTTTTCATCCCCTTTACCGGCATGCTGATTCCGTTGCTGGGGCTGGTGCGCACCACCATCAATAAACTCACCGACAGCCGTTTGGAAAAACAGTCCTTTTTGGCGCGCTGGTGGCTGCCTGTGCTGGTGATTGCGTCTGCGGGCGCTATTGGCTGGACCTTGGTTTATACGGTCCCCGCGCGGACTGTATTAACGCACAGTCACCAGATGCTGCAGCAGGGGCTGACCGCCAGCAGTATGGCCATGATGCCCCCGCCATTAACCGGTCCGGAAATGGATGACTTTTCCAGCCATGCCAGCCAGAGCTACACTTTAGCCTGGGACGACAAACGAATCAATGCCTATGCCATCCCGCGCACTGCCGCCCCGGAATATTTGATGTCGGTGGTCATCGCGCGCTTCGACAACGGCTGGAACGTGGTGTGCCTCTACCCCACCGCAGAATCGCAGCCACGCTGCCGCAGCTTCGACAAATTGCCGTAGTAAACCGTCCTTGTAGGGGTCGACCTATGCGTCGACCCGTTCAATCCTCCGGTTTTCGGACTTATGGGGTATACGTTGACCCATTTAGTTGTTATCCTGAAGAGCGAATTTCGCGACAATAGATCTAGACAGGTCTCTCAGAGACTCTTCGCTGCCCGAACATTCATCGGGCGATCAGAGTGACAAACCCCAAAAGTGGCTGACCCGAGGGTCCGCCACTTCGTCAACCGTTACGGCAATTCAGACGTACAGTGCGGGCAGCGTTTGGCCGTCAGCGGGATTTCCGTGGCGCAGAAAACGCATTCCTTGGTCGTCACAGCCGCTACAACCGGTTTCTGCATTTTGTTGATGGCTTTCACGATTAGGAAAATCACAAAACCGACGATCAAGAAATTGATGATGGTGTTGATGAACAGACCGTAATTGAGGGTCGGCGCGCCTATTTCCTGTGCCTTAGCCAGCGATTCGTAGGTGTTGCCGTCCAACGCCACGTATAAATTAGCAAAATCGACCTTGCCGAGTGCCAGCCCAATCGGCGGCATGATGATGTCTTTGACCAACGAGTTGATGATGGCGCCAAAGGCTGCGCCAATGATCACGGCGATCGCCAGGTCCATAACGTTGCCGCGCATGATGAAGGTTTTGAATTCTTTAAGCATGCAAGTCCCTCCTGGGCTGTTTATGATGGGTGTCTGGGTTCATTGTACTGAATCCGGGAAGAAGATTCAATAAAATCGTGGCCTATGTAGCGCAAGCTGTTAGCTTGCGCGCGCAAATTGACAATTTGCGCTACTTAACTCCTGTTTGGGCGTGAAATTAACTGCGAATTGCGGTATTTAAGCGCAAGAGATTCGGCAATACACCAATTGTGTACGTTGGTTTGAAGGCCACAGGGATTTTTCTATTTTTTGTCACCCTGAGTGAAACGAAGGGTCCCGCTCTTTTCCACGAAATTCTTAAATGCGAGAGGCTTCCTACGGGATACTCCGGAAAAACCAGTGGGACTTCGGTCGTTATCACTGCGCTCACTCACTTAGTGCCTGTGCGCAGCATGACAAATAAATTTATAGGTGTTGACACGGGAGGAGACATCGCCGTCGCAGCGAATTATCTGTATAATCAATTCCTGCTTCCCCGAAATTCCCTCTCCCCATCCATCAGAGCCAATTAAAGGAATTCACCGATGCGCATCGCAGTATTGGCCGATATTCACGGAAATTTGCCAGCTTTTGAGGCTGCTTTAAAACAGGTCTCTCAACAAAAAGTGGATCAGATTATCCTCGCCGGAGACATCATCGTCGGGTCTCCTGATTCGAAGGCTTGCTGGGATCTGGCATTGTCATTGGGCTGCCCGATCCTGCGCGGCAACCACGAGCGTTATGCGGCCTATTTTGGGACACCCAAGGCACCCCCTGAGTGGTTGATGGACCGGTTCGCCCCGCTGCACTGGGCAGTGGCACAACTGTCTGAACAAGATCGACAGGGCATGGAACAGCTGCCGCTGAAGCTGCGTTCGCCGGATGCCCCCGATCTATTTATTGTCCATGCGACCGAGCGGGATGATCATGACACAATATCATCCTACACGCCAGAAAAAGCCCTGCACGCAATGTTTCCAACATCGCCAGAGCGGTATATCGTTCGCGCCCATAACCATATTGGCCAGGTGCGCGTCTGGGAAAAAGGCTTCATTGTCACAGCTGGCTCAGTCGGCTTACCCCAGGATGGCAATCCCACGGCGCAATACCTTCTGCTGGATCAGGAGAAAAAAGGCTGGATTTTTCGACATCTCTCCGTGCCGTACGATGTAGACGCCGCAATCAGCCGTTTTCATGATACAGGTTATTTTTCCACCGTTGGACCGATGGCACACTTGTTTTTCCTCGAGGTCTTGACTGCTTCTCAGTACATTGTCCCCTTCCTGCGGTTGTATACGCAATGGTCGACCCAGGGAGAAATAACACTCGCCCAGGCAGTGGAGCGGTTTTTGGCATTGTAGGGGTACAAGGCGGATTTTTCCCCCCGTAGGGGCACGGGGATCCCATCCAACATTCCGGGTTGACGCCATCCCCCGT
>DATMXL010000258.1:0-12677 GCA_035561555.1 Bellilinea sp.
AAACTAGGCTTGTCCAGGCAAACCTGGAACTGCTTTGCCTATTGACAGTCAGAAATATCGCCTCTATAATGATGTTGTAATAACAGGATTACAAGATTCATTCAGCAGAAGAGTGAGCTATGACGATCCTTCCAACCATAAACTTCAGCAGTCACATTCCGTACTACATCCAGCTCATCGAATTACTCAAAGACCAAATAGAAGAAAAGAAGTGGGCACCGGGCGAGCAGATCCCTGGCGAGCAGGAGTTGTGCGATGTGTACGGGGTCAGCCGTACAGTGGTGCGGCAAGCCTTACGCGAGCTCGAGTTGAGCGGGATCATAAACCGCCGCAAGGGTAAGGGGACTTTCATCGCCGAACCCAAAATCAACGAAGGATTGATTCAAAAGTTAACCGGGTTTTACCAGGATATGGTTGAACGCGGCTTGAATCCGGTTACCCGGGTGCTGCATCAGCGTATCGCGCCGGCGAGTGAAAAAGTTGCCGAGTTTTTGGACATCCCGGTTGGAACGCTGGTGGTTGACATGCAGCGTCTGCGGTTTATCAATGACGAGCCAATTTTGGTGGTGACAACCTATATTCCGCTGGATGTATACCCGCCGCTGGCGACCGTCGATTTGACCAACCGGTCGCTGTATGAGTTCCTCGAAAAAGAGGGGGGAATCTTCATCACACGCGGACGGCGGTATATTGAAGCTGTGCTGGCAAACGAAACGGAAGCAGACTTGCTGGAAGTTGAGCCAGGCGCGCCGCTGATGATGCTGGACAGCGTCAGTTACAGCGCGAGCGGTCAACCCATCGAGTACTACCATGCCTTGCATCGCGGAGACCGGTCGCGATTTGAGGTGGATCTGGTTCGACAGCACGATTCCGGTTAATCTTCACGCCGGTATCACTGGCGGCTCTCCCCTTGATAAAGCGACAATTTGATCTGGCTGCATCATGTACGCGGGTCATTGCGTGAACGGATCCAAAACGAATTTTGGAGTAATTCATTGTGAAAAAATACTTGATCGGCGTAGATTTAGGAACCAGCGGCACCAAGGCAGCGCTGTATCGAGTTGACGGGAAAAAGATTGGCGAGGCCAGCGCAGAGGTTCCCATTTATTACCCGAAACCGGGGACGGTGGAACAGGATCAAACGGATTTTTACGAAACAGCCGCTTTGACCGTGCGAACCTGCCTGGAGTCCAGCGGCATCGATCCACGGGAGGTGGCAGCTATCGCGTTTGACTCGCAAATGGCAGGAGTTGGGCTGGTAGACGAAAATTTTGAAGCCGTCGCCAGGTTTGACTCGTGGTTGGACATGCGCTGCGAGCCATTTATCCAGTTGATGGACCGCGAATATGGCGAGCGCGTCACACAGTTGACCGGCTGTCCGCCGACCTGCGATCATGGTCCAAAAATGTTGTGGTGGCAGCACGAACAACCCGCGGTTTACCAGCGCACCGCCAGATTTGTGATGCCGGGAACCTACGTTGCCGCGCAAATGGCCGGGTTGAAAGCTGACCAGGCCTTCATCGATTACACCTACATTCACTTTTCTGGTTTCGCGGATACGCAAAAGGGAGAGTGGTCCAGCGAATTGTGCGCCAAATTTGGACTGGACATGGATAAACTGCCTACGATCGTCGAACCGTGGCAGGTGGTAGGCGAGGTGAGTGAATCTGCCGCGAGGAAATTTGGCCTAGCAGCCGGTACTTTGATCGCAGCCGGTGCCGGCGACACTGCAGCCAATGCGCTGGGGGCTGGTATCGTCGAGCCGGGGATGCTGTTCGATGTGGCAGGGACCGCCTCGGTGCTGGCCAGCTGCACCGACCAGTTTGTGGCTGACATTAAGAACCGCGCACTGCTGACGATGCGGTCGGTGGTGCCGGGTTTGTGGAACCCGTTAGCTTATATCGGCGGGGGCGGATTGGCGCTGCGCTGGTTCCGCGACCAGTTCTATAACCCGCAGAAAACCATAATCGGCGAAAACAGCGACGCAGTCTACGCTGAAATGATGGAATCGGCCGCAGCGATCGCACCCGGGTCGGATGGGTTGTTTTTCTCGCCGCATTTGGGCGGGAGAATATGTCCGGCCAGTCCGGCGATGCGCGGCGCCTGGGTGGGCGTGTCCTGGTCGCACAGTCAGGCGCATTTCTTCCGCGCCATATTGGAATCGGTGGCCTTTGAATACGCCTATTACTTAAGGATCCTGCGCGAATTGCTGCCTGACCTGCACCTGACAGCAGCACGAGTGGCTGGCGGCGGCGCGCGCGGTGCAGCCTGGAATCAACTCAAAGCAGATGTTCTGGGGGTGCCGTACCTGCGTCTGGCAGGTAATGAATTTGGCACCTGGGGCGCCGCCATGATCGCCGGCAAGGCTGCCGGGTTAATTGAAAATCTGGCGGAGCATGCATCCCAAACCGCTATCCCGGACGGGGCTGTGGTACGACCAGATGCTGATCGGCATCTGGCTTATCAGCCGCTGGTGGAGCGTTACATCCAGCTGGAATCAATGTTGAATCGTTTTTTTATTGAGTAGACCGTAAATCAGGTTAAGGAGCAGCACTTGAAATCACAAGTTCGCATTTGCATGATCGGCGCTGGTCGCGTTGGAAAAAATCACGCCCGGGCGATCACACGGCATGTACCGGCTGGAAAAATCGTCTCCCTGGTGGATCCGATGGAAACAGTGCGTTTGGAAACCGCCGCCGAGTTTGGCATCGAAGCAAGCTACACCAGCCTGGAACAGGCGCTGGAGGGCGAAGCGTTTGAGGCTGTGGTAATCACCACCCCGACTCCGACCCATTTGCCACTAACCGAACTGGCAGCCTCCCACGGTAAACACGTATTTCTTGAGAAACCGATGGCGTTGAATTTACAGGAATGCGATGCCATTAACGCAGCGGTGGAACGCAATGCGGTTTTACTGCAGATTGGCTTTATGCGCCGCTTTGATCCCGAGTTCACGGCAGCCTGGCAGCGCATCGAGGGTGGCGAAATTGGCCAACCCATGATGATCAAATCCAATACCCACGGGCCAGGTCTGCCTCCCCCCTGGGCGCGGGACCTGCGCACCTCAAATGGCATGCTGGCTGAGGTCAACAGCCACGACTGGGACACGTTGCGCTGGTTCATGGGCTCCAACCTGGAGCGGGTTTACACCGAAGTAGCAAATTTCAAGGGTCCAGCCAACAATGTGGATACCCCGCATTTCTATGACAACGTCCTGGTTAATGTTAAATTCGAAAGCGGTGGATTGGGGTTGATCTCGGGGGTGTGTCCGTGCGGTTACGGCTACGATGCGCGCGTGGAAATCATTGGCGATAAAGGCATCATGCAAATTGGCACGCTGGAGGGTCAGGCAGTTGTCGTTTGCACCAACCGCGATCAGGGTTTGATCACTCCAATTGTGCGCACCTGGCCAGAACGGTTCCAATGGGCTTATATCTACGAGTTAGAGCATTTCGTTCAATGTGTTCAAGCGGAGACCACTCCGAGAGCGGGGGGAATGGACGGCCGCTGGGCGGTGGCTGGCGTGCTGGCCGGGACAAAATCGTTCCTTGAGCAACGGCCGGTATATTTAAAGGAAATTGCCGGTTAGAACCGGTCAAGGAGAAACCCTATGCTTGCCGCGGTTTATCACGGTCCGAATGATTTGCGGGTGGAACAGGTGGATTTGCCACAACTGCATGCTGGCGAATTGCTTATCAAGGTGCTCAGTGCCAGCATCTGTGCAACCGATTTGCGCATCCTGCATGGTCAGCACCGCATGTTTGCGCCCGGCGTTATCCGCATCCCGGGTCATGAGGTGGTTGGCACCATCGAAGCAATTGGCGACGGCCTGGATGGCTTCAGCCTGGGGCAGCGTGTTTTTATCGCACCCAACATGGGCTGCGGCCACTGCCTGCAGTGCATCAGCGGCAATAACAACCTGTGCGTCAATTATGACGCCATCGGGGTCACCATCGACGGAGGTTTTGCGGAGTTTGTGCGCGTTCCCGCCAACGCGGTGCGCCAGGGGAATGTCATCCCCATTCGCGATGAAGTGGATCCGGCGGTGGCAGCTTTGCTGGAACCCTTTGCCTGCGTTGTGCGCGGTCAAAATGCACTGCATATTCAACCAGGCGAGGTAGTGCTGGTGATTGGGTCCGGACCGATCGGGGTAATGCACACCAAACTGGCAAAAATGCGTGGCGCGGGCGTAGTGATTGTCAGCGAACCGTTAGCCGAACGGGCCGAGCAAGCCCGCAGCATGGGCGCAGACCGGGTGGTCAACCCCACCGAAGAAGAACTCAAACAAGTAGTGCTGCAATTGAGTCAGGGACGTGGCGCAGACGCCATTATTGTGGCGGCACCCGTCCACGCTGCTCAGGAATCAACTTTGGCGTTGGCAGCCATTGGTGGGCGCATCAATTTCTTCGGCGGCTTGCCGAAAGATCGGCCGACCATCAATTTTGATTCCAATCAGGTGCACTACAAAGAATTGATCGTCACCGGAACGACCGCCTGCAGTACGCAGGACTGCTGGCAAGCGGCGCAAATCGTCAATGCCGGCCTGGTCGACCTGACGGATTTAATCAGCCAGCGCTTTCCATTAAGCAGCGCCGTTGAAGCTTTCGCGGCAGCCGAAGACCGGAAATCTCTCAAAATTGTACTGGAACCCTGATTCTGTGGAGCATTCATCTCATCCTCCTTTTGCCGCACCGCGCCCGGTCAGCACGGTCCTGGGGTTAAAACCCCACGAGACACTGGGCATTACCGATGCACATAATCATGTGTGGATCGGCGCTGTCCCGGGTGCGGATGCGGCAGCTCCGGTTCTGGATCAATTCGATCTGATTCGCAACGAACTGCGCGGGTACCGGGCTGCGGGAGGGTCGACCCTGTTGGACTGTCAACCTGGCGGTTGCGGCAGGGATGCCAATCAACTGGTGCGCCTTTCAAAGGAGTCCGGAGTCAATATTATTGCCTGCACCGGATTTCATCGCAAAAAATATTATTCTCCAGATTTCTGGCTGTTTACTGCACCTGCCGAAAAAATCGCAGCGCACTTAATCGCTGAATGCACCCTGGGAATGGAAGAATGGGCTGGCAATAAAGATCACCCGCGCGCCGGTTTTATCAAAATCGCTCTGGAAGCGAATTGGAAGGACACACCCCAGGCAGGGGTCGAGGCTGCGGCTGCCGCCGCCTGTGAAACGGGAGTGCTGCTCGAAATTCACACGGAAAAAGGGCTGCTGGCCGAGAAAGCGGCGCTGTATTTCACCGATCACGGCGTTGAACCGCGGCAATTGGCTTTTTGTCACATGGACAAGCGGGCTGACTTTAGTCTGCACGCCGAATTATGCCGTTTTGGGGTTTTGCTGGAATATGACACGTTCTTCCGGTCGAAGTATCAGCCGGAGGTAAATGTATGGCCGCTCCTTCTGGCCATGGTCAACGCAGGATTGAGCAGTCACATCGCGCTGGGTACCGACATGGCAGAAGGTGAATTCTACAAGTCCATCGCCAACGGGCCAGGGCTGGCCAGCCTGCCTGGCAGCCTTCAAACGCGGCTCGACCAGATGGGAATCCCGTTGAAATCAATCCAGGAGATGCTGGGCGGGAATATCGCCAGACGTCTCGCTGGTCTACATTAAATCAGGAGTGCTCAATGCCAGATCTGCCTTTTAGTTTTACTCTGCCTTTTCCAAACGTAATCCCGAGCCATTATGACAACCATTTGCAGCGCCGCCTGTCTTCACTCAAAGGCCAGTGTCTGGACCAGGCCGCCTATGAAGCCATGGTGGCACAAGATGATCGGGTCATCTATGAAGTATATGAAATTAAACGACCGGAAGTAGCCGGGGAATTCCTGATGGGGGTGTCGATCGTTCACCCGGGCAAGGTGGGGCGGGAATACTTTATGACCAAAGGGCATTTCCACACCGTAATCGATACAGCGGAGATTTATTACTGCCTGCGGGGTGAGGGATTTATGGTGATGGAGACCCCGGAAGGGGAGACCTCGGTCGAACGCCTGTCACCCGGGTCGGTGCTTTACGTGCCGCCGCGCTGGGCGCATCGTTCGGTGTGCACCTCCCGACAGGAAGATTTGGTCACATTCTTTGCCTACCCTGGCAATGCCGGACACAATTATTTGACCATTGAGCAATTGGGCTTCCGAAAATTGGTGGTCGAAGGTGCGAACGGACCAGAAATCATCGACAACCCGCGTTACCAAAAGTAGGAGCAGGCATGGATCTAAAACAGACACACATTCTGGTAACCGCCACCTCGTACGGCAAAAATGATCCCCGCTTGAAAACCGAATTGGAAGCGCAGGTAGCTTCTGTTACGTACAATCCGACCGGCAAGCCGCTATCGTCGGTAGAGGTGGCAGGGTTGCTCAAGGGTATGGACGGGTATATCGCCGGCCTGGATACCATCGATTCGGCTGCGCTGGCTGGCGCGGACCAGTTGAAAGTCATTTCGCGTTATGGTGTGGGCATCGACAATGTCGACCTGGAAGCGGCAAAAAAATTGGGTATCGTGGTCACCAACACGCCGGGCGCCAATTCAGTCTCGGTGGCGGAACTGGCGTTGACTTTGATCCTGGCGCTGGCGCGTCAGATTCCTGAGGCGGTTCAATCTGTGCACCAGGGGAACTGGCCTCGTCTGGCTGGCTTGTCGCTGCAGGGCAAGGTGATTGGCATATTAGGGCTGGGCGCCATCGGAAAGCAACTGGCTCACCGGCTGGCCGGTTTTGACTGCACCATCCTGGCCTACGATCCGTATGCCGACTCAATCTTTGCAGCCGAGCACGGCATCCAATTGGCTTCGATGGAAGAAGTGGTGGCTCAATCGGATTTCTTAAGCCTGCACCTGCCGCTGCTGCCGCAAACAACCCGGTTGGTTAACACAGATTTCCTGGCGCACATGAAAAAAGGCGCCTATCTGGTCAATACTTCGCGCGGCGATGTGGTTGATGAAAGCGCGTTGTATGATGCGCTGGTTTCCGGTCAGCTGCGCGGTGCGGGGTTGGATGCTTTTTCAGTCGAGCCACCCGACCCGACCAATCCACTGCTGCAATTGCCGCAGGTCATTGCCACGCCGCACCTGGGCGCTATGACCGATGGCGCAACCAGCAATATGGGCTGGTTTGCAATGCAGGATTGTCTGGCTGTTTTGCGCGGTGACGAACCCAAATTCCGCGTTGCTTAATTTGACGAAAGGGAGAATTTCATGAATAAAAGTGAAGTTTTAGAAAAAGTGAAATCATTGGGCCTTTTGGCAGTTATTCGCGGACCATCAGCGGAGCTAACCGTTCAGATGGTGGAGGCGCTGGTTCAGGGGGGCGTGACCGGGATCGAAATTACCTACAGCACCCCCAATGCCGAAGAAGTGGTCAAGACTCTGAGCAGCAAGTTCGGCGATTCGATTTTGCTCGGCATGGGCACATTGACCAAACCTGAACAGGCTGCATCTGCCAAAGCTGCCGGAGCGCATTTCCTGGTGAGTCCCATTTGCGAAGCGGAACTGGTCAAAACGATGGTGGGCAGCGGTCTGGTGACGATGGCGGGGGCGCTGACGCCGACCGAAGTATTCCAGGCATACAGCCTGGGCGTGGATGTGGTTAAAGTATTCCCTGGTTCACTCGGCGGTCCAGCTTATATCAAAGCTCTCAAAGGACCCTTCCCCTATATTCCAATGATGCCGACCGGCGGGGTGAGCGCAACCAATGCCAAAGATTGGTTTGCGGCGGGCGTGGTGGCGGTGGGAGCAGGCAGTGAATTGTGTCCGCCAGCGCTGGCTAAAGAGGGAAAGTTCGCTGAAATCAGTCAGAATGCGGCTGAATTTATGAAAATCATTCAGGCAGCCAGAGTTTGATCCATTTGGGAAACGCGGAGGGAAAAATGGAAGCCAATCAGTTAAGTACATACCCGATCACGACCAAAAGCGTGCCAACCTTTTACTTCATCGGGGTGACCACTGGCAAATCATCCATCATGAAGGTGTTCCCGCTGTGGATGAAGGTGCTTGGGCAGGAAGATGTGGTGATGGAAGGGGTGGATTGCAAAATCCATGATGACCCCGAGGCTTACCGCCAGGCGGTAGCGCAGATCAAATATGATCCGCTGTCTCTGGGGGCGTTGGTCACGACTCACAAGATCGATTTACTGAATGCGGCACGCGACATGTTCGACTATTTGGATCCGTATGCCGAGATTACCGGCGAAATTTCCAGTATCTCGAAACTGGACGGGCGGCTGGAGGGGCATGCCAAGGATCCGCTAACCTCAGGGGCCAGCCTGGATGCCATTATTGACAAAAATTATTTCGGACGGACGGGCGGCGACGTGCTCTGTTTTGGCGCCGGCGGTTCAGCCATTGCGACGTTGCTGCATTTGATCAACAAAAAAGACAAGGGCGACCGTCCCAGGAAATTTACCTTTGTCAACCGTTCTCAGGGGCGGCTGGATCATGCCAAAGAAATGGTGGGCAGCCTCCAGACGGATATCGAGATCGAATATATCCAAAATACCGATCCGGTGGTGAATGACCAAATTATGGAAAAATTCCCGCCGCACAGCATAATCATCAATGCGACGGGGATGGGAAAAGACACGCCAGGTTCCCCTATCACCTGGGAGGGAAAATTCCCGCTCAACAGCATTGCCTGGGAGTTCAACTACCGCGGCGAGCTGGATTTTATGCATCAGGCGCTGGCACAAGTCGAGAGCCGTAAGGTGTTCGTGGAAGACGGCTGGCTGTATTTTGTCCACGGCTGGACGCAAGTGGTTGCTCAGGTGCTGCATTTTGATCTGACTCCGGCATTGTTCGATCAGTTGAATGAAGCTGCAGCCTCCACTCGCAAGTGAATGACCGGATGCCAATGAAACTTACGACGCAAGAAATCGCTCAAATGATCGACCTGTCGTGCGTGCGCACCACTTCCAGCAAAAGCGATATTGAGGAAATGGTGGCTGCTGCTCGCAAGTATCAATTTGGGCAGGTTTCAGTTTTGCAGTGCTTCATCCCGTACACCTGGCAGCTGCTGCAGGGAGCCGAGAATATCCATGTGGTTGGCAACGTCAGTTTCCCTACTGGCTCGGATTCGACCACGGTCAAGGTGGTGCAGGCCAAAGAGATGGTTGAGACCGGCTGCGATGAAATCGATGTGGTCATCAATGTCGGAAAGCTGCGCTCAGGTGCGTTGAGCGAGGTCGAGGCAGACCTCAAGGCAGTGGTCGAGGCAGCTCGTCCGCTGCCGGTGAAGGTCATCATCGAGGTCATGGTGCTCACACCCGAGGAACTACAGATCGCCTGCGAAATATGTCTGCGCGTTGGGGTAACTTTCATCAAAACCGGAACCGGTTGGGCGCAGCGCGGCACGACAGTTGGAGATGTACGAATGATCAAAACAATCATAGGCGAGCGCGCCAAAATCAAAGCCTCTGGAGGGATACGCAACCTGGATACTGTGGTGGAACTCTACCAGGCGGGAGCGCGGCGATTCGGGGTAAACCTGAAAAGCGGCATCGAAATTGTGGAAGAATGTCTGGCACGCGGCGGCGTGGTCGAAATTCCTGAGTAATTTAATCAAGTGCGGCGGGCGGGGACTATGGATCAAAAAATTATCGCGTTCGATCTGGGTACCGGGGGCAACAAGGCATTACTGTATGACGCTGCCGGGAAGTGCCTGACGAGCGCGTTTGTTCCCTATGCCACGCACTATCCTCAGGTCGGGTGGCATGAGCAGCGTCCGCAGGATTGGTGGGCGGCGGTGGTTGAAAGCACCCGCCAGCTGCTGGCGAAGAGTAAGGTTGACCGCGACAGCATTGCCGGGATCGGGATTTCCGGTCACAGCCTGGGGGCGGTGCCGGTGGATGCCGAGGGGAACCTGCTGCGCGAGTTTACCCCCATCTGGTCGGATATTCGCGCACAGGAAGAAGTTCAGGAATTTTTTAAGAGTGTTGACCCGGTTGAGTGGTATACAACCACGGGTAACGGCTTTCCGGCAGCCTGTTACACCGTGTTCAAGGTCATGTGGTACCGCCGGCATGAACCACAGATGTTCGCCAGAGCGGCGAAAATCCTGGGCACCAAGGATTACATCAACTACCGCCTGACCGGGGTTATGAAGACTGACTTTTCGTACGCATCCGGCACCGGCATCTACGACCTGTTGGGCTGGCGCTACGCTGACAAATTTATTCGAGCCAGCGGCTTGCCGGCTGAAATCTGGCCGGAAATTGTGCCGTCGACTCAAATTCTTGGAACGGTACGGCCGGAAATCGCCGACCAATTGGGGCTGGGCGCGGGCGTAAAGGTGGTTTGCGGCGGGGTGGATAATTCCTGCATGGCGCTGGGTGCTAAAAACACCCGGGACGGGCGGGTTTACACCTCGCTTGGGTCATCCGCCTGGATTGCAGTGTCTTCCAAGAAACCGGTGATTGACCCGGTTGCCAGACCTTATGTATTTGCTCATGTGGTGCCGGAGATGTTCACTTCGGCGGTGAGCATCTTTTCTGCCGGCACAACTTACGCCTGGGTTAAGGATAACCTGTGCCATGAACTGGTGGTGGAAGCCGAGGCCAGCGGCACGGATGTGTATAACCTGATGAACCGGGAAGCGGAAAAAGCTCCGGTAGGGTCGAACCGTCTGTTGTTTAATCCCAGCCTGGCGGGTGGGACGTCGCAGGACCCCAGCGTCAACCTGCGCGGGAGTTACACAGGCTTGGATCTCAAACATGGCAAGCCTGAACTTATCCGGGCGGTCATGGAAGGCATCGCCATGAATTTGCGTCTGCGGCTCGACTTGCTGCGCAAATACACCTGGCTGGAGGATGAAATCTTGTTCGTGGGCGGCGGAGCCAAAAGCCGCTTTTATTTGGGAATCTTTGCCGATGTGTTCAATTCGCGCATCATCAAATCCAACATCGATCAAGATGCCGGCGCTTTAGGCGCAGCAGCGGTCGCGGCGGTCGGTTGCGGGCTGTGGCAGGATTTTAGCAAAATCGATGAAATTCATGAGGTCGAGGAGGTGGTTGAGGCAACCCCGGAGAATAATCAGAGCTACGAAAAATTGATTCCAATCTTCGCGAAGGCCAGCGAAATGCAGTCGGAACTTAGCGATTCATTGCTCAAAACTGGACTTTAATGGCTGCAGGTGAAGGAGTTTTTGCCGAATCGCCTAAAAAAGACCAGAATTGGATTGACAGGCACCAAGGACCTTTCTATAATACCTTGTAATGACATGATTACAAGGTATGGCTGGTTCATTGAGATCAGCCTGTAACGCTGTCATTTCTTACGTTTCCCTGTTTCCAAATCCACAAACAAATATTCCGTTCGGCCAATTTCCCCGATCCTGATTCTTGAAAGGAACTGTTTAACATGAAAATCGGTCTGTTTACGGCGACGTACCTGGATCTACCCCTGGAAGAAGTATTCAAAATGGCATCCGGGCTGGGCTACCAGGCGGTTGAGCTGCCTGCATTCACCGGCAATCCGCATGTGGATATTGAAGAGGTGGTGAAAGGCAATAAAGCGGCTGAGCTTAAAAAACTGGTTAATTCTTACGGGTTGATTATCTCAGCCTTAGCCAACCACCCGGAAGGGCAGATCGTGCTCGGTCCGTATGGCAAGGACACAGACGCCATCTTCAAAGGCACCAAGGAAGAGAAGATCAAATTTGGCAGCGAGCGCATGATCAAGACAGCTCAGGCAGCGAATGCGCTGGAAGTGCCGGTGGTAACCGGCTTTATTGGCTGCGAAAATTTCGGACGTTTCTTCCCCTGGCCGTATTCCAAAGGGTGGTCGGAGATGGAAGAGGAATTTGTGGAGCGCTGGGGAAAAATTCTGGATAAGTTCGCCGAATACGGCGTCAAATTTGCGCATGAGCCGCACCCCAACGAATTGGTATACAACATTGAAACCGCTCTGCGCGCAGTTGAGCTGATGGGCGGCAGGAAGGGATTTGGCTTTAATTTTGACCCGGCCAATCTGATCTACCTGGGAATTGACGTGGAAAACTTCATCGATCAACTGGCCAGCCGGATCTTCCATGTGCATGCCAAGGATGGCGAGATCGTTGCGCACAACGTCAAGCGCTCCGGGGTCATCCCGCAAGGCGATTGGCAGCGGCTCGGACGCGGCTTCCGCTTCCGTATTCCGGGGTGGGGATCGGTGCCGTGGAAGAAAGTGATCACCGAGCTTTCGTTAATCGGCTATGACTACGTGATGAGCTACGAACACGAGGATGTCACCATGAGCCGGCAGGATGGCATCACCAAGACGATTGCTTACTTGAAACCGCTGATGATCGAGAAACCCTACGAGGGGCGGAACGACGTACTGTTCAATTAATTATTTATCAGGGAAGGAGTGCAACCCATGGCAAATACAATGAAGGCGGCAGTGTTCGAAAAAATCGGCCAAATTGTGGTTAAGGAAGTGCCAGTGCCGGTTATCGCCGAGAGCGAAGTATTAATTCGGGTGAAATATACCGGTATCTGCGGCACCGATTGGAGCATCTATAACGGCTGGTATTCAGCTGACAAACTTCCGATGATTCCGGGACATGAGTTCTCCGGGGAAATTGCCGAGCTGGGCAGCAAGGTTAAGGGTTTGCAGGTGGGGGACCGGGTGACTGCCGACATCAATATGAGCTGCGGCACCTGCTACTACTGCATGCATGGCGACAA
>DATMXL010000259.1:0-13784 GCA_035561555.1 Bellilinea sp.
CAGAATCATAGCTGCATAACTATACACTATTCGGACAACAACCGTATGTTATGGATTTAAGGGTGGAAAGCTTGTCTAACGGATGGATCCACCAATCCAGAATCGTTTTCCTAGAATATTAGGAAGAGTACATTAATAACCCGGGCTATTGCCGTGTAAGGAATGTGTAACGTGTTTGGCATAGCCGTTTTAACCAGGGAAGCCTTGATCCAGAGCCTTAAACGGTCGCTTTCTCATCTTCATTTTCGTAGATGGGAACAACTCTGGGGAGCTACTAGCGAAACCGGCCCATTTATCGGGCCGGTTTTTTTATTGGCCTGACGCCGTCACAAATCGTATATGAAGGGAGGAAAATTTTTACCAACAATTAATCCCGGAAATTTCTTCATCCAAGGGGATCATCCATTTAGGAACCATCATTCACCCTATATCCCTGTTGATGTTACACACCTATTACGACAGGAGAAAATCGCATGCGTACAAAAAAACTACGACTGATCGGGATAGCGGCATTTCTTGGCCTGAGCCTGATGTTTGGCCTGGTCTCGAATGTCTTCGCTGTCCATGATTTAGGCCTTTTTGAATTGGACCGCAATCCGCAAGAATCGGCGGACGCTGGTGATGATTGGGCCACACTCAACACTTCTGGTGGCAGCGCTGACACGTTCACCGGCATCCTGCCAGATATCGGTGCCGACGGCGGCACACAGTTCCACGGCGGCGGTTCCAAGGACGACCTGGATATCCCAGAATGGTTGTGGAACCCCGACGAACCCCTTGACAAGGATGATATCACCAACGCCTATGCAGCCGCATACACCAGTACTACAGATTCTGGCGTTACAAATGTCGGGGATACCATCATTTACTTCGGCATGGATCGCTTCTCGGCCAATGGATCGGCCCAGGTCGGTTTCTGGTTCCTGCAGGATCCTGCTTTTGGGAAAACCAATATCGCCTCCCAAGGCGGCTTTGAATTTAGCGGCGTCCATTTCGACAATGACGTCCTGGTGCAAAGCAACTTTACCAACGGCGGCATTATCGAAAATATCACGGTCTATAAATGGCTCAATGGGGGTCTGGTAAATATTCTGACTGTGGCAGATTGTTTAGGTCCGCCGCCCTCTGCCACGGATGATGTAGCTTGTGCCACCGTCAACCGCGATCCTGTTGCATCTCCCTGGCCATATTCCCCCAAAGCTAATGAGGGCACGGCGGGCACTTTCCCGGTCGCCGCATTTTTTGAAGGCGGCATCAACATCAGCCGGCTGATCCCGGATGCTGGCTGTTTCACGGGGTTTTTAGCTGAAACACGCTCCTCTACCCCTTTTGATGCTGTTCTAAAAGACTTTGTCCTGGGCGAATTTGACCTGTGCAGCGTCGAGGTGGTCAAGACTGGCGATTCATTGTCCAAGGTCGGCGACCCGGCGGATTACACGGTCACCATCACCAATACCGGCTCAATCGCGCTCTACAAGGATGACATCAGCGACTCGCTTCTCGACGCAATCACTACTGACGGCGTCGACCAGGTGAATGCTAATGTGGTATCCAATACTTGCGGCGCTAGCCTGGCAGCCGGCGCCAGCTGTACCATCACCTTGCAGCGCACCGTCCTGGCTGGTGATCCCGATCCACTACCTAACACGGTGAGCATCACGTATAAAGGTAAAGCCAACCTCAGTGGCATTGCCGTAGCAGACACCGATGACCACTCTGTCGATTTGTTCCAACCGGCGATCGCAGTTGATAAAACCGGCGATACGCTCTCCAAGGTCGGCGATACGGTTGATTATGTGATCACGCTGTCCAACAACAGTTCCGTCGACACCCCTGCTCTGACTTGTTCGGCCAATGATCCGATGTTTGGCAATGTGTTCAGCGGTATTCTTCCGCCAGGCGACACGGTGGTTAACCAAAGCCACTTGGTTGTGGTTGCAGATCCAGACCCGCTGGTCAACACCGTCACCCTCACCTGCTCCCCAGCCGGGTTCCCCAATGTGCTAACCGCTACAGACAGCCACTCGGTGGAATTGTTCCAACCCAGCGTCGGCATCGTTAAAACTGGCGACACGCTCTCAAAAGTCGGCGATGAGGTCACATATAACTTCCTGCTGACCAATAACAGCTCAATCGACACCCCGGCTCTGACTTGCGTGGCTACAGATAACGTCTTGGGGACCATCTTCAGCGGTGTCTTGCCTTTGAGCGGTGCGACCTACACCACCACGCGTGTCGTACAGGCTGGCGACCCGGATCCTCTGGTCAACACGGTCACCATGAACTGTACACCCGCAGGGTTCCCGAATGCGCTGACCGCCACGGATGACCACTCTGTGGATCTGTTCCAGCCGGCAGTGGGTGTCGTTAAGACTGGCGATGCACTTTCCAAAGTCGGTGATGATGTAAATTACGTCATCACCCTCACCAATTCCAGCTCGGCTGATACACCAGATATGGTCTGTACGGCAGTGGATACACTGCTTGGCACGGTATTCAGTGGTGTGCTGGCTGGCGGAGATACTGTTCTGAACGAATCCTATACGGTTCAAGCAGGCGACCCGGATCCGTTGGTTAACACGGTCACACTGACCTGTTCACCGGCTGGATTCCCCAATGTCCTGACCGCGTCAGATGACCACACGGTTGAATTGTTCCAACCTGCTATCGCGGTAGATAAGACAGGCACAGTCCAATCAAAAGTTGGTGACCCGGTGGATTACACCATCACGCTGACCAACACCAGCTCGGCTGACACGCCGGCAATGGAATGCACCGCAACCGACACCTTGCTCGGAGAAGTCTTCAACGGTGTTCTGGCGCTGGGTGACACGGTTCTAAACGAATCCTATACGGTTCAAGCTGGTGATCCGGATCCGCTGCTTAACACGGTCACTTTGACCTGTTCGCCTACCGGGTTCCCCAATGTGCTGACCGCATCGGATGATCATTCCACCGATCTGTTCCAACCCGCCATCGCGGTAGATAAGACCGGCGACACGCTTTCCAAGGTCGGCGATGATGTCAACTACACCATAACGCTGACCAACACCAGCGAAGCTGGAAGCCCGGCATTGAACTGTACCGCCGAAGACTCGCTGTTAGGCTCGGTCTTCAGCGGCGTTCTGGCTGTCGGTGATACCGTCATCCAGACCTCCAGAACGGTCCAGGCAGGCGACCCCGACCCCCTGGTCAACACAGTAACGCTCACCTGTTCGCCAGAAGGCTTCCCGAATGTCCTGACAGCGTCTGACAGCCACGAGACCAACCTGTTCCAACCAGCTGTCACGGTTTCCAAGACTGGCGATGCGCTGTCCAAGGTAACGGACCCGGTGAACTACACCATCACCCTCTCCAACACCAGTTCAGCTGACACGCCCGCCATGACCTGTACTGCAACCGACACGCTGCTTGGACAGGTATGGAACGCGGTCGTGCCGCTTGGTGATACGGTGATCAACACCTCCCGTACCGTACAGGCCGGCGATCCCGACCCGCTGGTGAATACGGTGAACATCTCTTGCGGACTCGAAGGCTTCCCGAACGTGCTCACCGGATCCGCCAGTCACAGTACCGACCTGTTCCAGCCAGCGGTTGAGGTTATTAAGACCGGACCGGCTACCGCTGCAACGGGTGATACGGTTACCTATCACTTCGTGATTAACAACCTGAGTTCGAGTGGCAGCCCTGATCTGATCCTGGACAGCGTAACCGATACCGTCATTGGCAGTCTGACAGCTATTGCAGCAGCCAATGGATGTTCCACGCTCGCCGCGGGTGGTTCCTGCAGCTTCGATGCTAACTACACCATTCAGGCTGGCGACCCAGATCCGCTGGTGAATGTCGTTACCGTTCACTATCATCCAGCCAACTTCCCCAATGACATCACGGATACGGATGATCACTCGTTGGATCTGATCGCTCTGCAAGGCTGCACGCCAGGGTTCTGGCAGGGCGGGGCTGGAAAACAGCTCTGGAATACCATACCCGATAATAAATGGACCTATGGCGGAGATCCCCCGTTCATTCACACCACCCTGTTCAATACCTTCTTCAGTGACGTCACTGATCCGCGATTGGACGGAATGACCATGATGGACCTTGTCAGCGGTGGCGGAGGCTCGGATTGGGCGGTCAAAGCTGCCCGCGACATGGTGGCAGCCTACCTGAACGAATCAGCCTTCCCGGATGAATTCACGGCAGACTCTCTGGCCGCTCTGGAAGCTGACTGGTATGCCGCGGTAACTGCCGGCGACGCTGGACTCCAGGCCTTCCATAACGAAGTAGGTGATTGGAACGATCCCGAAGATCCCGGCTTCTGCCCGCTGCCATAAGCGTACAGATTCCAGGTAGAATAAAGTAATACAACCAGGCGATGGGATAAACCCATCGCCTGGTTCTAACCGAACCGATATCCTCATTGCGCCAGGATGCCATTCATGAAAAAAACCATCGCACCACTGTTCTTCATCGTGATGATCTTGATCACAGCCTGCAGCCCGGCTCAAAAAACCCCCGGCGTCATTACCACCCCTGACGGAGTGATCCCGGAAGTGGTCAGCGCCTTTGACATCCAGGAATTGGGGGTCGGCGAGAAAGGCTGGGTAGCCTTGACCAACTTCACCGGTCAACCGGGTAACCTGGCTGGTCTGTATTTGTGTCAGGGTCAGGCGTGTGCTGCCTTGCCGGATGAAAGCGTGCCGGCTGGCGAAACGGTGAGAATTTCTAGTGGCAGCGGTGCCGGCGTAGATAATGTGATCGCCAAAAACGCAGCCTTTGGCGAGCTGCGCTCTGCTGATGGCGAAATAGCTCTGACGACTTCTGAAAACCCACAGCAGCCGGAGCAGATTTTGTTTTATATGCAATGGGGTTCAACGCCCCATGAATTGACCGGTCTGGCTATCGACGCCGGTTTGTGGCTGGAAGGCGGCTATGCGCCAACCTCAGAGAAGGCAACCCGTCTGTTTCGTGTAAAGGAAACTGGACTCTGGCTGTTTGAAGAGTAATTTCTACTCTTGCGCTTCTTTCTTTTCCAACTCCGCCAGCATAGCCTCATCCTGTTTCAGGTTGCGCCAACGGACGATTAAAGTGCCCAGGTAGAATGCCAGAACGACGAAAATGACCGCGTAACCGGCCACAAAATAATTGACTGTATTCGCAGGACCTTCCATGGTGATCTCCTATCGCCTTTAATGCAACCGGCTACGATTGCAGCTTCAATTTGAGTTCCTCAACCCGATCAGACAGCGCGCCCAGGCGCACCCGGTGCCACAACAGGGTGACAAACCCGACGCTGAAGGTCAGCAGGCTGAACATAAAGGTCTGCAGCATGCGGGGGGTCATATCGAAAGCGCCCTCAGCCCCTGGATCGTTGCTGCCAATCACCACCGGGTGGATGGTACGGAACAGCCGGATCGAGAAGAAAGTCAGCGGTACGCTCAAGAAGCCAATGATGGCATACACTGCGCCGAATCTTGCACGCCTTTCAGGTTCCTCGATGCCAGACCGCAGCATCAGGTAAGCAAAGTACACCAGTTCCATAATGGTCGCTGTGGTCAGGCGTGGATCCCAGGTCCACCAGGCGTTCCAGATCGGACGCGCCCAGATCGAGCCGGTGACGATGGTCAGCAGCGCGAAAACGATACCGACCTCAATGGCGGCGAACTCGATCCGGTCATACTTAACATCTTTTTTGACCAGATACAGGATGCCAAACAAAGCTGCCACGGCAAAAGCCAGCATGCCGACCCAGGCTGACGCTACATGGAAATAAAACACTTTCTGCACCCAGCCCATCACACGTTCAAGGGGTGCATAGAAAAATACCAGACTGACCGCGGTCACGAACATGACAGCTGCCACAACATCCAGCACAGTCAATAATTTGGGTTTTGCGTTCATCCGAGCCTCCATTGATGAATGAGTTATTCTTCCACAACACTGTCAAAAACCATAAAGGCGACAGCCGTAAAAATCACATCATATACAATCAAAAGATTGATCCACACCTGGATCTCGCTCATGTCCAGTCCCTGCAAATAACCGCCGGTTGCTTTGACCGCGGCAACCAGTACTGGAATCACTACTGGAAAGAGCAAAATCGGCAGCAAAATATCGCGAGTGCGCGCTTGCACCGCCATGGTGGATAGCAGCGTTCCGACTGCCACATACCCTTCTGAGCCGAGAAATATCACCAGCAACAGACCTGGGATAAAAAGATTGGTATTGTACAGCACGGAAAAAATCGGTAATACGATAGCGGCTACCAGCAGCATAAACACCCAGTTGGCTAAAGTTTTACCCAGGTAGATAGCTGCCCGGTCAACCGGCGCCAGTAGCAATCCGTCCAGACAGCCGCGGTCTTTCTCAACTGCCATCGAACGATTCAAACCTAGCTGCCCGGCGAAGGTGAACGTTACCCACAGTACCCCGGCAGTGACATTCGCCCGAATATTCGTCTCCAATTCGAGCGCAAAGTTAAAGATAAAGATAACCAGCAGCGCAAAAACCAGCATGGCTGAAACCAATTCACGGCTGCGCCGTTCCGCCTGTAAATCCTTCCAAACCACCGCACCCATAGCCCGTATAAATGGCGTAAAGCTGTTCATAGCGCCGCCTCAGCCTTGCGGACATCTTTTGCGCTTGGAGATTGTTCCAGCGTTTGGCGGTAAAAAGCCAGCAGTCCATCTTGCGGCATATCCTGCCGTTTGATGGTTCCTTGAATGGTGCCGCGCGTCAGCACGTCGAAGCGCGATGCCAGGTCCTCCGCCCGCGCCAAATCATGCGAGGTCATGACAAGTGTCCGTCCGCGCACAGCCACCTGCCGCAGCGCCCGGTCGAGCATGTCGCAGGCGTCCTGGTCCAGGCCGGTATGCGGCTCGTCCAGCAGCAGGACTTCCGGGTCATGTAAAATGGCCCGCCCAATCGCCAGGCGCTGCTGCATCCCGCGGGAAAAAGTGCGAACCAGGTCGCGCCGGCGCAGGGATAAACCAACCTGCTCGAATACCTCGTCCAGGCGGGTCGCCAGGTGTTCGACCGCATACATCCGCCCGTAGAAGAGCAAATTCTCTTCGGCGCTCAAATCACCGTACAACAGCGGCATGTGACTGACTACACCCAGGCGGCGCCGAACATTGGCTGCCTGATGCGGCAAAGAGTAGCCTGCCACGCTGACGCTGCCCAGCGTCGGTCTGGACAACGAAGACAGAATGCGCAGAAAGGTGGTCTTGCCAGCGCCGTTGGGACCCAGCAAGGCGACAAATTCGCCCTGTTCGACTTGAAAATCCAGCTGGCGCAGCACGACTTTCGGCCCAAACCGTTTAATCAGCCGGCTGACTTCGATGATTGCTGTCATAGAGGCTCTACTTCATTAGCGTGGTTAGTTTTTCTTTGAGTTCTGCGCGGCGTGCCTGATAAGCTTCTTCAGACAATTCACCTGCCTGGAAACGGTCGTCCAGGGTGATAATTGCGTCCATAATCGATTCAACGGTTTCCTCGCCAGCGTCCAGCTCGCCTTCTTCCACCTCTCTCTGTTTTTTCTGACGCCAAATCCAGATGCCAGCGCCAATGAGCACCAGACCCAACACTCCGCCGCCAATCAGTAAGCCATTTGAGCTACCAGTTTGGACTGTGGCAGCCGAAGAAACTCGACCGGAAAGCGACAAGTCCAGGACTGAGCCGGCTGGCAGGTTGGATGCCGAGAACATTTGCAGGTTGACACCTTGCACCTGTCGTGTACCGGTGCTTTGTAACTGGGGACTTGTGAGTTTCACGCTGCCCTCCGGCATCATAATCACAGCAGCATCCACGGGAATCGGCAGAGTGATGGCAACATCCGCCTTGCGACTGTATGGCAGGTCATAGGCAAATAATATTTGCGTCCCTTCACCTGGCAAAATGGCAGCCGAATCTGCAAAACCTTTTTCAGTCTGAAGATAGCGTTCCCCAATGGTGCTGTCCTGGAACTGGAGGTTGGTAGCGCCTTCCGGTAAATCGAAAGCCACTGTCCCTTTACCGTTGGTCGAGACGATGGCTTTGTCGCCGGTGTTATTCAGAATGAACAGTTCCACCACCTGCACAAATTCGGTGCGGGTAAAATCAAAGAACAGGTGCAGCCGGTCGGCACGCAGAGCGGTCAAATCCGAGGTGGTCTCATAATATGAGATCGGCAGATCAATCGCTCCTTCCGGCAGTCCTTCGGTGCTGTGGTAAACCTCCGAGCTGAAAATCAGCCCGTTGTAATCCATCGTCGCCATAAAGGCTCGGCCGGTGACGAACTCGACCTCGGTGAACTCAAATGCGCCATCAACGCTAACATCCACCTGGTCCTCGTAGACCTGGTTCATGCCGTCAAAGCCGACCAGAGTCACTTTCAACCCACTGGGGATAGCTATTCCCTCTGCGGCAGTGATTTTGCCAACAACCGTCACTTCGGTCGGTGCCTCGGAGACCGGCGTGCTGGCTGGTGTCGCGGATGTATCCGGGACATTCGGCGGCGGGAACTGTTCCTGGCTTGTGGTCGGAATAAGAGTAGCTTCACCCTCTGCTGGTGTCCCATTGGCGACTGGTGTTTCCCCGACGATTGGAGCCGGAGTCACTCCCAACGACTCGGCTGAGGCAGCAAAGCTAAGCTGCCGCACGTATTGTGCGACGGCATTCACATCCGCGTCGGAGAGGCTGGCGCTGTAGCCCGGCATCTCGCCGACGCCGTCCTTTGTCACAGCGGCGATTTCTTCCAGCGAGAGCTGCGCCAAACGGCCGGATTCAGCCTGCCAATCCGGTGCGTTGCTGCCGCCCGTACCCTGTGCGCCGTGGCAGTCCACACAATTGGTTGAGTAGATTTCCTTACCGGCAGCAATGGCATCCTTCGACAAGGATAGATTAAGTGCAAAGGCTACGACATCCCAGCGCTGGCGGTCATCCAGACTGGTGAACCCTGGCATGTAGCGTTCCAAATTCCCGTTGGTGACCAGGTTGTACCAGTCCACCGGTCGTGCTGCTGACGCCAGTACTGGATCAGCTAGAGCAGCCACAGGAATGGGTAAATTTGCACTTTGCGGTCCGTCACCCATACCTTGATCACCATGGCAGGGTGCACATTTTCCAGTAAAGATGGCAGCACCATTCGCCGGATCCGGTGGAACGATCGGGAAGACAGATTCAACGGCTGCCGGTGTTTCTTGCGCTGAATAGGATTCGGCATTGGGCGGCGGCGTAATATCAGAGGCTAAAGAAACACAACCAGCCAGGAAAATTACAAACAAACCAGAAAGGACGAAAGCAAAATTTCTCTTCATAAAGGTCACAATGTTCTCGAATCGAAGTTGAATTACAAAGTTGCGCCGCAATGAGCGCAAAAAATATCTGAACTTTGCACCGGCTTGCCGCATTTAGGACAGAATCCTGCGGTTTTTTCGGTGCGCTCGCGGCGGCGGGCGGCGATCGCCATTTCCAGATCATCATTGCCATTGCTGGCTGCCCGGCGAATATCGCCCCGGCGTTGCGCCACAGCCACCTCAATGCGGTCTTCAACTGAAGCACCGTTGCTGCCGGCAGGCTCAATTTCATCCAGTTGACGCAGTACGGCTGCGCCCGAGGCCAGCAGTTCGCTGCGCTGTTCGGGATAGTCTTCCGCCGGGATTTTACCCAGCGCCTGGTCGAAATCCAGCTCCTGGAGCGCAGTCAACACCCGATCGCGTTCTGCCAGTAAGGCTGAGCGTTTGTGATCGACGTCATCCGTCGGTTTTTTGCTTGCAATCAACTTCTCCGTTGTGCTGTACCGTGTCAGCGGCAGGCTGATGTAAATTCCAACCCCCAGTGCCAGCGCCAAAATCAACATTATCGAACCTAGATCCATCAGGACGTTGCTCCTCGAAGATTTGAATTAGTCCAAAACCTGGTTAATTACACTTTGGATTTCACCTGTTGACAGGAACGGACCCTTCTTTACATAGGCCAGTTTACCCTCACGGTCGATGATATAAGTCTCAGGCACGCCTTGAATCCGGAACATCTGTGATATTTTTGTGCGCATATCCGGTCCGTTGGCGTAGGTCAGACCAAATTTTTTGATAAAGTCCAAAGCTTCAGGCTCCGTATCTACGTAATCGACGCCCAGGAAAATCACCTCGCCTCCATCCTTATAGGATTGGTAGGCTGCTTCCAGTTCGAAGGCTTCCTGCTCGCAAGGTTTGCACCATGACGCCCAAAAGTTGACCACAATCACCTTGCCGCTCAAGTCAGCGGTGTTGAAGGTCTCGCCGCCAAAGGTGGTCAGTGAGAATGGCGGCACATTCTGTCCAACCGTGATTGGTCCGGACTGTGCCCGGCGCAAACCTAACCCCACCAACACCAAAAATCCGACCAGTGCGGCAAAAGCCAGCCCCACTACCCAGGTTGGCAACCGCCGAGAGTGTTCCTGCGTATTCATTTCATCGGGTAAAGAAGTCATCGTTCATCCTTAACAGGTGGTGATGGGGTATTACTGGCCGTGCTTGCGGTGTTGCTCCAACTCCGCTTCAATTTGAGCCAGATAGGGGTCGGTTTGGGACAGATCGACAGGCTCGGCAGGCGGTACGACCGGCTTTTCCGGCTTCCTGGTTTTCATACTGCGGAAAACACGATAGACCAGAAAGACTCCGCCAAGGAAGATGAGTGGCGGCAAAATATAAACCAGCCAGTTGAACCCGCGGGTTGGCGGCGTGGAGAGCACCCGGTCACCGTAATTGGCGACAAAATATTCTTTAATTTCCTCCGCCGTCTTACCTTCTGCCAACTGTTCGCGAATCAATGTCCGCCACTGTGCGCACGCCGTTGTCGGGCACACATCCAGTGAGATATTCTCGCAGACCGGGCAGTACAGCTGTTTGGCAACTGCGTTGACTTCATTATCGGTCGGGGTCGGATTTTGCGCCTCGGCTGCTGTAAACAAAATACCTGCCAGCAACAGCCCCGCGAAAAGTGCAATGAATGGCCGAGTGATGTTTTTTTTCAAGGTGAGGCTCATAAACACAATCCGAGGTGAGTTAATCCGCGCTCTGAACGCCTGGGGATGTCGTTTTTCGATTGACAGCTGATACTCGCACCGGCTCTGGCTCTTTTTCCGGCCAGGCTGCGACCAGTGTGCCGAATATGAATACAAAGCCGCCTAACCATAGCCAGTTGACCAACGGATTGTGATACACCTTGAAAGTTACACCCGTTGAGGAAATAGGTTCCCAGTCCACCAGCAGAACGTATAGATCGTCTTCCATGGTGCTGCGCACGCCGGGAATGGTCATTGGCTGTTGAGAATCATAGTAGTAATCACGGCGCGGATAGAGCTGCCCAAGCGCCTTA
Organism: Bellilinea sp.; assembly: GCA_035561555.1. Lineage (GTDB taxonomy): Bacteria > Chloroflexota > Anaerolineae > Anaerolineales > Anaerolineaceae > Bellilinea. Next base: position 11,338 of record DATMXL010000259.1, read on the forward strand.
CCGTCCCGTTCCACCGATACAACCGCCCGAGCCACGTTGCGACCATCAGCCGTATCAAAGATGTCCAGCTTGTCAAATGAAATAGTGTAGCCGCTCAGACTCATCTTGCCGCCAGGCGGAATGGTGCCCTGAGTTTCGGTTTGGAACATTTCAATGCCGATGATGCCCAGCGCTATCAAGACCACACCCAGGTGAATGATGTAACCGCCATAACGCCGGCGATTGCGACCCATCAGGTTCCACAGCGCCAGAAAGACATTTTCTCCGTTTTTACGATGGCGAGCAGCCACACCGCGGTAATACTCATACAGTGTGATCAATGCGACAAAACCGCACAACCAGAACGCCACAAAAGCCATGGGAGCACGAACACCCAAGGCAAAGGCGAGTACAGGCACCAATAGCGATACGATAAACGGCTTCCACATGGCTTTGCCAAGCGTCTTTACCGTCGAGTGACCCCAGGCAGAAAGCGGTGCCACCCCCATCAACAGCAGCAAGCCGGCAAACAATGGACCGGTGGAACGTTCATAGAAAGGCGGACCAACCGTCACCTTTTGGCCGGTAAACAGCTCGGAAATAAGCGGGAACAATACGCCCCAGAAACATACCACCAGAATGCCCATGAACAGCAGATTATTGAGCAGGAATAATGCCTCGCGGGAGAGCAGCGAATGCATCTCACCCTCCGAGCGCAGCGCATTCCAACGGTGCAGCAACAACGCCAGCGAAACGGCAAAAGTGATGCCAATATAGCCGAAGAACAAGGGTCCAATGGCGCTCTGGGAGAAAGCATGCACGGACGAGAGCACTCCTGAACGGGTCAGGAAGGTGCCAAAAATGACCAATGAGTAGGTCAAAATGATCAAGACCATGTTCCAGCGCTTGAACAAGCCGCGCTTTTCTTGGATCATCACCGAGTGCAGGAAGGCTGTACCAGAGAGGAAGGGCATAAAGGCGGCAATTTCCACCGGATCCCAGGCCCAATATCCGCCCCATCCGAGCACGTCATAAGCCCAGCGGCTGCCAAGTAACAATCCGAGTGACAGGAATAGCCAGGCAACCAGTGTCCAGCGGCGAGTGACGCGGATCCAACGGTCGTCGGTGCGTCCGGTGACCAGCGCCGCGATGGCGAAAGCGAATGGAATGACAAATGAGACAAAACCGAGGTACAGCATCGGAGGGTGAATGATCATGCCCGGGTGCCGCAGCAGCGGGTTGAGCCCGCGCCCATCAAATGGAGCCAGATCTGTAGCGCCAGCTGGTCTGAACATGGCGACAGCTTCGGCTCCCCCGGCAGTTTGCCAGAAGCGCACAAATGGATTCTCGAAGAAGAGACTCATTCCAACGAAGAAAACCAGGGTGACCAGCGCAACCACGATTACCCAAGGCAGGAATTCGCGGTCGCGATCCCACTTACGCAGCGTAACCGCTGAAGCGAAGGCAGATAGCAGCAGCGACCAGAAGATTAAGGATCCAGCTTGACCACCCCACAAAGCCGTGACCTTCAGGTAAATTGGCATGGTGCTGCTGGTAACGTTATACACATACTGCACCTGGTAGTCGCCTGTGACCAGCAGGTAGATAATCGAAAGCGCTACCAGCGAGATCAAGGGGAAGGTTAAGAGCATCGCTTTACGCGCACTCTCGACCCAGGCCAGGGAATTTTTTCGCGCGCCATAAACGGCCGCAAAAATACCGTAGATTGATACAACCAGTGTGATTGCCAGGGCGCCGAAACCAAAGTTCGATACCATGATCACTCCCTTCGCCGGTTAAATTAGGAAAGCCGGGTGGCTTGCACCCGGCGTTATGTCATTCAGGTAAGTGGAAGCAGGCTTAACCACCCTCAGCCTGTTCCGGGACTGCTTCTTCATATTTCGTGGGACACTTCAGTAACAGCTCTTGGGCTACAAATACACCATTTTCGTTCATGCGTCCCGTCATGATGGCTTGAGCTTCATTGCGTAACAGATCCGGCATGACGCCGTGATATTCCACTTTGATCCGCGAGCGCGAGGTGTCGACGACAGCTGCATGCAAAACTTCAGCTAACCCGCCCTGCGCTTCGATTTCCGCATTATCACCGGGAACATGCGCCACGTCAAAGGTCAACACTAGGTTTTGCGCATCGTACTGAATAGTATCGCCAATCACCGCTCCAGAGACGCGGATTTCTCGTTTCCCAACATCCACACTCTTTTGACTCAACTCATCAACTGTTAAAAAGTATTGAGCACTGGCCCTGGTAGAGGTGAAAATCAAATACACGACAGCCGCTACGATCAGCAGACCACCGATGATGAATTTCAGCCGGCTCCTGGGTGAAGTTTTGGTCGCAGTTCCATTTAACGCCATGTTACCTCCATGGTGGTGAAGTACGAATGAGATAAAAATATAAGCACTTGGAGACTACCTTAATTTTCCACATTTGCATTAATAGAAGG
>DATMXL010000260.1:0-4642 GCA_035561555.1 Bellilinea sp.
GAGAATCAAATGAATGTTGAACTGGTACATATTCATAAAACGTTCGGTAGTGTCCACGCGAATAACGATATTTCTCTAAAAATTGATTCCGGGGTTATCCAGGGGATTTTGGGTGAAAATGGTGCTGGCAAAAGCACCTTGATGAAAGTGTTATCCGGTTTCATCCATGCCGACAGCGGGGAAATATTATTGGATGGGTCGCCTGTGCGTATCACTTCGCCTTCCGATGCCATTAAGCATGGCATTGGCATGCTGCATCAAGACCCATTGGATTTCCCACCCATGAAAATTGTTGAAAACATGCTGATCGGCCATGACGGAGGACTATTTCCTAACAAGCGCGAAGTCACAACCGCACTCAAGGAATTACAGGTACAATTCGGCTTCAATCTGGATCCGGATGCCTATGTGGATAGCTTGACCGTCGGCGAACGCCAGCAGTTGGAAATTCTTAGGCTATTATGGCTGGGTGCACGCGTCCTGATCCTGGACGAACCTACCACCGGTATCAGCGCCAGCCAGAAAGCAAAATTATTTGAGACTTTGAAAAAACTTGCCAGCCAGGGCATGGTTATCATTTTCGTGTCGCATAAGCTGGAAGATGTGGAAGGATTGTGTCATAAAATTGCCGTGTTCCGCCAGGGTCTGCTGGTGGGTGAGGTGGCACCGCCTTATATCACGGACAACCTGGTCGAGTTAATGTTTGGTAAAGTGGTCAACCTGGACGAGAAAACCCAGTTGGAATTCTGCGAACCAGCCGTTGAGGTTGCTGGTCTTTCGATCGACGACAATCGCATCCAGATCCGCGGCGCCAATTTGACCGTCAATTGCGGCGAGGTAATTGGTCTGGCAGGCATGGAAGGCTCGGGTCAGCGCCAGTTCCTGCGCACTCTGGCTGGTCTGATTCGGCCGGTTGGCGGTGAGGTCACCCTCAATGGTAAACGCATGACCGGCAAGGCTTATCACAGCTTTCAAAATGCCGGGGTTTCTTATGTGCCTGCCTCACGCATGGAAGAAGGTCTCATTCCGGGTTTGTCCATCAGCGAGCATTTCATTTTAAGCGAAGATCAAACCGGCTTTTTTATTGACCGCGACAAAGCCGTGACTGTCAGCCGGGAGCGGATCTCAGCTTTCAACATCAAAGGCGAACCTGTCACCAGAGTTGAAGCTTTATCAGGTGGCAATCAACAGCGCGCACTGCTGGCTATGCTGCGCACCCCGCTGCGCTTGCTGCTGTTGGAACATCCCACCCGCGGCCTTGACATTGAATCTTCGATCTGGATTTGGAGCAAGCTCAAGGAACGCTGCAAACTGAAGACTTGTATTGTGTTTATTTCCTCCGATCTGGAAGAGATATTGCATTATAGCGACCGCATTCTGGTCTTCTATAACGGTAAAGTGTCGCAGCCGCTGGACGCTGCCTCCACCACGGTGGATCAGCTTGGCCAGTTGATCGGTGGGAAAGGTTTCTAGTGCTCAACAAAACTTCTCCTGGTTTTAAATTTGGTTTCCAAATCCTGGCGGTGGTTGGGGCACTGATTTTCACCACCTTGATTATGCTATTGGCTAAAGCACCGCCGCTGGAGGCTTTTCGTCTGATCGTGGTCGGCTCAGTTGGCTCGGTTGGTAAAATCTCGGACGTCATCGTCGCCTGGATCCCGCTGCTGCTGGCAACCACTGGCTTGTTGCTGACCTTCGCGGCCGGTTTGTGGAATATCGGAATCGAAGGCCAGATCACCCTGGGAGCGATTTTCACCACCCTGGCGCTGCGATTGCTGCAAGACACCAATCTGGCACCGACCTTGATCATCATCATCGGCTTTCTGGCCGGGGTGGTGGGCGGCATGCTCTGGGCTTCCCTGACTGGATTATTGAAAATTTACGGCGGTGTTAACGAGATTTTTGGCGGCCTTGGCCTTAATTTCGTTGCGACGGCTTTGACCATCTGGTTGATCTTTGGTCCCTGGAAGCGTCCCGGGGTAGGTTCGATGAGCGGCACCGTCCCGTTTGATAATTCACTGTGGCTGCCGCAAGTTGAGGGATTGCGCATGAGCTGGTGGTCGCTCGCTATCGGACTGATTGGCATAGCCATTGTTTATTTGCTCCTGCAGGGTACCTATTTCGGTCTGCGTCTTAAGGCGGTGGGTAAGAACGGCCGGGCAGCTTTTGTCATCGGCATTCCTACCGGGAAATATATGATGTCCGCTTTCTTTATTTGCGGCGCTTTCGCCGGGCTGGCTGGCGCTGTGCAGGTGCTGGCAGTGTACCATCGGTTAATCCCATCAATCTCATCTGGCTACGGCTTCCTCGGCCTGATGGTTGCCATGTTGATTAATTATCAGGCGTTGTGGGCTGCACCGGTGGCACTCTTTTTTGCTGCCTTGAACATTGGTAGTATTCAACTCCCTATCGTGCTTAAACTTGACTCGGCGCTTTCTGGTGTGCTGCAGGGGGCGCTGGTGTTATTCGTGCTGATGATGGACGGCGTTCGCCGCCGCCTGACAGAAAAGAAGGTGAAGTAGCCATGGACAATACAACCCTGGTCGGTTTGGCGGGCATCCTGGCTTCAGCAGCCCCGGTGGTTTTTGCTGTCATCGGCGAAACGATCACTGAAAAAGCCGGCATCACCAACCTCTCGATCAACGGCTTGATTCTCCTCACAGCTATGGCTGGTTTTGCCGCCTCTGCCACCACGGGCAGCCTGATCCTGGGCTTTCTGGTCGGCGCAGCCATTGGCGCATTCGTTTCGCTCATCGTGGCTTTCGGCAGTATCGCTCTCAAACAATCGCAGGTGGCGATTGGGTTTGTTCTGGCTTTGATGTGCCGCGACCTTTCTTACTTCCTCGGCAACCCCTTTATGGGAATGTCTGGCCCGCGTGTGCCGCCCCTGCCCATTCCAGGTCTGTCGGAAATCCCGGTATTGGGGGTGTTGTTCTTCCGTCAGGATATCCTGGTGTACGCCAGCTTTGTGTTAATCGCAGTGGCATATATCTTTGTCTTCAAAACCCGTCCCGGGTTGATGCTGCAGGGAATTGGTGAACAGCCGGCGACAGCGTACGTCCGCGGCGCAAATGTCAATCGCCTGCGCTATCTATATACCATTATCGGCGGGGCTTTAGTCGGTCTGGCTGGACCGATGTACTCGCTCAGCGTAAAAGTTGGTTGGAAAGGTACGATCACCGGGTTGGACGGCATCGGTTGGATTGCCCTTGCGATCACCATCTTTGGCGGTTGGAATCCATTGCGGGCAGCTTTTGGCGCCTATCTGTTCGTGCTGCTGCAGTGGCTTGGCCTGGTGCTGCAGCCGTCTCTGCCGAATATTCCATCGCAAGTACTCCAAGTAGCGCCGTTCCCCCTGATGATTTTGACTCTGCTGCTGGTGAACATTGGCAACTCGGAATGGGTAGACCGTACTCTGGCAGGACTGCCGGAAGAAGTTCGGCGTTTCATCGCAAAGGTTCTGCGGTCTATGCGTACTACGCCGCCCGCTGCCCTGGGTATTCCTTTTGAAAATGAATAGGAAAACGTTATGAGTGAATTTATCGGTTACCACTGCAGCCTGTGCCAGACTGAGTATGCCCCCAGCCAGGTGACTTATACCTGCCCCAAAGATGGCGGCAACCTGGATGTGGTTTTGGATTATGCCAACATCAAACAGCGCTATGAAATCAGCGACATTACCACCCGCACCGAAGGTTCACTGTGGCGTTACCTTCCCTTGCTCCCTGTCACGGATCCAGGCGGCGAGGGCACCCCAATCCGCGCCGCCGGTTGGACACCGGTCTATAAGGTAGACCGCCTGGCACAATCCATTGGTTTGCGGAACTTGTGGATCAAAGACGAAGGCCGCAACCCGACGGCGTCTTACAAAGACCGCGCTTCAGCTGTGGTGGTCGCCCGCGCGCTGGAACTGGGCGCCGAGGTGACTGTGACCGCATCCACCGGCAATGCTGGTGCCGCCCTGGCGGGGATGGCTGCCGCGGTCGGTCATAAAGCGGTAATTTTCGCTCCTAAAACAGCCCCGCAGGCTAAAATCGCCCAACTGCTGGTATTTGGCGCGCAAGTGATTCTGGTTGACGGTAATTATGATTCAGCCTTTGACCTTACTATTCAGGCTTCCCAGGAATTTGGCTGGTATTGTCGTAACACAGGCTATAACCCCTTTACGGTTGAAGGAAAAAAGACCGGTGCTTTTGAAATCTGGGAAAAATTATTACAGAGCATTAATGCAGATATGCCGCCGCTGAATATCTTTGTCTCCGTCGGGGATGGGAATATCATCTCAGGGTTGCATAAGGGTTTTAAGGATCTGGCGACGTTAGGTTGGTTAAAATGCATGCCGCGAATTTTCGGCATCCAATCAGAAAATTCAGCCGCCGTCGCAAATGCCTTTTTCGCAGGCACTGAAGAAATTGTTCCCGTTGAAGCCACCACCATCGCTGATTCCATTTCCGTTGACCTGCCGCGAGACGGCGTACGGGCAGTTCGGGCAGCGCGTGAGACAGGCGGGCAATACCTGACCGTGCCAGACGAGGAAATCATTCAGTCCATTGGCGAAATCGGCAAGAGCGGCATTTTCGCTGAACCAGCCGGTGCTGCAGCTTATGCTGGTCTAAAGAAAGCATTGCGTGAGGGTAAAATT
>DATMXL010000261.1:0-8208 GCA_035561555.1 Bellilinea sp.
GCGCTACAATAGGGTTACGGGGGCGGCTAAGTTTGCGGTTTGAATCCTCAACCAGCAGGAGTATTCCATATGACAGACCAGATTTCACCCAATTCGACCGTTGAAATACCCATGGAAATTCAAAACCAGGTAAGTGTCACATCACTGGACAAGATCTACGCCTGGTCGCGTAAGAACTCCATGTGGCCGATGATGTTCGGCCTGGCATGCTGCGCCATCGAGATGATCGTACTGGCAGCCAGCCGCTTCGATATCGCACGGTTTGGCATGGAAGTCATGCGTCCAAGTCCACGCCAAACGGACTTTATGATCGTCTCTGGCACGGTCACCAAAAAGATGATTCCGCAAATTGTGCGCCTTTACAACCAGATGCCGGAACCAAAATATGTAGTTGCGATGGGTGCCTGTGCCTCTGGCGGCGGTCCCTTTAAAGAGGGATATTCAGTCGTCTCCGGTGTAGATAAATTCATCCCGGTGGATGTATATATTCCAGGATGTCCGCCAACTCCGCAAGCCTTACTAAACGGCTTGATTACGCTGCAGAAAAAGGTCGCGAAAGAACGGATTAATACATCGGAGTGGTACGCCAAGGGAGAGGAAGCAGCCATCCCGGTGCCTGTGCTTGGTCCTGACCTGATGGACCCGCGCAAGTATAAATTAATTTATAAAGAAACGCATAAGGGCGACGATCTGGTAACCCCTGAAACCACTGATACCCCCGCCGTGAATGAGCAGAAGGAAGGCTAAGATGAGCGAAGAAAAAATCACAGTTGCTCAGGTTCCGGATATTTCGCAGCTATTTGACGGGAAGGTGGTTACAGACACACGTCCCGGATACAGCGGTTTCATCGTCGGCGCGGAAAATCTGTTGGCGGTGATGAAAACCCTGCGCGATGAGTGGGGATTCGATTACCTGTCATCGGTCACTGGTGTGGATTACCTGCCGGAAGGAAAAATGGAAGTGGTTTACCACCTTTTCCGTTCGATAGGCGGGCCAGCTCTGGTGCTCAAGGTTCAGGTGCCGCGCAATGAAGCAGTTGTGCCTTCTTTGTACCATTTGTTCAAGAGCGCCGATTGGCAGGAACGTGAAGCCTGGGATTTGCTTGGGATACATTTTGAGGGTCACCCAGATTTACGCCGTATTTTGACCTGGGAAGGATTTGCTGGTCATCCGCTGCGCAAGGACTGGAAAGAAGTGTATTTCGAGGAGGAAACCAAGCCGTATAAATCCCGCTGGCCAGAGGGTCAAACCGGGTATATCGAGGAACAGAATCCATATAAGGACAATGTACAGTACCCAAGCGGTTTCGACCCAGAAAACTGGATCCCGACTGCAGAAGAAGCCTTATACGCCAGCGCGAAGAAAATCGGGCGGGATGCAGACCTGCACACCGATACGGTCGTGGTCAACCTGGGCCCGCAGCATCCATCCACCCACGGCGTTTTCCGCATGGTGGCGGCGCTGGATGGCGAGCAAGTGGTATTCCTCAAACCTGTCGTGGGTTATTTGCATCGCAACCATGAAAAAATTGGCGAGCGCAACACCTATCTGCAAAATATGCCGTTTACGGACCGGTTGGATTATGTCTCGTCCATGAGCAACAACTTCGGTTACGCGCTGGCGGTCGAGAAATTGATGGGCATCGCACCACCGGAGCGCGCGGAATACATCCGGGTGATGATGGCGGAATTGACCCGTTGGATGAACCACGTTTTCTCTTTTGGCTTCCTGTGGAATGACCTTGGCTCGTACTTCACGCCGATGATTTATGCGCTGGAAGAGCGCGAGTTAATTTTGGATATTTTCGAAGCTGTCAGCGGATCGCGGATGATGTGCAATTACTTCCGCTTTGGCGGTGTGGCGCGAGACCTACCTGCCGGGGTACTGGATAGGGTCAAAGAGTTGGTGTTTGAGCGCATGCCACGCCGGCTGGACGACATTGACAAAATGCTTTCTTCGAACGAGATTATTCGCAATCGCTGCATCGGCTGTGGTGTGATGACCGCGGAACAGGCGATCAACAACGGCGCTTCCGGACCCAACCTGCGGGCTTCGGGCGTGCCTTACGACATTCGGCGAGCCGATCCCTACAGCATCTATGACCGGCTGGATTTCGATGTGGTGGTGCATTACCACGGCGACGTCTACGACCGCTACCTGACCCGGTTGGATGAAGCTCGTCAGGCCAACCGTATCTTGCAGCAGGTTGTGCGGGATATCCCGGAAGGTCCCATCATGACCGGCAAACCAGCATACCAGGTGCGTGTGCCGGCTGGCGAGTCTTATGGGCGGGTGGAGGGACCGAAAGGCGAACTTGGTTTCTATATCGTATCCACCGGTAAACCCAACCCATGGCGGTATCATGTGCGGTCGCCAAGCTTCATTAACCTGATCAGCCTGGAGGATATGTGCCGCGGTGGGAAGATTGCGGATGTGGTGCTCAATTTGGGCGCTGTCGACATTGTGCTGGGCGAAGTTGACCGGTAGGAGGTTGAAATGACTGGAAAAGGTTTCCTCAGCATGTTGCTCGGTGTGTTCAAGCGCTTTGTAATGACGTATGTGGAAGATATCCGCAAGGGCAAAGATCGCTACTACACAGCCGAAGGGATCGAATCACGCCGTAAAGCGGACGTTGAAGGCATATTTACAATTCAATATCCGGAAGAAAAGTTGCCGGTGCCCGAAGAGTTCCGCTTTCTGCCGTTTCTGGTTTATGAGGAAGGCGAGAACGGCGGCAAGGATTTACGTTGCACTTCCTGTGGGATTTGCGCCAAAGTTTGTCCACCGCAGTGCATCTGGATCGTGCGAACGAATGATCCGGTCACCGGAAAGCCGATTCCTGCGCCGAAAGAGTTCTACATCGACGTGGATATCTGCATGAACTGCGGTTTGTGCGCGGAATACTGTCCGTTTGATGCGATTAAGATGGATCACGACTACGAAATCGCTTCCTACAGTCGGGAGGGCAATATTTATGACCTCGAACGGCTGTCGAAACCGGTCTCCTATTACTCGGACATTCGACCGAAGAATTATGCCGCTGAGGAAACTGCGCGGAAGGAGAAGGAAGCCATGAAGGCGGCTGCCAAGAAACCAGTTGTCCCACCGGAGGCTGCTGGATAGTGTTCTGTTTATTGGTCGAGGTATCATGTATAATAGCGATACGGAGTTAATGTTTCCGCTGCGCGTAGCGCCACAACTGGCGGGTCAGCGCGGCGAAAAGTGGAACGCCATTGTCGATCAAATCACAGCCCAAGGTGCCACAACAGTGGAACAAGCGGCATTTACGCTGCTGATGGTGCGTTTGGGAGGCTGTCAGGGATGCAGTGTGGATTCATTCCGCGGAATGCGGGGTTGTACCGCCTGCGCCAAACAAACAGTAAAACGTTATCGCGGCTCAGACTCCGACCTGGAAACTCAGTTTGTTCAGGCGCAGAAGGATATCGAACAGCACCTGACAAAATCCTAGACTTTATCGTTATGCAAGCTTCAAAGCGAAAGGGACTTTTCGTTCATGGTTGAAACGTCAATTACGCGAGACGCTGTGATGGCAGCACTCGCAACTGTGCAAGAACCGGAACTACACCAGGATCTGGTGACCTTGAATATGATCCACAATCTTGAAATTCAAGATCACGCAGTCAAATTCGACATTATGCTAACCACGCCAGCCTGTCCTCTTAAGGGGAAAATTGAGGCTGATGCCCGCAGGGCTGTGCTCGGCATCGAAGGGGTAAAGACAGTGGTCATCAAACTGGATGCCAATGTTCCTACCGACGGTCGAGCGCGCGGATTGATGCAGCTGCCGGTCAAAAACGCGGTGGCGGTGGCTTCCGGCAAGGGCGGCGTTGGCAAATCGACGGTGGCGGTCAACCTGGCCGTGTCACTGGCGCGCAGCGGCGCCAAGGTCGGGTTATTGGATGCCGATATTTACGGGCCAAACGTGCCGACGATGATGGGCGTTGATCATCTACCGCCTATGCGTTCGGAAAAGATCGTACCCGCCGAAACCTACGGCGTTAAAATGATGTCGATCGGTTTTTTGGTGCCGCCCGGCCGGGCTTTGATCTGGCGCGGACCCATGCTGCACTCTGCCATCCGGCAGTTTTTAGCGGATGTGGAGTGGGGCGAGTTGGATTATTTGATTATTGATTTGCCGCCCGGCACCGGCGATGCCCAGCTCAGTCTGGCTCAGTCGCTGCCCTTATCAGGCGGTGTGATCGTCACACTGCCGCAAGCGGTCTCACTGGAAGATGCCAACCGCGGCATGCAGATGTTCCGGGAACTGAATGTGCCGATCCTGGGTGTGGTTGAAAATATGAGCTACCTGGAGCTGCCAGACGGATCGCGGGTAGATGTGTTTGGACAGGGCGGCGGCGAACGAATGGCGCAACAAAATGATGTGCCTTTCCTGGGTGCGATCCCCATGGATCCAGCGGTGCGGGTCGGTGGAGATTCCGGCAAGCCAATCGTTGTAACGCACCCTGAATCCGCTGCCGGTAAAGCGCTGGTATCCATAGCTGAGCAATTAGCTGCGCGTCTGAGCGTAGAAGCTTTAAAGAATCAAACCAGCGTCAAGATCGAGATGGTAGGGTAAACTGCCATGAGCCTGACTGTACTGCAAAATGTGGTTGGGGTGCGCTTCTCGAAAGTTGGGAAAATTTACCATTTCGACGCCAGCAGCCTGGGTGATGTTAAAACCGGTGATTCCGTGGTAGTTGAGACCGCCCGGGGTTGGCAGTTGGGTGAGATTGCCCAATTGGTTGATCCAACGATGAGTAAATCGGAAGGCGGCTTGAAATCTATCAGCCGGTTGGCTACACCGCGGGACCTGCTGCTGCGCAAAGTATGGCAAGTTCGCGAGCTGGATGTGGTGGAAGCCGCACGCAAACGTGTAGAGGAACTCAGACTCTACAATGTAAAGATTGTCAGTGCAGAATACAGTTTTGACGGATCCCGCCTGGCGATCATGTATTCCACTGACAGCGAAGAAAAAGTCGATCTTAAATCGCTGCGGTCGGATATGCAAAAAATATATGCACCGACCCAGGTGGAAATGCGCCAAATTGGGCCAAGGGATGTGGCTAAAATCATTGGCGGTATGGGTGCCTGCGGTCTCGAAAAACGCTGCTGCTCGGCATTTTTGACCGATTTTAGTTCGATTTCGATCCGCATGGCTAAAGAACAGGGTATTTCGCTCAGCCCGACCGAGATCACCGGCATGTGCGGGCGGTTGCGCTGCTGCCTGATTTACGAGTACGATACCTACACCGAGCTGCGCAAAGGGCTGCCGAAACGTGGCAAACATATCACTACACCGGTTGGCGAGGGAAAAGTGGTGGATGTATCGCCATTGCAGGGGACGGTACGGGTGGAGATCCCAGAGCTTGGGATCCGCGAGTTTACCAAAGCTGAATTGAGTGGGGAGCCGGAAGCAGCGGCAGCCTCCGTCCTGGATGGTGATGCGGACGATAGAGAAGGCGAAGTACGGCCTACACCGCCAACAGCACCTGCCAGACCACAACCAAGACCAGGTGAACCGCCGGCAATCCCAGGAGAATCTAGACCCTCCGGATTACCACATCACGAGGATCGGCAGGGGAGGCGCAAGCGTGGTGGACGGCGGCACTGAGGGTTGGGACTCTCCACAAAAGATACTGGTAATTCTGGCACATCCGGATGACCCCGAATTTTTCCTCGGCGGCAGTATTGCACGGTGGACAGGCCTTGGGCACGAAGTCGAATATTGCCTGTTTACGCGCGGTGATAAAGGTGTAAACGGTCGTATTACCGACCCCAACGAATTGGCAAAATTGCGTGTAGTTGAACAAAATGAAGCGGCTGCGGTTCTGGGGGTAAAGAAAGTTCAATTCCTGGAGTTTGAAGACGGCTATTTGACTCCAGATTTAGGCACGCGCTGCGAGATTGTGCGGGTAATCCGTACGATCAAACCAGATATCGTCGTTTCGTGCGACCCGACCAACTATTTTCAGCGTGCCAACAAGGTCAACCATCCGGATCACCGGGCTGCGGGTCAGATCGTGGTGGATGCGGTATTTCCGGCAGCTGGCAACCCATTGTTTTTTCCGGAACTGCGAGCAGCAGGATTGGAAGCGCATAATGTCAAGGAATTGTGGTTGTCATTGTCGATCATCGCTGATATCAGCCTGAATGTGACTGCGCAGTGGCAGAAGAAATTCCAAGCACTACAGTGTCACCGCAGCCAGATCGCGAACGTCGAGGATTTGCGGAAAAACTTGTGGAGCCGGCGTACTGCGGAAAGCAGTGAAGAGAATCCGCAATTTTTGGAACATTTTCGCCGGATCATTTTCTAAGTACTCCTCTCAGAAGGTCGTTTATGCATCCCATCCTTGCCCGCGCGCATGAACTTAAAGCAAAGACCATTGGTTGGCGGCGGGATCTGCATACGAATCCAGAGTTAGGCTTTCAGGAGGTGCGGACTGCAGGTCTGGTGGCAGCCGAGTTGGAGCGGTTGGGTTATTCGGTGACGCGGGGGGTTGGCAAAACTGGGGTCGTCGGGCTGCTGCAGGGCGGGAAACCCGGACCCTGCGTCCTTTTACGCTTCGATATGGATGCGCTGCCGCTTCAAGAGGAGAGCGGAGCAGAATATAGCTCGGTCAACGCAGGTGTAATGCATGCCTGCGGACATGACGGTCATGTTGCCATCGGGTTGACGGCTGCGGCTTTGTTGACAGAACTGCAACCCACATTAAACGGCACGATAAAACTGGTGTTTCAACCGGCTGAGGAAGGCCTGGGCGGCGCAGCGGCAATGATTCAAGATGGCGTACTGAATGAGCCAACGCCGTTGGCTGCGCTCGGTTTGCACCTATGGAATGAGCACCCAGTGGGTTGGGCGGCTGTGACACCCGGACCGTTCATGGCTGGGGCAGACATGTTCAAGGTCAAAATCACTGGCAAAGGCGGGCACGGCGCGATGCCGCATCTGACATTTGACCCGGTTTTAGCAGCGGCTCAGGTGATCACGGCGCTGCAGAGTATTACGGCGCGGAATGTTTCCCCGTTTGAATCAGCTGTGGTCAGCGTGACGCAAATCAAAGCAGGCACATCTTTTAATATCATTCCAGCTGAGGTCGAGCTGGCTGGAACGGTTCGCACCTTCAAACCCGAGATCCATGATCTGGTGCAGGCACGAATGCGAAATTTAGTGGAATCGGTCAGTCTGGGCATGGGTTGCCAAGGCGAGATTCAGTTTGTGGAATATACGCCACCAGTCGTGAATGCACCGGAGATCACCCGGTTGGTCCAGCAGGCTCTTCAACAGGTTGCGCCAGAAATTCAGGTGAATTCCGATGAACTCTCCTCGGTGTCGGAAGATATGGCGCTATTTCTGGAAAAAGTTCCAGGCTGCTTTTTCTTTATCGGCAGCGGTGTGGCGGACGCGACTAAACGCTTTGGGCACCATCATCCCAAATTCGATATCGATGAAGAGGTGCTGCCCCTGGCGGCGGCGATCATCACTCAAGCAGCAATAAACGTTATGCGCGCCACAAGCTGACGCACTCTTACCAGATATTGTTAGAAATGACGGATTTTCAGACTGGCTGGATCACCGAGGGCGGGGGTTCCGGGGGAAGTAAACCTGCCTGGCGTAAAGCATCATCAAGCTGCTCCAATTGGTTGATCGCTCCCAAACCGCGGATGAGTCCCCAGAACACGAAAAGATGAAATGCAAAAGACAGGTAATCCGGTTGTTCCCAAATTAATAGAACCGCCAGTGCGTCAACGGCATAGACGATCATACCGGCGATGAATGCCCAACGGAGGCGTTTGTTGGCATAAAAACCAAATAGAACGAAAATCAGGACAACCAGCAGGGTTATCGCCAGGCCGAAAACCCGCAAAATTGTAAATGCATCCGGTTCAAGGTCAAATCCCCATTCAAAAACCAATGCATCGATAATCTGCGTGATTCCCAGACCGAAGATGAAATTTATGGTCGAGCCAAATTCAATCAGGATGGTGTTAATCACTGAAAGGGCGGCGATCCAGTAGAACCAACTGGCGCCGCTGCGTAACCTATTCATCAGCTTTTGTTTTTGTTCGAGCGGATTGGCCGTCAGACCAGGTGAAGCCGTTTGGGGGGATGAATTTTTTAACATAGGCTCCTTGATAAGCAGGGGAAACATTGACGGCTGTTTTGGTGAGCAAGAATTGATGAATAG
>DATMXL010000262.1:0-8174 GCA_035561555.1 Bellilinea sp.
AAAAATAAGACCAAATTTCTACACATAATCAACAAAGGCATGCTACAATTTTGATGTCCCAAAAACAAAACGGAGGTGAATATGTCAACCCTGAAAACCACCATGACCGGTTACACCGGCTACCGCGGCCGCGAGGGGCACTACGCGTTTCTGCTGCACCGGCTCACCGGGCTGGGAACCGTGCTATTCCTCGTGATCCACGTCGTGGATATCGCACTTGTTTATTTAAATCCCGCGGCTTTCGCGGGTGTTATCAAACTGTACCAATCCACCCTGTTCGGCCTGGGCGAAATTGGACTGGTTTTTTGCGTGTTCTTCCATGGCATCAACGGACTGCGCATCGCTTATTTTGATATGTTCAAACCGGGTCTGTGGGAGATAGCAAAACAACGCAATTCCACCCGCATCACCCTGATTGGCACGCTGATTATGTGGCTGCCAGCCACATTCTTCATGCTGCGCAACATTCTTATTCATAATTTTGGCCTGTTTGGCGGGTAGGAGGAAAAAATGGCTGCGACGACTGAATCAATCCGGCGGGTAAAGATCCGTCCCAATTATGACCATATAGCCTGGAAGTGGATGCGTTATTCGGCTCTGCTGCTGATCCCGCTGGTGTGGTTCCATGTGATATTGCAGGATGTGATCGTTGGGGTGCATGCCATGGACCTCAATTATGTGGCGGAGCGCTGGGCCAATATTGGCTGGCGTATCTATGATGCAGCACTATTGGGCTTCGCCATGGCACACGGCATTAACGGTGTACGCCAGGTGGCGAACGATTTCATCAAGGGTGAACGCGCCAGGAAAATCCTCAGTTGGGGGTTGCTGGTCTTCTGGCTGGTAATCACTGGCATTGGCGCGGTTGCCTTGATCGCTGGTGTTCGGCAAAACTTCCCGCTTAATTAACCTGGAGAGGCTGTATCCATGACACAAACCCACGTTTTTGACGTCATCATTGTTGGCGGAGGCGGGGCTGGCCTGATGGCTGCACTGAACGCCTCGCGCACAGCCAAGACAGCAGTTCTCAGCAAGTTGTATCCCACCCGTTCGCACACCGGTGCGGCGCAGGGTGGTGTTGGCGCAGCGCTTGGCAACCTGGAAGAGGATCACTGGGAGTGGCATGCCTTCGACACCGTCAAAGGCAGCGATTATCTGGGCGACCAGGATGCCATCGAATTTATGTGCCGCGAGGCGGTCCAGGCGGTGTATGACCTGGAGCATGCGGGCTTACCCTTCTCGCGCACTGCGGACGGGCGGATTGCGCAGCGGCCTTTTGGCGGGCACACCAACAATGTCACCAAGAAACCGGTGCGCCGGGCAGCTTATGCCGCTGACCGCACCGGTCACATGATCCTGCAAACGCTCTACCAGCAGTGCATTCGTAACGGCATCAACTTCTACGATGAGTTCCAGGTGCTGGACCTGCTGCTGCAGGACGGCGTCACAGCCGGGGTGGTGGCAGTTGAGCTGGCCACCGGAGAGATTCATGTTTTCCACGCCAAAGCAGTGGTTTTTGCCACCGGCGGTCATGGGCGCATGTGGGATATCACCTCAAATGCCTATGCCTACACCGGCGACGGCGTGGCAGTCACCCTGCGGCGCGGCGTCCCGGCGGAAGACATGGAATTCTTCCAGTTTCATCCCACCGGTATTTACAAATTAGGCATCCTGATCACGGAAGCCGTGCGCGGGGAAGGCGGGGTGTTGTTCAATGACAAGGGCGAGCGCTTCATGGAACGCTATGCTCCGACCATCAAAGATTTGGCCTCGCGCGATGTGACCAGCCGGGCGATTTACCTGGAGGTCAAAGAGGGGCGCGGTATCGGCGGAAAAAATTACGTCTATCTGGACATCCGACCTGAGACGGTTAATCTCTATGCCGAAAAAGATGGACGGAAAAACCTGGATGGTACCCCGGTCCACGTGACCGGGGAAGAAATTCTTTCAAAAATCCCGGATATCGCCGACTTCTGCAAGACCTACCTGGGCGTTGACCCGGTCAAAGATCCGATGCCGATTCAGCCAACCGCGCATTATGCCATGGGCGGCATCCCGACCGATATGTACGGTCAAGTGGTGGTCAACGAGAAGAACACAATCCTGCCGGGCCTGTATGCCGCCGGCGAGTGTGCCTGCGTCTCCGTACACGGCGCCAACCGTCTGGGAACGAATTCGCTGGTGGACTTGATCGTTTTCGGCAAGCACGCCGGCTTGAAGGCAGCTGAATATGCCAATGGTGCCGGTCTGCCGTCCCTGCCGCACGACCCGGCGGACTTTTCGCTGCAGCAGATTGACCGCCTGATGAACGGCAGCGGCAAGGAAAAAGCCGCCAAAATTGGCCGCGAGCTGCGTCAGGTGATGATGGATGATGTTGGCGTCTTCCGCACGGAGGAAGGGTTGGCATCTGCGGTCGAAAAGGTGAAGGAACTGCGGGAACGCTTCAAAGAGGTGAAAGTCAGCGACACCAGCAAGATCTTCAACACCGAATTGCTTAACACCTGGGAGCTGGGCAACCTGCTTGATCTGGCGCTGGTGACCGCGGTGGCAGCGCTGGAACGCAAGGAATCACGCGGCGCACATGCCCGCGAAGATTTCTCCAAGCGCGATGATGAAAACTGGCTCAAGCACAGCCTGGCCTGGATGGATGAAGGCAAGGTGCGCCTGGGCTATAAGCCGGTAGTAATCACCAACTACGTGCCCAAAGAACGGGTTTATTAATAGGAGGCAGACATGGAAATTCGCTTAAGAGTTTTTCGCTTCCAGCCAGATAAAGACGCAAAAGCGCGTTATGACGTGTTCACGATCGAGACCGATCCCACCGAACGCATCCTCGATCTGTTGGAGTATGTACGCGGCGACGTGGACGGCAGCTTGAGCTTCCGCCGCTCGTGTGCTCACGGCGTGTGCGGATCGGATGCCATGCGGATAAATGGGCGTAATTTGCTGGCCTGCAAAGTGCTGGTCAAAGACCTCGGCAGCAGTGAAATCACGGTGGAGCCGTTGCTTGGCTTGAAGGTAATCAAAGACTTGATCGTGGATATGGGTCCATTCTTAGACCATTACAAGTCGGTGCTGCCCTATTTTATTAATGACGATATCCCGGCCGACGGCAAAGAGCATCTCCAATCGCCGGCGCAGCGCGAGCGTTTTGACGACACCACCAAATGCATTTTATGCGCCGCCTGCACCACAGCCTGTCCGTCATTCTGGTCGAACACCGAGTATGTTGGCCCGGCGGCGATTGTCAACGCGCACCGTTTTGTGTTTGACAGCCGCGACCAGGGGGCTGGCAAACGGCTGGAAGTGCTCAACGAACATTTTGGCGTGTGGCGCTGCCGGACAGCCTTCAATTGCACGGAGGCCTGCCCGCGTGAGATCAACGTAACCCAGGCCATTGCAGAGGTGAAGCGGGCGCTGGTCACCGGGAAGCTGGAGTAAGTTATTTTCTACAAATCTGTGTAGTGCCAGATCCGGATTAAAGAATGCAACGCCAAGCAGGCGAAGATCACAAAAGGCGCGAAGAAAAGCAGGTAGATGCTAGACTTCGCATCTTTTGCTTTAAGCATTGGTTCCACTCGTAGTTACTCGATCGAGAAAACGTGATAGCTCCAATCACTGACTGATCTGTATAATGAATATAGACCAAACCTGGTTTCTACAAGAAGGGAGGCTGGCATGTATGTCTCAATCTTGACAGGGCGGGTAGCGAACGAAAATTGGATGCCACTCGAGCATTCTTTCAGGCAGGAGGTGACCAAAAGCCCTTCTCACGGGTTAATGGAATCCTTTCTGGTCCAAAGCGAAGATGAACCTACCAGCTGGCAGGTAGTCTCAATCTGGGCAACCAAAGCCGACTATAAAGCGTTTGAACCCACCGAAAAAGCGGATGTGTTTGTTGAATTATTGTGCCATGAAGGTACCGTGCCGCATCGCCACGGCTATGTGATGGTCACCCATTACCAACGGGTTTGAGGGAATCCGCGTGCCATTCCGGGTTACAATTAGGCTTTCATTCTCCCGCCGTTGAAAGGTGATTTATGGCTGACCCAAAATGGCTGGGGCTGGTGCAGCAAGTGCAGGCATTGGCGCAGGACGGCCTGGCTTATGCGCACAGCCCCTTCGATCGCGAGCGTTACCACGCATTACAGACGCTGGCTGCCCGCCTCCTGGCTGAATATTCGTCCCAGGAATTTGAAAAAGTTAACGGTCTGTTCACCGAGCAAGCCGGTTACGCCACTCCCAAACTGGATTGCCGCGGGGTGGTTTTCAACGACGGCAAACTGCTGCTGGTCAAAGAACTGGCAGACGGAGGATGGACCTTACCCGGCGGATGGGTGGACGTGGGCGAGCCACCATCCATCGCGGTGGAACGTGAAGTATTTGAAGAGTCAGGTTACCGGGTGAAGGCGCGCAAGCTGCTGGCTCTGGACGACCGTTCCGATCCACGCCATGGGCACCCGCCGTATATCTTCCATACCTATAAAATGTTTGTATTGTGCGATCTGTTGGGCGGAGAGCCAGCTACCAGTATCGAGACTGGCGGCGCTGAATTCTTTGGCGAAAACGAGATTCCCCCCTTATCGATCATGCGCACCTCCACCGAGCAAATCAAACGCATGTTTGCCCATCACCGCGACCCGCAGCTACCGGCAGAATTTGATTAATTCCCGATGAAGTCAAACTCCAGAACCATGCAATCCCGGCTCTCCGGAGCGATTGCGCTGTTGACGGTGACTTTGCTCGCTGCCTGTAAACCCATGGTACAGACTCCGGTGTTGCCCGGAGAACCAACACCCATTATCGAATCCTCGCCTGAACTAACCCCGGTACCGGATGACACCCCCGTCCCTCCGACTGCCACTGCCGCTCCGGACTTTCTGGTGCCGCTCGAGCAATTGAACGGCCTCAAATTGATTTTTTCTCACCCCTGGACGGGCGAGACTGCCCTCCGGGTGGATGAACTGGTGGACAGCTTCAACCAGACCAACCAGTGGGGCATTCACATTATGGTAACGCGGACCGGTTCCAGCCAGGCGTTGGCTGATCAGGTCGAAGATGGTCCATTTGACGCTGAATACCCGCAGGTGGTGGTAGCGCCCTCCGAGCACTTGCTGTGGTGGCTGGAAAACGGCAATCTGGTGCGCCCGCTCAATGACCTGATCAGCGACCCTAATTTTGGGTTGAGCGAACAGCAGCGTGCCGACTTCCCGCTGGCTTTCTGGCAGCAGGACCAGTCCGGTGGCAGTCAGGTTGGCATTCCGGCGCAGCGAGATGTGCCGGTGCTATTCTACAATCAAACCTGGGCAGCAGAGTTGGGCTTCACCCAACCGCCGGTCACCACCGACGATTTCAAGGAACAGGCTTGCGCGGCAGCCTTTGTCAACGCCCACGACCGTTTTGCCGCCAATGACGGCACCGGCGGCTGGATCGTCAACACCGACGGGTTGGTAGTTTACTCCTGGCTGCGTTCGTTTGGCCTGGAAAATGCCCTCAGCGGCGAATCCTTGCAATTCCAATTCAATCAGCCGGAAACCGAGAATGCCCTCGGATTCATTCGCTCGATGGTGGACGAAAGCTGCGCCTGGTTTTCCCGCACCACCGCCTCCAATGAATATTTTGCCAACCGGCAGGCCTTATTCTATGCCGGTCTCCTGAGCGACCTGGCGCTGCAAGCCAGAACCAATACGCGGCTGGAGAGTACGGACAGTTGGACTGTGCTGCCTTTCCCCGACAGTGACCGCCCGGTGACCGTTGCCACCGGTTTATCCTATGGCATTCTGCGCAGCGATCAGGCCGCAGAAGTGGCTGGATGGTTATTTGTGCGCTGGATGAGTCAGCCTGAGAATGCAGTCCAATTACTGCTGGCTGGCGGTGGATTGCCGGTCAGCGGGTCAGCGGTTGAATTAGCGCAAGCTCAAATGCAGGCTACCCCCCAATGGGCGCAGACACTGCAGTGGATCCCGACGGTGCAATCTGCTCCGCCGGTAGCCGGCTGGAGGATCGCCCGTTTTGTATTGCAGGATGCCTTCTGGCAGGCACTGCAGCCTTTCACAGTGGTGGATGATATTCCGCTCATCCTGGAACAGCTTGACGCCACGATTCTCGAGGTGCAAAGTCAACAGGGTCAATGACGGGTTACATAAATATCCGCAAGCCCGCCTGAACCGCTTGCAGGTTTCCCTGGCAAGCCAGAGATATCTCGGTATGCGGTGAGAAACCGCAGCGAGCGCAGTCGATATCGGCGCGGCCTTTAAGGTAGCAGCCTTGTTGCAATGTACCGTCTGGGTTGGCATTGTCGATCAACTGGTCGCGGCAGGCCCATTTGTTCCGTTTGAGCGCTTGCAGGGCAGCATCTGAGTTGAGCACGCGCACTCCGCCGTGTTTAAGCTGGATGACCTGGTCGAGCAACCGTTCCCGGCGTTCAAAATCGAGAAAAAGCGCATCCTGATGGTTGTAGGGATAGTAAAACTGCAGCGTGATGCCGCGAAAAATGCCGTTCAAGTATGGCAAAAGTGCCGGGATCTCATCAGCATTGACCGCGTTGACGGTCACATGGGCGAACAGGCGCGGATGCGTGCTGGCACGAACGTGGGCAATGACCGAATCGAAGATGGGCGCGCTGCGTAGGGTGTTGTGAGTCTCACGCAAACCGTCGATGCTGACCCAAAGGACATCGGTGGGTACATCCAGCGGCATGGTGCCATTGGTGGTCATGCCGACGCTGAAGAAACGCTGCCGGGCATAGTTGACCAGGTCATGAACGCGGTAGGTTTCGTCGTGCCACAGCATGGGTTCGCCGCCCTCGAACATGATCATGCGGTTGCCGCGCTGGTAGAGCTGGTCCAACGTATTGCAGGCCTGTGCGAAGGTTGGGTCTGGCGATTCCAGGGTGAAGAATGGGCATTGCTGGCAGCGCAGGTTGCAGCGGTAGGTCAATTTATAGGATGCCAGGAAGGGTTTGCGGCGCGTCAGTAGGTAGTTCTGCAGGATATAGGCAGCCTGCCGGGCACGTCCAGGGCGGTGGGGTCCGGAGTTCATGACTCAATTGTAGCAGAGCAAGAGATTCTAAGCCGGTCCCTGCGACAAGCTCAATCACAGATCGCCTTGCAGGCGGGGTCCGGCTCAGGATGACAGAAAAACGACGGGAAAATGTAGGACAAGCTGTCAGCTTGTCCGCGCAAGCTACCCCATACGGGGCGCACCTACCGCGCAGCTTGTGCTACTAAAATCTTGAGGTGATGACGGGATGGCGCAGGCCTCACGTTAATTTGTCACCCTGCCCACCGGGCAATCTGTGATTGAACGAAGTGAAGGGTCTGCTTTATTGTCTGAACGAGATCCTTCGACTGCGCTACGCTACGGTTCAGGATGACAAGGAGGGGACGAGGGGATGGCGTCCACGTAGGACAAGCTTCAGCTTGTCCGCGCAAACTGATACCGCAAGGGTACGCACAAGCCGCGAGTTTGCGCTACATTAAAAGGTGTGACACTTGACAACCAAAAACAGCACCTACTTTGTGCTCTTTTTGGTGCTGAGAGGTGCTGACGGGATGGCATCCATGTAGGACAGGCTTCCAGCTTGTCTGCGCAAGCTACCCCATACGGAGCGCAACTACCGCGCAGCTTGCGCTACTAAAATCTTGAGGCGACGACGGGATGGCGAAGCCCCCCTGCGGGGAAACCCGTGATCCTGACCCCCTCCCAACCGCTCCACTCGCTTCGCTCGATCACAGATCGCCCTGTGGGCGGGATGCTGCGCGATCCCAAAATCCTGCGGAATTTATAGGAGGAGTAAAAAAATAAAGAGGCGACGACGGGATGGCGAAGTCCCCCCTGTGGGGAAACCCGTGATCCTGACCCCCTCCCAACCTCCCCCAAAATCCTGCGGATTTTATGGGAGGAGTAAAATCTTGAGGCGACGACGGGATTTGAACCCGTGATCAGGGTTTTGCAGACCCTTGCCTTGCCACTTGGCCACGTCGCCTGGAATGTCTGGATTTTAGTCGACAACGCCTGATTGGTCAAGGAAAGCGCTTTAGCTCACATAAAATGTTACTAAAGTAAGATGGTTAGCTCAAAAGAAAATGTTACTGGAGCCAACCATGTCCGAAACCGACCCAATGACCATAAATGAGCGGCGGAAATACCTGCACAAGATGTGGGAACGATAT
>DATMXL010000263.1:0-11349 GCA_035561555.1 Bellilinea sp.
AAAGCCTTCGTCCTGGCCGCGGTCAGCGAAAAGACGGGTTACCCGTCCGAAATGCTGGATATGGACCTGGACTTGGAAGCTGATCTTGGCATCGACACGGTCAAACAGGCTGAGCTATTTGCCACCATCCGCACGCACTACAACATCGCACGGCGGGAAGACCTGCGCCTATCAGAATACAACACGCTGGCCAAGGTAGTCCAATTCATGTTGGACGCGACCGGTCCCCAATCGACCGCAACGGCTACACCCGTTGCAATTGAATCAGCAGCAATTCCAACCGAGGTTGTCCCATCTGCCCCCAGGGTCTTTACCGATCCCGTTGACAACAGCGACATTAAAGCTTTTGTCCTGCAGGCAGTCAGTGAAAAGACCGGCTACCCGTCCGAAATGTTGGACATGGACCTGGATCTGGAAGCTGACCTTGGCATCGATACCGTCAAGCAGGCTGAATTGTTTGCCACCATCCGCACCCACTTCGATATCCCGCGGCGCGAAGACTTGCGCCTGTCAGAATACAACACGCTGGCTAAAGTCATGCAGTTTATGGCGGATGCTCTGGCCGAGCGCGCTACTGCCGCAGCCCCGAAAGCGGAAGAACCGGCTCCGGTTGCAGTCGAGACAGCGGTGGCAGTTATGGAACCGGTGGTTGAGGAAATGCCAGCCGTTCCAGTCGAGGTAGCTCAACCAACTGTGACAGAACAACCGGTTGTCATCCGCCGCCGGGTACCTCTGCCCGTACTGCGTCCACGACTTGATTTGTGCACCCCCACCGGTCGGACGATCGATGCCAGCAGCCGGATTGTGGTTGTGGCTGACAGCGGGAAAACTGCTGATGCCCTGGCCCGCCGTCTGCGCGGTCGCAAAGCCCAGGTGTTGGTCGTTACCAATGTCGACGAGACGGCACTGGTAAAAATCCAAACCTGGCATGCCGAATCTCCCGTCACCGGTGTCTATTTTCTGCCCGCCTTAAACATTGAGCCGACCCTGGCTGAACTGGATGCTGCTTCCTGGGATTCAGAACTGGAATCCCGCGTCTTGCCCCTGTACAATCTGCTACGGCTGGTGGGTCCGGAAGCCTTCCTAGTAAGCGCCACCCGCATGGGTGGTCTGCACGGCTACGGCTCGGATGGCGCCACTGCCCCGCTGGGTGGTGCTGTGAGCGGCTTTACGAAGGCCATGGGTATGGAACGTCCCAATCTTCTAATTAAAGTCGTCGATTTTGCCGAAGATGAGACTCCGGCAAGGATCGCAACCCTGTTGATCGAAGAAACACTGGTCGATTCGGCCGTGGTTGAGGTTGGCTGGCGCGGCGAGCAGCGCTTTGGCATTGCCTTGCTGGAGCCTGAGGTTGAGGCGCAGACGCTGGACCTCGGAAAGCACCCCGTTTTCCTGGTCAGCGGCGGCACCGGCGGGATCACCGCCTCGGTCGTGACGGACCTGGTCAGGCAGACACAGGGAACTTTCTACCTGTTAGGCCGCTCCGAGCTGCCGGATCCCCAGGATCCAGCCATTAAGCTGGCCAGCAGCGGTCGGGATGCACTCAAAACCGCCACCATGCAGCGCCTGACCGCAGAAGGTCAAAAACTGACCCCCAAACAGGTGGATGCGCTGCTTGATAAAACCATGCGCGCCGCAGCCACCCTGCATACCCTGGAAACTATTCAAAAAGCGGGTGGAAAAGGCTTCTACCTTAATTGTGACGTCACGGATGCCAAATCGGTGTCTGCAGTGGTCAATTCGGTGGTGAAAGCTGAAGGACGGGTGGATGTCCTGCTTCACGCGGCCGGGTTGGAACACAGCCGCAAATTGGAAAGCAAACCGCTTGAGGAAGTACGTGAGACGCTGGCAATCAAAGCCACCGGCTTGTTCCACTTCCTGAAAGCTCTGGAAAAGAACAAAAAGCCGCTCAAGGCAGTCATCGCCTTTACTTCAGTAGCCGGACGCTTCGGAAATTCCGGCCAGGCGGATTACAGTGCTGCCAATGACCTGGTTTGCCGCTTAATGCTTGCCATGCGGCGTCAAAATCCTGCACTAAAGGCTGTTGCCATTGATTGGAGTGCCTGGGCACAGGTTGGCATGGCCAGCCGCGGCTCGATCCCCATGTTAATGGAACGCGCCGGAATCGAAATGATGCATCCCGAACAGGCAGCTCCACTGGTGTACCGTGAGTTACTGTATGGTGTAACCAGTGGTGAGGTGTTGTTGACTGGCTCTCTCGGTCTGTTGGAAAAATCTCGCCAGGCAGATGGCGGACTCGATCTTATGGCTGCCAATCAGGCGCTGCGAACCGGCAAACCCATTCATGTAATGTTCAGCCGCCTGACAGGGTTAGACCTGAATACCGGCATCACCCTGGAAGCTGATTTGGATCCCAAAGTCGAGCCGTTCTTGAAGGATCATGCCATGAATGGGATTCCGCTCTTGCCGGGAGTGATGGGTATCGAAGGCTTCTCAGCAGCAGCCAGGCACATCTCGTCTATGCTGGCCTCTGAGAAGAGCGGCTTCAATGTCGCTCGGCTGGAAGATATTCGCTTCCTGGCGCCGTTCAAATTCTATAAAGATGCCCCGCGCCGCATCACCTGGCGAGCCCAGGTCGCGCATGAAAACGGCGCACTGGTAGCGCATGTCAACCTAGAGTCCAAGCTGGTGCGTTTCGGCCGAGATGAAGAAAAAATGGTGCACTTCTCCGGTAAGGTGCATTTGAGCTCGGTCAGTGATACAGCCGAAGATTGCACTGTGGTGCCTCCTGCCTGGAATGGTCACTTGACTGTAAAGGCCAAAGACATTTACAAGTTCTACTTCCACGGGCCGGCATTCCAGGTTCTGGAAGGCGTGCAGCGTTCCGGTGTAACCATTCTCGGCAAGTTGAACAAGCGTGCGCCGTCCATCACCAACGAGGGTCAGGAGCTGATCAGCACGCCGGTTTTGGTTGAGTTGTGCATGCAGACAGCAGGAATTTGGGAGGCTGGTTCAACTGGAGCTCTGGCACTGCCACATTCAATCGGTGAACTCCGCTTGTATCCCCTCACTCCCAATGGGGTTCCGATTTACGCGGCAGTCACGCCCAGTCAGGATGCCGAAGGTCAATTTTCCTTCTCTGCCCAGGTGGTGGATGCCAAAGGTCGCGTCTATTTGGAACTGGATAACTACCGCACCTCGCCGCTGCCGTACACGGTGGATGAAAAACTTCTGCTCCCGCTGCGCAGTCTGATGAAGGATGAAAATTAACCTTGCGGACGCTAATTAACGGTGACTGACGCGGACGTAATTTACTGGTATATGGATGAGGCCGATCCTGAGGGGGTCGGCCTCATTGGCACGAACACTCCTGACTGGCTTTCGCTGGAGGAACGGACGCGTTTTGACAGCATGCGATTTCCCAAACGGCGCAGGGAATGGCTGCTGGGGCGGCTGACTGCCAAAATACTGCTCACCCGCTGTTTACCCGAGCTGGCAACAGTCCCAATGGACTGCATCACTATTGGCAATCATGCCGAAGGTGCCCCCTTCGTAAGTATCACAGGGGACCCGATGCCCATCAAGTTGAGTATCAGCCACCGTGAGGGTATGGCTGTGGCAGCCGTATCAGTGAATCCCGGAGTGAGTCTGGGAATCGACCTGGAATGGGTGGAGGACCACCCCCAAAGTTTTTATAAGGACTTCTTCACGCCTGGCGAAGTAGAACTGATGGCTGGCATGCCAACTGATCGACATGGCTGGGTTGGCACTCTAATTTGGAGCGCTAAAGAGGCTGTTTTAAAAGCTATGGGTAAAGGGTTGCGCCTGGACACGCGTTCAGTGGATATTACCGGCATCGGCCGCACCACGGTGGACGGCTGGGGGAAATATGATATGCGCATAGCCAATTCTCATGAAAAGGATTGGCATACAGTGTGGCGCGAGCCTGGACCGTACCTGCTCACGCTGGCGGTCAGAAATTCAAAAACCACACCCATCATTCGGCAGATCGGGTAGCTCAACTATCCAGGGATTACAACGGACTGGTAGGGGTGTAATGCTCCAGGGTTGGCGTAGTTTTGACGCTGAAAGCTGCCAGGTGGCGCAGGCGGGTTAAATAAGCGGCGCCGGTTAATAGTTGCAATGCCACATCGACCACAGTGCGATTTTCTGCTTTCTCGAGGTACGTGCCGCGCACCCAGTCATTAAAAGCACCCATCGATGGTCCGCACCAGATTTGATAATCCATTTCGCGACCTTTTTCACCCATATTCGACCAGCGTGACGACAGGCCCAGATACCAGCGGAAAATCAACGCCATTTTTTGCCGGGGATCTGCATTTGCACGTTCGATCTGGCGCGGGTCGCGCTCGGTAAAGAATTGGACCGTTTCAGCCCACACGGCGCTCAAGTCGCGTTTAAACACGTTTTTCTCAAGTTTTTCGCGCTCGTCCGTAGGAATCTCTTCAATCGAGTTGTAGCGCGAATACAATTCATACAATTTAAGCGCCCGCTGCCCAAACATGGTGCCGCGTCGCAGCACCTGCACCTTGACACCCATTTCGAACATGTCTGCCGCCGGCGCCATGATGACGTCCGCCATGCCAGCCGTAGCCAGCAAGTTGCGGGTATGCTCGGACGCTCCGGCTTCGATGCATGCCTGGTTGATGGAACCGGTTGCTACGTAGGCTGCTCCCATGGCGAAGGCGGCGTAGACGGCATGCGGGGTGGCGATACCGCCGGCAGCGCCAACCCGCGGAACTATTGCATATTGATAGCGCGCCTGTAATTCATCGCGCAAGGCTAAAATTGCCGGCAGCACTATGACCAGTGGACGATTGTCGGTATGGCCGCCAGAATCTGCCTCGACGGTGATGTCATCTGCCATGGGCACATGCTGCGCCAGCTGCGCCTGTTCAGCGCTGACCTTGCCTTCCGCTACCAGCCGTTCGAGCACATCTTTGGGTGCCGGACTCAGGAACCGGGTTGCAACTTCTTTGCGGGATAATTTGGCAATAATATGATTGCGAATAACAACGGATCCGGCCGGACCAGCCTCCAGACCAGCAACACGGTAATAGGCCAGCGCCGGGGTGACATCCATATACGCCGAGGCTTCCACCGTGCGAATGCCGTGCTTGAGATACAGTTCAACCGCGCCGCGTTCCATGGCTGGCTCATTCGGACTGTTGATTAGGTTGAAAGCGTAGGGGGCATCTGGCAGCGCTGCTTTGATCTCCAGAATGGCGCTTTCTAAACGGGTTGGAACAACACCGGCCGCCCCGAATGATCCCAGGATTCCGGCTTTCCCGAGCGCTATCACCATGCGGGTGGAGGCAATGGCATTCGCCATCGCTCCGGCATAGTAAGCATACTTGACCCCGTACGTGTTACGAAACTCCGCGTCGCCAAGATCGGTCAGGCGAACCGCGGGCAGCAACCCTAAAAATTGCGGGCTTTTGCCATTTACGCCCGGTGTTACGTTGCCAACAGTGGTCACACCCACCCCCAGTGCGTGCGTTACCACATGTAGTGGTTGTTCCAGTTGCAGCAGGGCGGCTTGAATACTGGCTGAATCAGCCGAGATCGAGTCACCAGGTCCCTCCCAGGATAAACCGGGAAGATCAGCGGGAGATGTGCGTGTCAAGGCAGCGGGGATCAAGGATTGAGTCATACGATTTTCCTATAAAAGGGAATGAGAATAATAACCCTGCTCCCACCGGCAAGGTACTAACAGGTATAACCCGTTCATTCGAATGCGGTTGCGCGTTCAGGCATCACCCGTCTGCACAATTGCCCGCGTCAACTTGACGGGGATGCCTCCATTGGATAACGAAACGCCTTTGGTGAATTCGAAGCGGGTCAGGCTGGCCAGGCGTTCGTCATTGCATAAATAGGCTGCCTGCCAGCCCGGACAATGTTGTCGCAGCACCTTGCCAAATTGGGTATAAAGCGAGCGCAAATCATTGCCAGAACTGATCCGAACGCCATACGGTGGATTGGTCACCACCCAGCCAGAACCGGCTGGGGGTTGGATGGCGGAAATCGCTGCCTGGCTGAATTGAATCCATTGAGCGGTTCCAGCCCGTTCTGCATTTTCGACCGCTACTTTTATTGCGCCTGCGTCGCGGTCTGATCCGAGAATCTGGCCAGTCGGCGGCCGAATCGCCCCTGCGGCTTCCCTGGTGAGTGCGTTCCAGGTTTCAGCCTTGAAACCTGGAAAATCCATAAACGCAAAATTGCGCTGGAACCCCGGTGCTGCCCCTGCTGCCAGCATAGCGGCTTCGATCGGGATCACACCTGAGCCGCAAAATGGATCGAGTAAAGTGGAGGTGCGGTCCCACCCTGAGGCAAGCAGCATTGCGGCTGCTAAAGTCTCGCGCAGCGGCGCTTTAGCCACTGCCAGCCGATACCCGCGGCGGTGCAATGGCTCGCCGGAAGTGTCCAGGCTGATGGTGCATTCATCATTGTCCATCCGCACCAATACCAACTGCGCCTTAGGAGACTCGTCGTCGAAGGCTTGCTGTTCGGGCAAGCGATTGAGCCGGTCGCCAATAGCGCCGAGCACACGTTCACTGACAGCACCGCTGTGGTACAGTTTGGAATGGTGGCAGGTAGTGCGGATGGAAATCAGTTGACCGGGGACCAGGTAGCGATCCCAGGGGAGCCCGGCAGCCTTGCGCCGCAGTTCGGCGAACTGGATGGCACGGAAGCGCCCCAGACGCATCAGAACGCGATTGGCGGTACGAAGCCACAGATTAGCCCGGTAGAAGCCCTCCAGCGAGCTTAGGAAGGGAATTCCACCCTCCCCAGAATTAGGAGTAGGTGTTGTGTCCGAGTTGATCAGTTCAAGCTCCGTCAGCTCCTGGTACAGAAACGGTTCCACTCCCGGCAGGCAGGCTGCAAAACCCTCGAGTTGCTCCTCAGCGACCATGGAGCCTCCGGCGAGTTGGCGGAGCTTCTTTTTCCACCACAATACGCTTCTGGCGTTCCTTACGCCCGGATTCTTTTTCCACGAACAATTTTTCGCCGGTAAACGGATCCATCTCGGTGTAATACATCAGGCTGGAATAGGTGGAGGGTGTAGGGGTGAAGACCTGCACCTGTTCGGGGTGAATATTCAGCTTTTGACTGGTGAAGGTCCGCAGCCGCCGCATGTCTTCTTCTGAGCAGCCCGGGTGAGCGGCGATCAGGTAATAGGTTAAAAACTGCGGCTTGCCGGCTTCGGCGCTCATCTGTTCAAACATGCCTTTGAAGCGCAGCAGGCTGTCATTGCCCGGTTTTCCCATGTGCCGCAGCACCTGGTTCTCGGTATGTTCGGGTGCAACTTTCATCTGTCCTGACACATGATGGCGGACCAACTGGCGTAAGTAATCCCGTCCGTGCTTCGCATCCGCCAGCACCATGTCGTACCGGACACCCGAAGCCACGAACACTTTCTTCACGCCCTTCACCTGACGCAAGCGCTGCAGCAAGTCGATTTGTTGCGAATGATCCACCTTTAATTGATTGCAAATTTCGGGGTACAGGCAGCGTTTTTTGGCGCACGCGCCGCCCTTTAGTTTTTTGGCACATTCAAATCCGTACATGTTGGCAGTAGGTCCGCCAACGTCTTGAATATTGCCCTTGAAGTTCGGCATGGCAGCCAGCCCTTCAACCTCGCGGACAATCGAGTCCTGACTGCGCCAGGAGACAGTCCTTCCTTCGTGCACGGCAATGGCACAAAAATTACACTCGCCATAACAGCCGCGATGGGTCTGAATGCTAAATTGAATGGTCTCGAGGGATTTGACCTGGCCCTGACGCTCATAGTAGGGGTGCTGGGCGCGTTCGAAGCCCAGGGTGTAAACAGCATCCAGTTCATCCTGGGTGGGAGTCAGTGCTGGCGGGTTTTGGATAACATACCGGTCGGCGTGGCGCTGTACCAGTCCGCGGGCGGTGATGGGGTCGTTATTCTGGTAAAAAGTGTGGAACATAGCGGTGAAGGCAGCTTTGTCCGACGCCACAGTCTCGTACGCCGGGAGTTCCAGGTAGTCGGATCGCGGCTGACGGTCAAGATAGCACAGACCGCGAATCTCACGGTAATCCTGGCCGTCGCGCAGTGCTCTGGCAAGCTCGACGACACCTTTCTCGGCCATTCCATAAAGCAACAGGTCAGCTTTGGCGTCCAACAGGATCGATGCGCGTACCCTATCCGACCAGAAATCGTAATGGGCTACCCGGCGCAGGCTGGCTTCG
This sequence comes from Bellilinea sp., assembly GCA_035561555.1. GTDB lineage: Bacteria > Chloroflexota > Anaerolineae > Anaerolineales > Anaerolineaceae > Bellilinea. Next base: position 8,200 of record DATMXL010000263.1, read on the forward strand.
ATCCCCCCAAGTAAGATGGGCTTTGTGTTTTTGTAGTAACGCCGAATTAAATTCGTATAGGCAATCGAAGCGCGGTCTGGTCGGCGGTCATTGACTCCGCCCGGGGTGTTGTCATCGCTATGGCGCCGCTTGCGGGTGGCGGTGTAATTGGCGACCATCGAGTCGACCACACCGCCGGTCACCCCCCAGAATAGACCCGGTTCACCCAGCCGAGTGATATCGAGTGGTACCTCCAATTTAGGTTGGGCAATCACCCCTACCTTAAAACCAGCCGAAACCAACACTTTCCCAATCACAGCCGTCCCCGAGAATGGGCTGTCGATATAGCTATCGCCGCTGACTAGAATCACATCCAGCGTTTGCCAGCCTAGATCAGCACATTCCTGAGGGGTGGTTGGTAAAAACAATAAAATTAATCCTAATCACCCAGACGGGTGCCCACCAGTCGCGCACCATTGATCCAGGCGTGATCTGCCGGCAGGCTCTTCACCATGCCTGCCACCTGATCGAGTGCCACTGGCTCAACTCCGCCGCCGCGTTGGGCAACCATCACACCGAAAATTCCATTTTGCACGAATTTGGCACAGCCGGTGCCGAGCTGAGTCGCCAGCACCCGATCCACCGCCGACGGTGCTCCGCCGCGTAATAAATATCCCAAAATGGTGACGCGGGTCTGCATCCCGGTAAAATTTTCCAGACGGTTTGCCAGATGCATGGTGTCTCCGGCTGCGCGCTTTTCGATTTGATCCAAACGGGCTGAAACGTTCGCGGCGTCATCCGAACCGCGAATACGCAGATTGGCGCGTCTGGCATTTTCAAAAAACGCCACATTTTCGATGGATAGAGCCCCTTCCGAAACGGCGATCAAGCTAAAGCGTTTCCCAAGGCTGGCCCGTTCCTGAATAGCCGCCGCGATTTTTTCGATATGGTAAGGGATTTCTGGTATCAGGATAACATCTGCTCCACCGGCGATGCCTGCGCCTAGCGTCAACCAACCGCTCTCGCGTCCCATAATCTCGACGATGATGATGCGGTGATGGCTGATGGCGGTGGAGTGCAGCCGGTCGATGGCTTCGGCTGCTACTTCCAGTGCGGTGTTGAAGCCTACGGTGGTATCGGTATGCGGAATATCGTTATCGATCGTCACCGGCACTGTGATCACGTTAAGACCTTGCTGCATCAGCAACGCGGCGCTGTCTTGTGCGTCGCTGCCTCCCAGGCAGATTAATCCGTCCAATTGATGGGTCTTGTAGGCTGCCAGAATCTCCGATGTTCGGTCCTCATATTTGCCATTGACCAGGATATGGTCCGGACGGTCGCGATTGGTGCCCAGGATGGTTCCGCCAGTCGTCAGAATGCCGGAGAACATGGGATTCTCCAGCACCTCGACCATATTATTTAACATACCGCTGAACCCGTCCTGGAAACCAATTAATTCGGTACCGGACTCGTTCAGCAGAGCTTTACCGATGGCGCGCAGCGCGGCGTTGATTCCCGGGCTGTCGCCGCCAGTGGTCATGATTCCGATTTTCTGTCCCATGCTGTTCTCTCCTGCGAGGCTTACAAGGACTCCACTTTACCCGTAGAGTTGGTGATACTTGTCCAGGTCAACCGAGGCGATATATGGCAGATTGCGGCCTTTTTCATCGATGTCAAGACCATAACCAACGACAAAATGGTCCGGAATTTCGAAACCGCAGTAATCAATGTCAAGGTCAACCTTATGTCGCGCTACTTTATCCAGCAGCGTGCAAACCTTAAGGCTTCGCGGTTGGCGGTCGAGCAGCAGCTTGCGAACCGTGTGCAGTGTCAGACCGGTGTCAACAATGTCGTCCACCATGATCACGTCCCAACCGGCGATGGAGGACTTGTGGTCCGAGTCAATCCGCACAAATCCGCTCGATTCCGTACCGGAATACGAAGAAACCAGCATAAAATCCATGGTCATCGGCCGGCGGACGTTGCGCATGAGATCTGTCATAAACATGACACTGCCGCGCAATAATCCCAGCAGGAGTAATTTTTCGGAATGTTGGTAATCTTCTGTGATTTGAGCGCCAATCTCAGCTACACGTTCTTCAATTTGATCTTGTGTTATTAATATTTCGCCGATAAACTCGTAGGGATATTTAAGCCGTTGGTTCAAAGGACCCTCAGAAACATGCAGGATTATGAAAGCCTTTGCCCTTTGCGGCATGTGCGCTTTCTTTGGAATGATACCACGCACTGAACCACCCGAACGGGTTGACTGGTCATCAGTTTTGCGCTCGGTATTGTTAAATCTCGCATGCTATAATCAAAATATCAGAGGGTGGAACGGCTCATCCGGGAGGAAAGACCGATGGATGTGATTACGATCTCTCGTCAACTCGGCAGCCTGGGTTTTCAGGTGGGTCAGGCTGTGGCTGCCAAATTAAATCATCGCCTGGTCTGGCGCGAGTTAATTAACCAGGCTGCGATCCGCTCCGGTGCGCCGGAAGTAGCTCTGGCGATGATCGATGAATTGAATTTACTGGGTCTATCGCCGACCCCGAGTCAATTTAAAACCTATATCCAGGTTGTTGATCAGGTGATTCGCGAATTGGCTGCCGAAGGGGGAATTGTTATCGTCGGGCGAGGCGGGCAGTTTGTGCTCCGGCGAGACCCGCGGGTTTTGCATATTCGGGTCGTGTCACCTTTGGAAGTGCGCATCCAGCGTATTTGTAGTTTCCGCGGCATTTCAGTTGAGGCTGCCAGTGCACAGATTGAAACCAGTGACCGCACGCGCAAGAATTATTTGCGGCGGGCTTATCAGGTCGATTGGGAAGATCCAGCCTTATACGATCTGGTGGTTAACACTGACCGAATGTCACTTTCCACTGCTGCGGAAATCATTTGTCAGGCGGCAGCTCTCCCGTATGAATCCAATCCCATCGACGCGAAAATTTGTGAGGATGAAGACCATTGACGTCATCGCCACTTGATTCCACACCCTTCGTGCATCCTGCGGAGGAGATGTTCGCTCGCATTATGGATTATTACGGCATACGATGGGTGTACGAGCCGCGCACTTTTGATTTGGAGAGTGATGGTAAGGGCAAGGTTATTTTAGCCTTCACCCCCGATTTTTACCTGCCCGACCAGGATTTGTACGTGGAGTTGACTACCCTG
>DATMXL010000264.1:0-8591 GCA_035561555.1 Bellilinea sp.
ACTATAATGTACGTAATATTTGTATTATTTATCCATATTGGGGTTGGAAATTTACTAATCCATGCGCAGCAGGCTTATGCCCGCGGCGCATTTTTTTCCCTGCTCTGACATTACATCCCCCGCTGTTGTTTCATCCATCCCACGCTGCATAGAGCATTTTTAATCCAGTAGTTGGTTTGCAGTTGATTCGGTCAGCGGGAGGTGAAAAATGGCCAAGAAATTCCTATTCGGACTATTAGTTATCGTTTTTGTTTCTGCGCCAGTACTGCCGCAACAAACAGCTAATGCTGAATCGTTAGCGGAGTTTTTCGCCGCGCCTGCCGCGGTAATGCCTGGCGGTAATGTGACTTTTTCTGGTTTCGGTTTCACCCCCGATTCAACTGTTGACCTTTATATCGAGACCATCCCGAGCCAATTCCTTGGTACTGTACCGACCGATCCACTCGGTAAGATATCCGGAACGCTGTCGATTCCCGCAGTAAGTCCGGGCGAGTATGAAATTATGGCCTCGCCAAATGATGTCTTTACACCGCTTACAGTTCTGCCAGAAATGACCCTGGACCTGGTGCCCAACAGCGGCCCTCCCGGAACCATCGTGCATTTTACCGTCAACAACCTGACCGCCGGTCAGCTGCGGCTGGATTATGAGGGCATCCCAGTTTACGGCCCGGTAGATGTGGCGGGAGGATTGTTCGAAGGCGATTTCCTGGTGCCAGCCGACCGACCGAATCCCCTGGGTGGTGATGCTGAAGTGGCAGCGGTGAACTTACAGGGCGGAATCATCTTGGGTACAGTGATTAATTATTTTGTCACCGAGGTTCCCAACCCAGACGGTTACGCCATCACCAATATTCTGATGCCTGCGCAGGCGGTGGAGCCAGGGTTTACCTTTCCAATTACTGGACAAATTTCCCCACCCCCACAGGGGCCGCTCTCCAACTATGAGCTGAAAATATTATGGAAGACTGACAGCGGGCAGGTTGCGCCGATAACAGTCGGAACGCCAATTCTTTTTGCAAACGGCTCGTTTTCGGCGACAGCGCGAGCACCCAGCCTGTTGTCCGGCGACCCGTTCATCCCGGATGCTGGCGGACAAGTAGGTGTGGTCTTCTTCGACCATGGATACCAGCAGAATATATCGGTGCAACCCGTTCCCTGGCTGGATCCGCAGGACCCGGTTTTCAAGGTTAAGGTGGTTGATTCAAACGACCAGCCAATTCAGGGTGCAATCGTGGATATTCGCGCTTTCTACTCTGATTTCGGCAAGGTGGAAGGTGTGACCACAGATGGCACAGTACTTCAAAGCAGTTACAGCAATCTGGCCCAGCATCCCAACCAGGTTACAGCCTATCTAGGCGCACTTTCTACAACCGAATCGGATCCTTTTAATTGTCAAACGACGAATGTTTACGGACGAACAGATGTCAATGGGGAGTTTGAGGTGAAGTTTGACCTCGAGTTGATTGCCATGATTGGTAAGAAAATCTTCCTCGGCAACTTACCCAAACCAACCTATATGGATACCCCGATGGAAATCGAATTTCCATTGTATGTCAATGCGCTGCACAAGGGGTTTGGCAATGTAGTGAACTCCGTACCCCAGCCGTACACCAAAGAACTGCGCTTTTCCGGATATACGCACTTATTTTATGATGTCGAAACAAACCACGTGGTTGCCACCAACCCTTTTATTGTAAAACTCCCCGTGCTGTCTCCGGGTACCAAAATCACCGTGCCGATCGTGCCTAAGGTAGGTCCAATCGGCACTTCTGCCAGTATGGTTGTAGGTGGATTTAAGAACTACCTTGGCAGCGGCATTCCTATGACAGCCTTTGGTAAGTTTTATTCCTTCCCCCTGGCACAATTCCCGGACTCCCTTTTCTACAGCACGCCGGGGGATATCGCTATTTCTTTTGAACACGATGCCACCCTATTTGGTGCTCTGGACGAGTCCAATTTGAAATTTACCTTGGAAGGGATTGATTATCCCTTCACCTTATTTGGCAATACTCCCGGAGATTGCGGCACGGTTGAGTACCGTGCTTTAATTCATAATTTTTATCGGTTCCCGGCAAAATTCTATACAGGAATAATCGAAATTCGGGATGAGAGTGTGCCAGCCAACATTACCAAACATTACATACAATTGAACGTTTACCCAGCGCCTACCTGGATTCTTCAGGCGCAGTATAAAGAACGTAAAATCTATGCCAATTATTTTGGAGGGATTAAACTACAGGGATATCAGTACCCACCCGGAGACCCTAACTCCACTTCAAATTTGGACACGGATGTTCCCCAGGTCGGACCAATGCAAAACAGGGTCAATTTCGGTGATGAAGTCACCGAACTGCTCTACCCGGACAAGACCACAGGCATGCAGTACAAAAGTCAGGCTGACGGGACCGTGATGAGCAAGGGAACTGGTGCAAAGGACTACGGCGGTACAATGGCCGGCGGCGCAGAGATTGTGATTCCATCTAACACTATCACCGTGCTCGATACCGGCAAAATACCCCTGTACCGCTACGTCATCGGCGTACCGCCAATCGCGGGTGCGACGTTGGGAGCGGATATGTGGATCGATGCCACCCTGACCACCAGCGGAAAAATCCAATTCCTATCCAATGGCACTACCTCCACCTCCCTTTTGGTCTACCCGGACGCCACCGTTGGCGTAGACGCCTTCCTGGATGGAGAGGTGCTGTTTGGCCTGGCCAGCGCCAGTGCGCATGCTCAACCGGATATTGGGATGGGCATGCCGGCCAATTTTGTGAACGGCAGCCTGCAGGATACTGAGAAATGCTTTCATTACAAGCTCGTGGTTTCCTGGAAAGCAAAGGTCGGCGTCTGCCCGTTATGCAAGAAATGGTCGGACTCAGATACCGTCTTCAATGACCGCAATCCTTCTTCCTGCACCCCACCGCCTGCATCTTCTTCGGCATCCCTCGAAGGTGGATTAATCACCGCGGAAACCCCCGAGCCTCCCACAGCCTCACCGGCACTCGCCGTGGATGGTTTTGGCCATACCCTGCTGGTGTGGTCAGATGAGAACAACAATATTCAGTCAAAAGTGTTGAGCGGCGGCAGCCAGGTCGGGCAGTATACGATTTCAAGCAATCAGCGCGGCATTGACCCACAGGTAACCTTTTATGCCCCCAACAAAGCAGTAGCGGTGTGGACAGAAAGCGCCATGGCATTGCCGTATGATCCCCTGACGACGACTTTCGAACAATTCTTCCAGGCTCAGCATTTGAAATACGCCATATGGAACGGAAATAGTTGGGGAGCCGCACAAAACCTGACACTTCCGGCTGATAGCAACGGCGAGGGCAAGGTGGCGTTGGCAGGCTGCCTGAGCACCACTGCCGGCTGCGCGGCTGGCGGCGAGGTAACCGCGGTATGGGTGCGCGACATGGGTGCGACGTACAGCGAACGTAATTTCCACCTGTTTTACTCCACCTTCAATGGCGTCGGTTGGGGTGCACCTCTGGCGGTGGATCCTTCCAGCACCGGCACGGATGCTGAAGCCAGCGTGGCCTACGCGCCAACTGGCATCGCCCAGGTGGTCTGGACACGCGATTCAGGCCGCAGCCTGAGCACAAGTAATGACCGGCGTATCTACCACCGGCAACTGACGGGGGGAAGTCCGGTAACTGCACTCACCGATCCTCAACTTGCCGTAGTCGAACCTTCTCTGGTAATTAACAGTGCCGGGGAGATGGTGCTGGCTTTTACTGTGGCCAACGACCCGCTGGCTTTCATGGGCAACCAGCGCCAGTTGTATGCTGCCAAGCAAACCTGCAGTGAATCTGGCTGCACCTGGTCAACCAATGCGCTGGAGGATTCCAACGGCCGACCGGTGCATGCTGAAACTCCAGCCCTGACGCTCAACACCAACGGTCAGGCACAAATAACCTACCGGGCGTTGGGTTTTGGCGCGGCTACCCCCGGAGGTCCAACCGTGTTACCCGGCGACCCGTTGGGGATAGTACTTGGCACCGGCGAAATAGCCCAGGCATTCGTCACAGTGAGCGGTGCTCCCATAGCGAAAATCAGCCCATCGTACCTGACTACCAGCGGACAGACGGTATGGCAAACGATCGCAATTTTCGACCCGGTGCTCAACCAGACTTACACGGCGGCATCTCAAGGCAGCGGACCGGTCCTGCCGCTGCAGGCACTCGACGCCTTGAGAGCTCAAGGCTATGCAGTCGACAGCCTGGCTGAAGTGCCGGAACCTTTAGCCTTCTCCGTTTCAAATTCAGTCCCTGACTTTTCAGTCTCCGATGTTAGTGCGAGCACACTTTATCCGCAAACAGGTGGCGAACCCTTTACCGTCACCGTGACCATTCTGAACAATGGACCCGCGTTTGCCAGCCGGAGCAACGATTTGGATCTGATCCTGGCCTGGGATGCGCCGGCCGGATTGGGTATTCTCGCAGGGGCATATTCCCTGCCAGAACCCTTTGCGGCCGGAGAAGCCATTGTGGTTGAATTTACCACCGCTGACGAGTCTCTGACTTTGCCAGCCAATCCCCACCTTTCGCATACCCTGTATGTCCAGGTAAATCCGCAGCAGATGATCACCGAAAGCGATTATAAAAATAACTCAAAGATCATGAACCTGGGCGGACTTCCCGCTCCTCAAGATCTTACCGGCGTATCTCAACCCGGCGATTCCTCGGTTTTCCTGGAATGGCTGCCGGTTGAACATGAAGCCGTGGCTGGTTACCGTGTGTACCGCTCCAGCGACGGGCGCGTTTTCGACCCGGTTGGCAGCAGTTTTGGTCCGGGATTTGTAGATCTCTCCGGGGTGGCCGGACAAACCTACTTGTACACGGTGGTTGCGTATGCCGCTGAAGGGTTCGAGTCGGATTTTGCCAATCCGATTCAGGCGCAGATCGATATGGTGTATCCGGTATTCCTCCCGGTTATCCAGCGCTAGAGCCATTTACCGCGAGAGGCACCGGAATCATCCATATCATCAGGTGTTCCTGGTGTCTTTCGTGTTATTTATTTGCACTATTTTCATTACCCGGTACGCATCATGATTGCTTTCTCACCATGACGAGCAGCGCTTCGTCAAAGCGGAAGACGCGTCCGACGGCATTTATTATTGACCAGATGCGGTGAAAGTACGGGGGCATGTCGGTGGGATGCATGACCTGAAAACCGAACTTCTCATAATATGTCTGCAGTGAAGCCCGGCAGGTCAGGTAGAGCGGTAAGGGATATTCGGCCAACAATTGCTCGACGATCGACCGTCCGATTCCCTGGCGCTGCAATTCAGGCACAACCGCCAGCGACGCCAACTCGCGCGTGCCGTCGGTATGCGGTTTGACTTGACCGCAGCTAATGACCCGGTCCTGTTCGTCCACCGCTACCAGGAAGCGGCGCCAATCGAGTGCCATGGGGTTGATCCTCACCAGTCGGATCAAAGCATGGATGGCTCTGGCATCGTACTGCGTTGCGCGGCGGATCGTGTACATAAGCGTATTCCCGACCAAAGACCTAAAAATTGAATCTTGACTTATTCTTTAGTGGCGGAAACAATGAGATTATCGCTGGTGACCGGGTCGTAGGGACTACCGTCCATCGAACCGAAGAGCTGCACAGCGTCAAAACCAGCTTCAGCCAACCCGGCAAGCAGTTCTGCCTGGCGCAGCGGGTAAAGCTGAGTGGTTGTGACGGTTTGCTGCCAGCCGGCAGCGGCACGCTGCAGCGTAATAATGTTGAAATTGATCAATCCGTCCGGCAGATAATCATAGAAGCGCAGGAAAATCCAATCGCCGGCGCTGTCTGTGAAAGATTGTGGTTCCATCCAGCGCTCGCGGGCAGCCAGGACCTTATCAAAATTGCGATTCTGGGTGACGAGGATGCCGCCTGGTCGTAAACAAGCCGAAAAATCGGTCAGTGCGGTGCGGCGGTCTGCCGCGGTCAGGGCATGCGGCAGGGAGTTACCCAGGCACAGCACAGCATCCTGACTGGCAACGCCAAAGGTATCGGCCAGCTTACCAAAACCAACTGCCTCAAATCGGGTATCCAACCCAGCAGTCGCTGAATTGGAGCGTGCCTGGTCGATCATCCCGGCGGAGAGATCGGCACCGCTGGCGGCAAAGCCGCGGCGTGTCAGTTCGATGGCATGCATGCCGGTGCCGCAAGCCGCATCGAGGACGCGAACTACCTGACCCGAGATCTGGAGTGGTTGGAGCAGCCGGACCAGAAGCGGCATTTCAAAGGCCAGACGGCCCTGCCAATTGACAAAGCGGTCGTAATTTGAGCTGAATTGGTCGTACAAATGACACCTCGCTGGTTAGCCCGATTACTTTATACATATTGTACGTCATGGATTCAGGAAATATTCGCGACGGTAAATCAATTAATAAACATTAGGGAACGACGTCATCGTCGTTCCCTACAAAATAGACTGGAATGGCTCTGGCTTTACCTGGATATCAGCGGCAGGAAGATCAGCAGCGGCGGTTCCACGGTCACGTCAGAGCAAACCGTTTCGCTATCCACGGTAGCACAAACCTGGAAGGTTCCGCCTACGAATGGCGCTGTAAATGTGGTTGGTGCCGCGCCTGATAAAGTGGCTCCGATAAGCGGATTTACAGATCCAAGGGATGCCGCACTAAAGGTCACTGGAATGCCATCCCGGACAAAACCTAAAGGGACTACAGCTGGAACCGCATTGTTATGGTTAAGGTCGGCTGTCAAGGTTGAGGTACCACCGACCAGGACAGCGGTTGGGTCGGCACTGGTACTTAAAACCAACCAGGGGTTAGCAAGACCGACAAACCCACCATTGACCAAAATGTCGCAACCCGGTTCATTTGGACCTGAGTTACAACCCCACCAGTTATTGCCAAATCCGATTAGCGAGCCCGTATCATCTTGAATACCGATAGCATTTCCTACAATGCGATTGTGATGGAAGTTTTCCAGTTTCCCTTGCTCAATCGGTCCTTTCAAAATTACTCCATAATTATTGCCAGTGATGTCATTGCTCACAACACTGCTGGTGTCCAAATACCCGGCACCGCAAAATTCAACGGTGCCAATCGGTAAATCGGCCGCATCGCACTGGTAAATGACCAGACCAGCATCGAACCCATTCGGTGCCCCATAAATGTGGTTGCCGGAGACATCAACTGACAGTATGTTGTCCCCGGGGACAGGACCAGAAATGGGATTGGTACCTATACCAGCATCAATTTCAATGCCGAAGGTATTAGTATTTGAAAGTGTGCCAACATAGGATATTGTGTTGTTTTTTACTGCTACACTCAAAGGCGCTCCCATTAGTGAAGCATCCGACGCGGCTAGGTCTGGCGGATCGACAGGAGAGAGGGTATCCTTCAAACGGTCCGACACCAGGATACCGTAGACATTCTGACCCGGATTGGTTACCGTACCTGGCTTGAAGACCTGAATCTGGTTTCCAGATATTTCCCGATAATTTCCAAAATCTTCATCGTCGTTGAAGTAGACGATCCCGGCTTGGGCACCCATGATTACGTTGTTTAACGCGTCAACAGGGGTGGAAATACTGAGGATACTTACACCAACATATGGCAGCTTGCCATTGTTGTTGAAAGCAATTTTTGAGATGGTGTTATTTTGAATAATCCCACCGCCCGATGGGACGCGAACTTGAATTCCATTTTGAGGAACTGTGGAATTATATAAACCAGACTCACCAACGATCCCTTCGATCGTATTTCCGTCAATTAAAAATTCGGTTTTGTTCCCAGAGTTTTCGGAAGTAGTGATGGATATGCCGTTTTCATTAAAATTCTGGAGTAAATTTTTTGCTATCGTAACATTTCGAAGTGCGGTGTCGGTATTGTAAACATAAATCCCAACGCCACCTGCTGTGTTACTTACGGTTGTCGGGCGGATATTTACGACAGTATTGTTTTGAATGATGCCTCCCGCGTTACGGTAGGCAATTCCCATCAGTTTGAAATTTGTGTCACCATTATTGTCGCCATCAACCGTAAAGCCATCAATATTTACAGTTGCCCCATTATTTACGCACAAAATCGGCCGATTCTCAGGCAACGATGGGGAGGTGCAATCCTGTGACATATTGGGGAAACCTTTGACAACTGCGCCTTCCGATGTTTGCACTGTCAGGTTTTTACTTATGGTTACTTGTTCCACATATGTCCCCGCTTTAACGTCGATAACATCCAATGGATTCGCCGCATTTACGGCTGCTTGGATTGTAGTAAAGTCACAGCCGGAAGCACAAACGGTAATGATGTCCGCCTGGACACTGCGGACACCACCGAAAAACATCGGTATTAACAACATACTGACAATCAAAATAGATGCTGTGCGGGTAAGCCAGTTCAATCGATTCGTGCTCATGAAGTCCTCCTGTGGTAGCCTTTGGTATGCCACATGTTAAGGGCAATGGTTTGGGTCAACTGCAAATCAGCTTGTTTGCGGACAAATAGCTCTGAATTGGCAATATCGTTAAGGTAATAAATAACAATGTTCGTAATTCAGGAGGTGATAATTCTCCTACCTTATATGTAGTTTAACTTGGTTTTGGATTTAGTCAACCACTTCAGTAA
>DATMXL010000265.1:0-3498 GCA_035561555.1 Bellilinea sp.
CAGCTGCGCGCCGCACGTGATTCGCGATTGCGTCCTGAAACCGACAATAAAATTCTTTTATCTTGGAATGGGTTGACAATCTGCGCTTTTGCCGAAGCTGGTCGCTATCTGGAACGGACCGACTACTTACGCGCAGCCCAACAATGTGCCCGCTTCATCCTTTCCGGTATGTCTGGCCAAAACACATTATTTCGCTCCTGGCGTGAAGGAGCAGCTTCTATCCCGGCCTTTTTGGAAGATTACGCCGCCTTCATACTGGCTCTGCTCACCCTCTACCAGGCAGATGGTGACGCCACCTGGTATCAGGCAGCGGTCAAACTCACAGAGGATATGCTGGATAAGTTCGAAGATCCTGCCGGCGGCTTTTTTGACACCTCGGCTTTAGCGCTTGACCTGGTTTACCGCCCTAAGGACTTACAGGATAACGCCACTCCCTCGGGAAACTCTATGGCTATACGCAGTTTATTGATATTGGCAGCGCTGACAAGTGAATCGGTATACCAGGAATTGGCGGAAAATTCTTTGAAATCGATCCAGGAGACCCTGTCGCAATACCCAACCGCCTTTGGTTCCTGGCTCCTGGCGCTGGACCATGCACTTAATCCCTACCAGCAACTGGCGATCGTTTGGGAAGACAACGCTCAAGATGATGCGCTTACCGCGCTCACGGCAGTTGCTCTGAAAACCTATAAACCTCGCCTGGTATTAGCCCGCTCTGTACTGCCACTCACACCTGATGCCCCGCCTCTTCTTCTCGATAGGACTACCACTGACCACGCCCCCACTGCTTATCACTGTCAGGATTTCATTTGCCAGCTGCCGGTGACCGACCCGGAAGCCTTACGCGCTCAACTCGGATAAACTTGCGCCATAAACTTAAGCAGCAGCTGGTTGACCTCATCGTAATGATCAACAATAACACCGTGCCCGGCATCCTCGATTTCGTAGCGCTCCGCTTCCGGTATCTGTTCAGCCATTTTTCGCTGCACCACAGGTGGGATGGTTGTGTCATTTTTTCCAGTGATCACCATCACCGGTAAATGCAATTCTGCTAATTGTCGAGAAACATTGAACCGCCCAAGCGCAATCATCGCCTGCCGGTACATCCTGGGATCCGAAACCTGGATCGATTCGATTAGAAATTCGCGCCATTGGTCTTGTTCCGGTTTGGGGAATATCCGCTCCGCTACCAGTTTCGCCTGGCTGCTCGGACTGACGATGAAAGACCACAATCCGCGTTTTAGGAAATACACCACCTCAGATATACTTGCCGGACGTAAGGCTGCAAAGGTGTTGATCAACACCAAACCGTTAACCCGCTCCGGGTAGGTCAATGCCATATGTAAGGCTACCGCACCACCCATGGATAAACCGCACAGCACCGTTCGTTCAAATTTTTCCCGATCCAACAGGCGAATCATCTCTGCTCCGGCGGCTTCCACCGACCACCAGCTGCCAATCGCGGGTGACTTTCCAAAACCTGGCAGGTCCGGCGAGAGGGAAGCATAACCAGCCTTAGACAGCGCTTCCACCTGATAAGCCCAGGAGACTCCATACACACCTAATCCATGCAGCAATAGAATGGATTTTTCCTTATCCCCGTTTCCTGCCATGCTTAATACTCGCTGGACGCTCTCGGAATCAATGGTCATGTGCTTCTCTTGTGCTGTGGCTCGTCTGGTTGGTGAAATTCTTCATTAAAGCTATAATACTTTCAAAATCACCGGAGGAAGACATGGAAAAGTTTATCATCGAAGGCGGAATCCCGCTCAAAGGGGAAGTGACTCCGGCAGGAAATAAAAATGCTGCCCTCCCGCTGATGGCGGCTTGTTTGCTCACCGATGAACCCGTGATCTTAAAAAACATGCCTGACATCGTTGACGTCCAGATCATGCGGCGCTTACTGGAAAGTCTGGGTGTGGAGTTCACGGAACTCGATCCGCATATCTGGCAGCTTCAAGCCAGGGATGTTCACCCTGCCACCCTGGATCCCGATATCACTCGGAAGATCCGAGCCTCGATCCTGCTGGCTGGTCCGGTTTCAGCCCGCGGCATCGAATTAACCTTGCCGCCTCCCGGAGGGGATGTCATCGGCCGCCGTAGAGTTGATACCCACCTGTTGGCTTTGAAAAAACTCGGTGCGGTGGTGGATTATGAGCGCGGCTTCCGTTTCCGCTCACACGGTTTGACGGGAGCGGACATTTTACTGGATGAAGCCAGCGTGACAGCCACAGAAAATGCGATCATGGCCTGTTCGCTGGCAAAAGGCGAAAGCGTGATTCGCAATGCAGCTTCCGAGCCGCACATCCAGGAGTTGTGCCAGCTGCTCAACTTAATGGGTGCTAAAATATCCAACATCGGCTCGAACACGCTGCACATCAGCGGTGTGGATCGTCTGCACACTGCCGAATTTACCATCGGCCCAGATTACCTGGAGGTGATCAGTTTTGTCGGCGCGGCTGCCGTTACCGGCGGTGAAATTACCATTCACAATGCTGGCAACCAGTATCTGGATATGATCCGCCTGGTTTTTGAGCGCCTCGGAGTCGATTGGCAGACCCGCGGCGACGATATCTTCGTACCCGCAGATCAACGGCTGGTGATCGAATCAGACCTTGGCGGTGCCATCCCAGAAATTAAAGTCAACCCGTGGCCTGGTTTCCCGCCCGACCTGATGAGCATCGCACTGGTGATTGCAGCCAAATCGAAAGGCACAGCGCTTTTCCATGACTGGATGTATCCCAGCCGCATGTTTTTTACGGATAAATTGGTCGGGATGGGAGCGCAAATTGTCCTTTGTGACCCCCACCGCTGTATCATCAATGGTCCCACTGAGTTCTATGCCGAAAAGATGGAAAGTCCAGACATCCGGGCCGGCATGGCGCTGGTACTGGCAGCTCTCTCTGCCCGCGGTAAGTCGACGATTCGTAATATAGGCCAAATAGACCGGGGATATGAAAAGGTGGATCGGAAACTGGCCGCGCTGGGCGCCAAAATCGAGCGCGCCACCGAATAATTTATAACGATTCAGTAAACTACAACAAAGACCCCAGTCATAAAACTGGGGTCTGGTTTTGCCAATAATGATTTCAAGTTAATTAGGTGAAGCGGTCTCTACGACATCCAGGAATTGTCCAACCAAATCGCGCAAAATACCTTCCGGCAATGCACCGACTTGACGATGGACTAATTTCCCATTAGACACAAACAGCATGGTCGGGATGCCCTGAACGCCAAAGCGTCCCGCCCAATCCGGATTTTCATCCGTGTCCACTTTTGCGATGATTAATTTGCCGGCATATTCTGTCGCAAGTTTTTCGAGTGTCGGCGCAACCATCCTGCAGGGACCGCACCATGGCGCCCAGAAATCTACAACAACCGGCAGGCTGGCCTGCAATACCGTTTTTTCGAATTCTGCGTCAGTAACATGTACAGGTACGTTAATCATATTTACTCCTTGGTTCAATCCTGACGGATTAAATGATCTAAAATTTCTAC
>DATMXL010000266.1:0-7443 GCA_035561555.1 Bellilinea sp.
AAATACAAGAAACAGCGCAAGGTCAGGGGGCGACATTGCAGCACACGTTCTGGCACGCCGTCCAGACGAGCACGCCCGGTTTTGGGCTCACTTTCTTGATGCGAAGCTATTTCGCATAGTGAGGGTTATATTAATCAAACCTTCTGATCCGCTGTTCTGCCCCATGTTTTTACGGTTGGGGTCGTGCCTTTCAGGAGGAGGAGGTATGGTATGGCTACAGTGGTTTACTTGGTAGTGGCAGGATTTGGCGTAGTTTTCCTGGCTTTGAGCCCGATAACTTTCGAGTCCTCGGACCATACAAGCTCGCATAAATGATCCGATATAACGCCGCCTCATCTCAATCACCCCATTGCGGGAATAACCCTCTGCACATGCGGGACACTTCACTGCGCCAATAAACCGGGTGGTTGCACCCGGGATGGGTGCCAACGCGTCTATTATCATCATCGCTTCCGGCGGGTCACTTGCCGGAAGTTTTTTTATGCCAAAACCTAAAGAACTCCCCCTTTATGCGTAACCTCGAATCCGTGATAATGTTAATAGCAATAACAAACGAGGGTGACCATCATGATCGCTGCTGAACAGGTACGCATCCTGCGCGAACGCATCACCGACGAAATCTTTCTGGCGCTTGGCATGTCCAAAACAGGCGTTTTACGGCACAGCCTGGGATGGTTGTTCCATTTGCCGACCCAGCGCTTCGCCAGCATATTCTCGTCTGCTGATCAGGCAGCGCAGGAAACGGGATTGTACGGCGCCGGGCAGGAACTGCTGCGCAACCTTTCGGTACGCTGGCAGGCGCGCGGCTCGGAAACCTTGCCGCATGAGGGTCCGTTGATCGTCGCTTCCAATCACCCCGGTGCCTATGACTCGGCGGCTCTGGCTGCCAGCATTCCGCGACAAGATGTAAAAATCATCGTCTATGAGATCCCGTTTTACCATGCGCTGGAAAACATCCAACAGCGGATGATTTTTGTCAGTCCGAATCCGGACCTGCGTTTGATCGCACTGCGCGGCGCTATCGATCATCTGCGCAATGGCGGTGCGTTGATCCAGTTTGGTACCGGGCGCATCGACCCCGATCCGGGGGTGCAGGATGGTTCGTTGGAATACCTGAAAAACTGGTCGCCAAGTCTGGAAATCATGCTGCGCAAGGTGCCGGAAACGCAGTTAAGCCTGGCTATGGTCAGCGGCGTGCTGATGAAGCGTTTTGTGCACCACCCGCTGACGCTGCTGCGGCAGGAAGCCATCGCTCGCCGGCGCATTGCTGAGTTCATGCAGGTCATCTGGCAATTGATCACCCGCAAAGATCCGGGTGTCGTCACCCAGATCAGTTTTGCGCCGCCAGTCAACACGGGCGAGTTGCAATCCGATGGCAACGGGCGATGGATGGAGGGGATATTGTCCAGGGCGCGCAGCCTGTTGACTGACCACATCGCCGCGTACTGATCCCGCTGGCCGGGACCGCGGCTAAATCGTGTTAAAATGGGGGCTATTCGATCATTTTTGCGTTACCGGAAGGTTGATTATGTCTCCCGATGTTTTTGAAGAGTTAAAGTGGCGTGGCTTGGTTTATGACTATGTCGAAGGCGTTCAGGACCTGTTGGCTCGCGAAAAGGTGACCATCTATAACGGTTTTGACGCCACCGCCGATAGTCTGCACATCGGGCACATGGTGCCGTTGATCGCTCTGGCGCGGCTGCAGCGCTACGGGCATCATCCCATCGCGTTGGCGGGCGGCGGCACAACCATGATCGGCGACCCGAGCGGCAAAGCTACCGAACGCAAGCTGATTACACGGGAAGAAGTGGAAGCCAACGTCGATTCGATCAAAAAACAGTTGGCGCATTTCCTCGACTTCGAGGTCCAGGCTAATCCGGCGCGCGTGCTGAACAATGCGGACTGGCTGCTCAACCTGAACCTGGTCAATTTCCTGCGCGACACCGGCAAGCACTTCACCATCAATGCCATGATCAACAAGGACTCGGTCAAGACGCGTCTGGAGCGCGAGGAAGGCCTGTCCTTCACGGAATTCAGCTACCAGTTGATGCAGTCCTACGACTTCCTGCATCTCTACCAGCAAGAGGGCTGTAAGCTGCAAACCGGCGGCTCCGACCAGTGGGGCAACATCACCGCCGGCGTGGAGTTGATTCGGCGCGTCGCAGGCGCATCGGCCTTCGGCATGGTATATCCCCTGATCACCAAGGCGGATGGGTCCAAATTTGGCAAGACGGAATCCGGCTCAGTGTGGCTGTCGGCGGAGCGCACCTCACCGTACCGCTTTCACCAGTTCTGGTTGAATACCGACGACCGCGACGCGATTCCATACCTTAAATATTTTACTTTCCTGACTCAAGACGAAATCCTGGAGCTGGAATTGGCATTGGCAACTCATCCGGAGCAGCGCGATGCGCAGCGCCGCCTGGCGCATGAAATGACTCTGACTGTCCACGGCGAGACCGCTCTTGCCAAAGCTGAACAGGCCACTCAGGTGTTGTTTGGCGGCAGCCTGGAAGGGTTAACTATTTTTGAGATTGAGGATATTTTCGCCGACGTACCTTCATACATGCTGCAACCGGAGCGGCTCTCCACCGACTCGTCCACAGCCGTTGACTTGCTTGTTGAAAGCGGCATGGCCCAGTCAAAGGGTGAAGCGCGACGGGCTATAACCGAGGGTGGAATATACCTTAATAATCGCCGGGTGACCGACCCTGCCCAGGTTATCACAACTGATGATCTATTATATGGCCGCTACATGGTCTGGCGCCGCGGACGCAAGAATTACCATTTGGTAAAGATTGTCGGCTAACAGGCCGCTTTAATCTCAGTCGAATCAGGGGTGGCCTGGGAAAAACGCCTGGAGGGGAAAATGAAATTCCTGCTCATTATCAACGATGCGCCGTATGGTTCAGAGAAAGCTTATAATGCGCTGCGCCTGGCGATGATGACCCAGAAGGAACACCCTGAGGTTGAAGTACAAATTTTCCTGATGGCTGATGCGGTGACCTGTGCCTTGCCCAATCAGACCACGCCGCAAGGCTATTACAATATCGAGCGCATGCTTCGCTCGGTGATCGCGAAAGGCGGCGCAGTCAAAGCCTGCGGTACCTGCTCCGACGCTCGCGGAATTCGGGGGCTGCCATTAGTCGAAGGCGTAGAAATCAGTACCATGAGTCAACTGGCGCAGTGGACAATCGACGCCAGTAAGATCCTGACTTTTTAATCCGGATACCGTTTTGAAAACCCTACTTCCAGGATGGATGCCATGAATAATCCAGCTGAGAAGAAAGTTGAAGACCGCAAACGTCCGGGAGTCGAGCGAGTGTATCAAAATGACCAGATCGCGGTGTTCTGGGAACCCAGGCTTTGCATCCATGCCGGTAATTGTTTTCACGGATTGCCGCAGGTGTTCGACCCCAACACTCGCCCCTGGGTGAATGTTAATTCCGCTGCTGCTGACCGAATTGCCCGGGTGGTGACAACCTGCCCGACCGGTGCGCTGCATTACGAGCGACTGGATGGCGGCGAACAGGAAGCTGCACCCGTGGAAACGGTCATCGATGTACAGCCCAACGGCCCGTTGTTTGTCCGCTGACAGATGAAGATCGTTGAAGTCGGCGGGCATGTGATCCGCGAGGATACTCGGGCGGCGCTATGCCGCTGCGGTCACTCGGAGAATAAACCTTTTTGCGACGGTACTCACCGCACGATCGGGTTCAAAACTACCAGGTAAGCTTTATTCCTCTCTTATTTCATCATAAAAAGGAGAGGTTCGGAGAGTGCTGTTCGATGGTCCGAAAACGTATTTTCTCGGTTTTTCAATATATCCAATCGCATGCCGAGGCATTCACCTACATCCCTATTTACTTTTTTATCTCATTTACCAGCCTGGTACTAAAGCTGCGTCATGCTCCAGCCTGGCAAAGCGGTTTCGGAGAAGATCATGGTTTTTGATGATTTCTTTTGTTTTCTCTGTTATCTCTGTGTCCTCTGCGGTGATTGTTTCCTACATTGCGAGCAGTTTCTTAACGTGTTCAAGATGGTCGAGCTCGTGCCAGATGGCACGGCGCAGCAGCTTGCGCGGGCTCCAGATCTCGCCCTGCACCCCGCGCACCAGCTCCACTCCCTCCAGATACGGTAATATTTTTTCCAGCTGCGTGCGAACGGCAGCCAACTGCTCAAAGGTATCCTGCGGCAGGCTGCTGCGGGGGCTGCCAGCCTGTTCCAGCCGATCCATATACCACCATTCAGCTTTGGCAATGTGACCGAGCACTCCGCGAATGCTCCAGCGTTCCTGTGCGTAGGTCCGGTCGAGGATTTCGGCGGGCAAAGTTTGCACGACCTCTACTAATTCAGCACGTGCGAATTTCAGGATCTGTTGACCGCGGCGCACGTCCAGGCGGGTGAGTGGCTTCCAGTCGTGGCGGAACCAGGCATTGACCTCGTAATCGCCGTCGGAGGTCACGTTGTAGTCTGCATCGATGTTGTAGACCTCCCACACCTCGGTCAGGCGTACATCCACGTCATGGATGTCTGTCAGCCAGCTCGCGCGGGTGTGGCTGGCGACCCAGCTCTTGAATGCCACAAATGTCGGTGCCATGTTGATCACCGCTTCAGATCCGTCCGAGCCGTAAACAAAACAACCCGGAAAATCCAGCGCCCAGGCTAGCGGGCGTCCATCTGCGCCATTTTCCAACCCCACATTCAACTGCATAACCACTCCCTCCACGATCATCGGATGCTGCTTGTAATTTTAATCACAAATCTGATATTAAGCGCCGCCTAATTGTTGACTATAATATTGCAGAATCATCTCCCTTGCCGATGGAACTTTATTCACCCTGGCATCGTCTTGACACTATCCTTTAGTAGGGTGTTTATTTTATTCATGTCGCTATACTAACAAATTGATGGAAAATTGCGTGAAGGAAACATTAGAAAGGATCGTTACTCCCCATGGCAGACCTTGAAATGGAAACCAGTGTGATCAATGGTGGAAAAGAACGCCGCCTGCATTTTGAATGGGTCCTCCCATTGTTTTTCCGGCCCGCAAAAACCCTGAAAACTGTTGTGGAACGCGATCACCCTGTCTGGCAAACCCCGCTGCTGATTTTGAGCGTACTGGCGATTCTGGTGGTGCTGGTTGCCGCGCCCATCCGCACCCAGTTAACGCAGCAAGTTGGCGAGCTGCCGCCCGATTTCCAATACTGGCCCCCCGATCAACAGGAGCAGTATTTCGCCTCGCAGGCGAATAAAGCCAATCCATTGTTTATCTATTTATTTCCAGCTCTGGGTGCGCTGATTGGCATCTGGTTAAGCTGGTTCCTGCTCGGCAGCATCTTGCATCTGGCGCTCACCCTGAGCGGCAGCCGCGGCAATAGCCGGCAGGCTATCAATCTGGCAGCCTGGGCCAGCCTGCCCTTTGCGCTGCGTTCCGTTGTGACGATCTTTTTCATTCTGGTTAACAAGCGCCTGGTCGATTCCCCCGGAGTATCCGGGTTTGTTGCCGCGGATGCCGAAGGATTTTCGGCTTTTATCCGGGTCTTGTTGACTTTTGTGGATATTTATCTCATCTGGCAGCTGATCCTGTTGATGGTTGGCTCGCTGCCATTAACCAGATTGACGCGCGGCAAAGCCTGGACAGCCGTATTTATATCGGTTCTGCTCATGCTGGTACTGCAAACCATACCTGGTTATGTCGGCGGGTTACTGAGTGGCCTGGATGTTACCCGCGGTTTCTTCTTTTAGAGGTTATCTGGTATGACGCCTTTTATTCAAATCCGTGATCTGCGGAAAACCTATGTGATGGGAAAAACCACCGTCCACGCTCTGGATGGAGTAGACCTGGAGATCCCCTATGGCTCGTTCATCGTGGTGATGGGTCCATCTGGCTCGGGCAAGAGCACCCTGCTGCATCTGATCGGCGGGTTGGACCGGCCGACCTCGGGCGGCATCCACGTGGAGGGCGAAGCGCTGGAGAAAATGGACGAAAACCAGTTGGCCGAGTACCGCCGCAAAATGGTCGGATTCATTTTTCAATCCTTCAACCTGGTGCCCACCATGAACGCAGCTGAAAACGTGGGTTTCCCCATGCGTTTTGCGGGCACTGCCACCCGCGAGCGCCGCAAACGGTCTCTGGAATTGTTGAAACGAGTTGGGCTGGACGACCGTGCACTCCATAAACCGACCGAACTTTCCGGCGGTCAGCAGCAGCGGGTAGCCATCGCCCGTTCACTGATCAATCAGCCTAAAATGATCCTGGCGGACGAGCCCACCGGCAACCTGGATACCGCCAGCGGTTACGCCATTATGCAATTGCTGTCGGTCCTGCATAAAGCCGGGCACACGGTCATTGTGGCCACTCACGACCCGCGTATGCAGCACTTTTCTACCCATACAATTTATCTCCTGGATGGCCGGATCGTCACCGAAGCCGAGTACCAGGCCGCATCGACGTTTGATTTTGAAACCACCGCAGAAGGCGAGAATAATCATGAAAGCTAAACTCCTATCCATCACCCTCTTGATCACCTTGGTATTGGGTATGTTGACAGCCCAGCCGGCCTACGCTCAAACGCCGACGGAGACCCCGACACCGAGCGCGACGCTGTCACCAACTGTATCCCTCATGCAGGATACCTCAACTGTCATCCCTCCTGCCACCTCGACCACAGCACCATCATCATCCTTCCGCCCGTTGATTGTGCTGGAGTCGTATTCCGTCACCGGGGGTTCGGTGACACCCGGCAAGGAGTTCGAACTGACACTGCGGGTTGTAAACGCCGGTCAGGACTTCGCGCGAAACTTGATCCTCACTTATTCCGGTGGCGATATGTTGCCCTTGAATACAGGCGGTGTGCGTTCCTACGAGGAAGTGGATTCAAGAGAGGCAGTTAACATTGTGCAGCCGTTTGTTGCCAGTTCCTCCTTGGCGGGCTCGAGTTACGCCAGTCTGACGGTCAATGTAAGCTATACAGACCTGGCCGGCTCCACAACCTACAGCGAATCCTTTGCCATCACCATTGCGCTTAATAAACCGCCTTCTACGGGTGGTGTGGCTCGTCCCACCGCGACGCCAACCGCGGTCAGCCGTCCGCAGCTGGTGGTCAGTAACTACGAAACCGATATGGACCCGCTGCAGCCGGGCTCGATGTTCACCCTCAGCCTGTCTGTGACCAACCTCGGCAATGCCGACTCGCGTTCCGTAGCCATGGTGTTGGGCGGCGGCACAGCCGACAACGGCACGCCGGGTAGCGGCGGAGTGTCTGGCTCGGGCGCTGACCTCTCAACCTTTGCGCCGCTGGGTTCCTCCAACCTGGTGTTCCTGGGTGACCTGGCTGCCGGCGCCACCAAGGAAATTTCGGTGCCGCTGGTTGTCAACGTGACCGCCAATCCGGCCGCCTACGCTTTCAAGATCTCGTTCGTCTTTGACGATACCAAAGG
>DATMXL010000267.1:0-9702 GCA_035561555.1 Bellilinea sp.
TTTATAGGCGGGGTAGCTGAGACGCGGGGTGCGAATGGCTGCGGGAGATGCGGTTGGCGAGAGGTTCTGCGTGGCGGAAGGCGTCATTGTGCGGGTGGGGGTCTGGTCAGGGGCAGGCGTGGGCGCACCACAGGCCGTCAGCAGCAGGCTGACCAGCGTGAATAAGACCAGTAAAGAACTCCAGGCGGTTTTAGCAGGTACTGGAGATGAATGCATCACGGTGATTTCCCCAAAGGAAATTATAGCAGTTTAACCCGTTTTGCTTGGGGTGGATCGGCTGTCCCATCACATGTAGGGGCTTAGCGCCGCTAAACCCCTACATTGGAACGCTAAGCCCCTACATGGGTACTATAATCTTCTTGTGTAATCTATTAAAAATGAAGGTTTTCCCCCCGAAGTGCGTTTTAACCTATAGATCGGCGAATCGCATGGTCAGCCTCGAAGAGATGATCCCGAAATCTGCGCCCGGGGACCCGCGGGTATACGAATGCCTGATGGTCGAGTATTTCCCTTTTATCTACCGCCTTTCGCTTTCAATTCTTGGCGACGCCAGCGAGGCGGACGATGCCGCCCAGGAAACCTTCATCCGCGCAGTCACGCACCTTGACAATTTCCAGTCCGGCAGCCAGCTCAAAAGCTGGTTGGCGCGCATCGCCATCAATACCTGCCGTGACAAAATGCGCCGCTCAAAAGCACGCACCCGGCTGGTTGACCGGTTGAAAATGGGCTCGCGGCAGACCGGACACACTGCTCCATCGACTGAAGAAGTGGTGCTGCGTAATGAACATCAACGCAGCCTGCAGCGCAGCATCGAAGCGCTCGATGAGAAACACCGCCTGCCGATCCTGCTGCGCTACGTGCACGGCATGTCGATTCAGGAGATTTCGCAGGCCCTGCAGTTGAGCGAAGGCACCGTCCATTCGCGCTTACATTACGCCCACCTGAAATTACGGCACACCCTTACCGGTTTTGACCAGGAAATTACCCCTCAAGAAGAGGAGGGTAAACTATGAAAACCCTCACCCATGAGCAAGTCCATAAAATGCTGCATTCTGGTCAGAGTACTTCGGGTCAGTCTGCTAAAGAATTATCGGCGCACCTCGATACCTGCCCGGAGTGCCAGTCCTATGCTGCTCTGGTCTCTGAGCTGAGCACTGGACTGCCTTCCATTTATTCACCCAGGCTGCCCTCGCCGCAGGAAATCCGCCAGAAGGTAGCTGCCGGTCAAAGCCAATTGCGGCGCCGCACCAAAAGCATGCTGACCTTCCGCAACCTGCGCAGTGGTGTGCTGGTGGGTGGTGCAGTGGTTGTATTGCTGGCATTGGCCATCCTGGCGCCAAAACTTCTGCCGGTACAGCCGGTTGGAGCGCCAGATTCAACCAGCACTCTCTCTGGGTCGCCAACAGCGACAGTTTCGCCATCCAATACACCGGAGCCGACTTCAATCCTGGAGGACGTACCCGGTACAGAGCGGCTGATCTCTCCGGATGGGCAGTATACCGCGATATTCCACCCGCAAAACATCAGCCTGGAAATTGTAGCTGCTCAGGGTGTTGTGGTTGCTAATTTTGCACCTGAACCGTCAGAGTCAGGTCAGATCATTTTGGGGACCTGGTCGCCGGACAGTAAACGCCTGACCTTCTGGCTGGGGAGTAACAGCGCCTCGCTTCAGGCGGACGGTCTGCCGCTGTGGGTGCTGGACGTCCAGAAGGGCGCGGCAAAGGAACTCTCCAAAGCGGCCGTCATCAATAAAACCTATCAGAGTTGGTCGCCTGACGGCAAGTTTCTGGCGTTCACCGATGGCGGCGGGCGCTCCGCCCAGGTCAACAAATGGCTCTCGCTTTACAAGGTTCAGGACGATAAGCTCGAAATCGTGATTCCCGCAAATCAACTGGTGACCGGTTCATTAGCCTGGTCACCTTGGAATTACCAAATTGCTGTGGCGGCGGTCGATGCCAGTCAGACCGGCCCGGATTACGCCGATAACATGGGCTGGAATAACCCGGCCATCGCGGCACGCCGCATTTACCTGGTTGAACCACTGGCGCGAGCCTATTGGCGCCTGACTGAAACCGAAGCTTACGAAGATGCTCCCAAATGGAGACTGGACAACGCACAGATCGCTTTTGTCCAACGCGATCAGGATACCGCCCGCATTATGTCGGCGAATCCCATCCTCAAGGAGGCACTGCCAACCGGCTGCGAGGTACCCATGCCGCCCAGTGCGCAATACTATGGGCAGGTGGATTGGTCGCTACTTTACGCCGCCTGTACTCAGGTTACGACCGAACATAGCGCCGTAAAACCCCTTGTGGAGATACCTCCCACCCTGTCAGGGCAGGCCTACTGTCAACAAGTAGAATCCGAACCCCGAATGATAGATGGTTATCTATCCTACTGTGACACCGATTACTCCTTTGCGTTCGATTACCCAGCGGATTGGAATATTCGTTGGATCAGTTCCGTGCCGGATGCTACCGCTGCTCCACTTGCCTTGCGTAAGGCCTTGCGCTTTGAAGAACCGGATCCGGGCAACTACATCCGGACGGACACCTATCGTTTGTACGCGTCCATGACCCTTGAGCAAAGAATGCGGCGGTTTACCGGCTACGAAGATCGGGAATTCCCGGATAAGGATTACTCGTCATTGATGGTTGGCGGTAAACGCGCCTACGCCTTGATTATGCGTTGGGTTCAGGATTATCCCGCGGTATATCTGTTCTTCGAACATGGGGATTACTTCACTGTGATGGAACTGAAAGCCATCGATCGTGCGTCGCTCGACCTCAACTGGGAAATTGCTAAAACGATACAAATTCCCGGCGCGACATCCGATACCAATGTTATTCCGACTGAGTTGATCCAGGATTCTTATGCATTATTAGTGCCGACGCCCGAAGCAGCTGCCACAACCTCCAATAACGCATTCTCGGTAGGTTTTTCCTCTGACGGCAGCCTTCTGGCGTTCAACAGCGATGTTAAGGGATTGGTACCAGGGGATCAGATGGGGTTAATGGGTCCATTCCTTTACAACCTCGAAAGTGGAACCTTTTTCAAGGTGACCCCCAAATTTGGCGCCAATAATACTTTCGCGCCGCCGATGCGGGCAGCCGGTTTGAGCGCTGATGGGCGCTACCTCCTGTACGGATTACGCTCCAACAGCCCGCAGCCGGCAGCCGAGCATTACAACAATGTGCTGCTGCGCGACCTTAGCACCGGCAAAGATTCGCAGATCGACTTTCTGCCGCTGGAAGAAACGCTGGGCACGGGAATCTATCCCAGCCTGTCGCCGGAGGGCCGCTATCTGGCACTGAAAGTAGCAGAGAACGGGTGGCAGCTTTACCTTTATGAGCGCACGACCGGTAAGATCACCCCGGTTAGCGTCGATAAGGGCAATCGATGGATTCCTGGTTCAACCAGTACCGAACCGGTTTTCTCCGGCGATGGGCGCTACCTGGCGTTTGTTTCTGACGCCAGCAATTTGGTGGCGGGCGACACGCGTTGTTCGGATTCGAACCTCGAATGCGCCGATGTTTTTCTGTACGAGATCGCCACTGGTGACTTAGAGCGAATTCCTGCCAAAATCCAATATACCATGGGAAATCCTTACCCTTACCTTACAATTTCAGCCGACGCCCGCTTCCTGGCCTGGACTGAACTGATAACACCGTCACCGGTTTACCGCCCGGTCATTCGGCTGCATGACCGCACCACCGGAAAGACCGAGACCATCTGGGCTGGGTTGTACGCATACCCCAGCGGCCATTCACCGTCCATTTCAAACGACGGACGTTGGCTGGCGTTTGGTGCGCTGACTGAATACGATTACGATGAAAAACAAGCTCCGGATTCTTACCCACAGATCTATCTATTGGATCGCCAGACCGGTGAAATGAACTTGATCAGCAAGGACGCCAACAATAATGAGGGCAACGGACCCAGCGGTGTGGTTGCCTTGCAGCAGGAAGGCTGGTCCAGCGATATTCACATTTCTGGCGACGGGCGATATGTGGCCTTCTCCTCGCAGGCTGCCAATTTACTACCGCCCGGCGTCAGTAAACGCCAGTGTTTTGACCCGTACGTGGTGGGTGCCTATGCCTGCTATGACTTATTCCTTTACGATCGGGAAACGGATGAACTGACCTGGCTCAGTCAGGGTCAGCCGGGAAAGTAATGATTATGATTTAACGGCATTGCACCAGGAGAAGTCACGTCGTTGCGAGAAAATCACCCCTGCACGACCGTAACTACTAAATAAAGGACGTCTTTTCACTAAGGAGGGAGTTATGACCAAATGGCCCGCTATGTTCCTGATCGCCTTCCTGCTGTTGGTCGGCTGTAATCCGGCCACGCCACCACCTACCCCGATTGGGTCTCTAACAATGGCCATAACCAACTCACCTGCTTCATACACATCCACCGATGTATCTGGACCTCCCGAGACCATCGTTCCGCCCTCAGCCTCAACCACCCAAACAAGCAACGAAGAATCTTTTGCCCTCTCCGAAAAGCGGCAATCCAACCTGGTTTTTAAGCCCAATTACAAAATTATGCCGGCGGTATCGCCTGACTTTACCCAGGTGGCCAATTCAGAATATGGTTTTACCTTCCAATACCCCGCAGATCTGGAACTTTTAACCAGCGCAAATAGTGTGACGATTAATTGGGGAGAACAAAGCTTACACATTAGTTTCCGGAAACCAGATGAGTACCCCCTTGGGCGAACAGGAGTTCCGGAAGGAGACATTTTTGAGCAGGGCGAGGTGAATTTCGTTGGCACTGAAATACCTCGACGGGTTTTGATATCCAATAGCTTGGATATGGCCGTTTTATACAACGGCGGCGGTGAATTTGAAGTCGATCGAATGGTGGGCGGTCTCAGAACCGGAAAACTTGTTTTCGGTATCAACCTGGATACCACAGCACCTTATTTTCAGCAGGGATTCGTCTATAACGGCATTCCAGACGATGTGCAAGCTGTAGCCGATCAAATTGTGGCCAGTTTTTTGTTTTTTGGACCTCTGCCATGATAATTGAATTTGCAACTTCATAATGGAGTTTGCAGAATCCAGGTTTTATAACCGGATAGAGCCCTTGGAAACGTTCGCATATCTGTAAATTCCAGGCTCCGAGACTGGTCATACAAGGCTGGTTTACGAGGAATTGTCGTTTGTTCATGTTAAGGTCGCAAATGCCGGTGCATTGCACTCGCCCTTGACCTGCGCATTTGATCTTCGTGCATTGCATCTCTCAGATGCATTGCACGGGTCTTGATCTGCGCATTTGATCTTCGTGCATTTAACCCCCCAGATGCATTGCACGTGCTCTTGACCACCGGGCGATTGAGGTCCAGCAGTATCAAGTTCAAGTGCATCGCATCAAAAACATATGCAACGCACCAAATACGGACACATCTTGCCGCCTGCCATCCGCTCCCCACTTGCACGACCGGATATAATAATTACAGAACGTTTTCGCACTGAGGAGGGAGTTATGACTAAGTGGCCTGCCTTGTTCCTGATCGTTTTCCTCCTGCTGACCGCCTGCGGCACCCAGCCGCCGGCATCATCACCCGAGATGCCAACACCCGCACCCAGTCCTTCGGCTCTGCCGCCTACCTGGACGCCCCCTCCAGCGCCGACCCAGACCCCGCTTCCCTCACCCACACCCTTCCTGGCTTTTGAAGCCGAAGCGCTGACAGACTTCCTTAACGTGCGCGCCAACCCCGGATATCTGTTCGAGATCCAGACGCAGCTCGATGCCGAAACGAAGTTCCAGGTGCTTGGCAAATCACCCGGCGGCGAGTGGATTTACGTGGAACTGGCAGATGGCAGCAACGGCTGGATCTTCAACCAGCTGATCTCCAGCGTGATTGACTTGCAGCTGGCGCCTATCCGCGAGCCGCAGGACGTCCAATTGATCACCGGCACCGTAACGGATGCCAGCGGCAAACCCGTTAACGGTATCCAGTTCATGGTCCAGGGCGCTGGTGCCAGCGCACCGCGCACCGATGCACTGACCGATGACACGGGCACGTTTTATGCCTATCTGCCATCCACCGCGGCTGGAAAATGGTATGTCAGCTTTACGGCTATCTCCTGCACCAGTGTCACCATGGACAAGGATTGCAACTGCCTGGGTGGAGTTTGCGGCACCATTAGTCCGGAAGTTAAGAATATCACCCTGCCGCAAGCCGAACCGCTCGAATTTCTCTGGCAATAACAAAAGTCCTCCTGCTTCCAGGAGGATTCTTGACAACCCAGGGTGGGGCGCTCAATCGCGAGGCCGGATGAGTCTTCCGCCGCGGGGATGCATGGTACTAAAGGTCTTTAAAGAAAGTGGCCAACGCCAGCAGTACGAAACCGGCGAAAACCAGCCAGAAGGCATAGGTAGCGACAAAGGATAGAACACCGACCTGCCCGAGAAATCCAAGGACTCCGAGAACAACGGCAATCCACCAGGTAACATTTTTTGGTGCAGTAAGTTTCATGGTTTCCTCCCCGAAAAAGAAAAAAAGAATGCTGCCTCGCGTCTACAATCATTATACATAACACGCCAGTATTGTGTTCGTTGCTGTGAAACACAGTGGTTTGAAAATTACCCCGCCAATTTCATCATAATGATAGGAAGGGATTGAAAAATGGACACTTATACGCCGGATACTTATGGTGAGAAAATAGCAGGGGTTTATGACGATCTTTACCCTGGATATGACGAAGCCGCCATCCACCGCCTGGCCGACCTGACGCGCGGCGGAAGCGTTCTGGAATTGGGTATTGGCACCGGTAGATTTGCACTGCCGCTCCAGGGCATGGGCGTGGAGGTGCATGGCATCGATGCCTCGCCCGCCATGGTGGCTAAATTGAAGGCCAAACCCGGCGGTGACCGCATCCCGGTGACCATCGGCGATTTCAGCCAGGTGGGCGTTGAGGGCGAATTTTCGCTGATCTACGTGGTTTTCAATACGCTGTTTGGGCTGTTGACCCAGGAGGACCAGTGCCGCTGCTTTGACAACGTCGCCCGTCACCTGGCATCTGATGGGTTGTTTGTGGTCGAAGCTTTCGTGCCAGACCCAATACGGATTGCTGAAACGCAATCCCTGCGGGTAAATGGAATGGAAGATGGTCTGCTGCGGATCGATGCCTCCCAGATCGATGTTGCCAGCCAGGTGATCACCGCGCAGCATGTACATTTGAGTTCCAAAGGGGTGGAGATTTACCCTGTCAAGCTGCGCTATATCTGGCCCTCAGAAATGGATCTGATGGCGCGCCTGGCTGGCTTGCGGCTGCGACAACGCTGGGGCGGCTGGGAACAATCAGCCTTTACCAGCGCTTCCATGAAGCATGTCTCCCTATATGAGAGACAGTCGTAGGGGCAGGCTTCCACGCCTGCCCGTGGTCTGATAACTCTGTACAATTACAATACTTAAAATTTGACCAGGAAAGCCGTCAAATACATGATCGCCAGCCCGGCGGCAAAACCACCCAGATTGAGGCCGTTGATCCAATTGGTTTTTTCTGCCGCCGCCGAACGGCGCAGCAGCCCCAACACTTCGACGATCACCTGCCAGATGGCTCCCAACCCGATGCCGAGGAACAGCGTGCTGAGCACTGGCGAGTAGGCAAACCCGCCAATCCAGGCGCCGATGATTGCCGGACCGCCTGAGACCAACAAGAGCACTAAAAATGCACCCAGACTTGGGTTGACCGGCGGCTCTTCATCCGTATCGAGGTTGGCAGGCAGCAGCGGTGCAGCAATGCCAATGCCTTCAGTGACGTTGTGCAGGATAAAGCCGACTACCAGGAAGGTGCCCAGGGCTGCCTCTCCTAATGAGAAGGCAGCTCCGACCGAAAGACCTTCACCCAGGTTGTGCAGACCAATGCTGGCAGCGATCAGAAAGGCCAGCGGGAAGCCGCGCAGCGCTTTGGTTTCACCGCTTTTCTTCTTGCGCAGCGAACCCAATGCGACAATCGCCAGCCAGGACAGTAGAGCGGCGAATAACGCCAGCGGCACGCCCTGGAAGACACCCGGCACTGTCCCGCCAATCTCGATCACCTCTAGCAGCGTGTCGATCAACAGGAAGACCAGCAGGCCAATCGTCAAAGCCAGCACGGCGTTCAGCCAGCGTTTTTGCATGCGCCGCATCGCCGGGAACCATAACAATCCAATGGCAATCGGAATAATGCCAATGTAAATCCCCAGCAGCCCATACGCCAGGAATTCACGCCCACCGGGAACCGGAGTTTGCGTGGCAACCGGCACTTCGGCATCGAAGGTCAGTCCGGTGGATGTGATCAGGCGGATATTGTACAGATCGTTGGCCACCCAGTGAAACGGGATGGTCAGTGTGGCGCGGCCAAGGCGCGGCAGGACGCCGGCTGGCTCCTGGTTGAACTGCCAGAAGGCGTCATCCACCGTCACCTGAGCAATACTCACCGGTGAAGGACCGCTGTTCAACAGCCGCAGCTCGAATCCGTCTTCAGACAGCAGCACCCGTTCCACGGACAACTGCTCGACTGGCGGCAGGTTCCCGGTGAATAAGGATAGTGGATTTGCCAGCGAGAAAACCCAGGCCAGCAGCCCGAGCAGCAGCAGCGGCAGCAGAGAGAGCAGCCAGGATGGCATTCGCAATGGTTTTACCAGCGTACTTTTTTCAAGGTCCATGATTGCCTCCTATGCCACCGCTTCGAACATGCCCATCCAGCCCAGTTCGGCGAACTCGGACTGGTGCGCGTGGAACATATATTGACCGGGATAATCGAGGGTGAATTCCAGCACGTGGCGCTCACCCTGTCCCATGATGACGTTGTCGGTCAATTCAAAATTTTCCAGGCTGGTGCCTGTGCGGTACAGCCGGAACATAGTGGCATGGACGTGGAAGGAATTGATCAGATCGAACTCAGTCAAATTGGTCAGATAGATGCGGATCAGCTGGCCCACCTTAACTTGAACCGGGTGACGGACGTAATGAAAAGCCACTGTATTGACCGCGTACACCTCGTTCTCGTTGTCAAAGTTGGTATCGAAGCCGTTCATCACCATTACCAGCTCTTGAGCCGGCGCGCGTCCTTCAGGCGGATCAATAATGAAGGTGCCGTATAGTCCGCGGTGAATGTGCTTTTTAAGCGGCATCACGTGGCAGTGATAGACATGCAGGCCAAACGGCTGTGCTTCGAATTCATAGGTGAACAGTCTGCCCGGCTCAATGATCGGGGTCACGCCATCCATGGTCGGCGGGTGGAACCCGTGGAAGTGGATGGTGTGCGCATGGGTGGAACTGTTGGTGAAGTGAAAACGCAGCAGGTCGCCCGCAGTGCAGCGGAAAGTTGGTCCCGGCACCTGCCCGTTGTACACCCAGGCCGGGAAGAAGACCCCCGGGGCAATCTCGATGTCCTGTTCGGTAGCCGTAATCTGATAGTCACGCACGGTGCGTCCGTCAGCCAGCTGGCTGACCAGACCGTAATCAAATTCAGTCATGAAGGTGGTGGGGTCGAAACGGCTAAGATCAACGTCGCCGACTGTGCCGCTATTATCGTCGTGGAGGTCGGTTTGCGCCATGACCATGGCATCCGGGCTGCTGCTGTCATTCGCCATCTTCAATGGATGCGGCCCATCATGCGCCAGGGTGGTTTCCCGCGGCCACAGACTGGCCAACCCGACCATACCGGCGGCAGCTCCCAGCGATTTTATAAAATTTCTTCG
>DATMXL010000268.1:0-8732 GCA_035561555.1 Bellilinea sp.
ACAGCGGCAGCGGCCGCACCGGACTGGCCTGGGATGCTCCAACTGCAATTTCCCGCCTGGCACAGGCTGTTAGTCAGAGTGATAAAACCCGCCTGCGCGGTCTATTAACCCACGCCGGTAGAACCTACAGTTCGAACTCGCTTGAGGATATTTGCCAGCGCTACCACGAAAGTGTGATGCGCATGACTACCTTGCGCTCCGATTTATGGAGTGGCGCTCACGGACTGCTGGATGTCTCGGTGGGGGATACCCCCGGCTGCACGCTGTGTGCCGACCTGGGAAAGGTGGATGAGATCCGTCCCGGTAATTTTGTCTTTTATGATGGCCAAATGCTGCGGCTGGGGGTCTGCACCCCGCAGCAGGTGGCTGCGGTCCTGGCCTGCCCGGTGGTAGCGCTGCATCCACAGCGAGGCGAGGTGGTGGTATACGGCGGCGCAGTGCATCTTTCCAAAGACGTCGTGCTGGAAAACGGCCAGCCGCATTACGGCTATATCGTCCGCTTGAATGCCAATGGCGAGTGGTCCGTGCCATTGGCCGATGCCCGCGTTTCTAGGCTCTCGCAGGAACACGGCATTATTTCTCTGCCGCCCGAAGAAATCAGCCGGCTGCGGGTGGGGGATTGGCTGGGAATAATACCAGCCCATATCTGCCTGACTGTTGCCGCGTTGGGGGAATATTCCACCCTCGACGGCACCCGTGTCACAACATTAAGACCAGCGGCACCGGCGTAAACACCAGCACAAAAATCACTAACGCCAATATCGCCAGCATCTTGCGCCGCCCATCCAGCTGTGTGATGGTATCCAGCGGCTCGGCATACACGCGTCCGAGCAGGAAAATTAACGCTGCCCAAAACCACCATGTGGTCCATACAAACCCCAGCACCACCAATGCTGCCAGCACAATGGGGAGCAACCGCCTTGCACCTTTGCGACCCAGCAGCGTGTAAATCATATGTCCGCCATCCAGTTGACCGGCCGGGATTAAATTCAAGGCGGTAATCAGCATGCCGCCCCAGCCAGCCCAGGCTACCGGGTCAAGCGAAACGTCCAAACCCCCGTAAGGCAGCGGCTGCCCGGTGAAAAAATAGCGCAGCCAATACACCACAGGCGATAATCCCTCGAAGCTGACAGGAGCCGGCAGCAGCTGACCAAAGATCGTATATTTGGCCAGTAAGTAAATGATGGAATTGCCTTCCAGCTGGGTTTGGCCCACACCACCGGCTGCGGCTGCCGCCGGCAGCTGGGTGAGCGGCGACATGGACAGCCCGATCAACAGCACCGGTATGGCGACCACCAACCCGGCGATCGGACCGGCGATGCCAATATCCAGTAAAATGCGCCGGTTGCGCGGCATTTCCTTCATATTGATAAAGGCCCCCAGGGTGCCGAATGGACTGAAGGGGAAAGGCAGTGGAATAAAATACGGCAGCGTCACCTGCACCTTGTGGTAGCGCCCGGCCAGGTAATGGCCAAATTCATGCGCACCCAGGATGCCAAGCATGCTCACCGTGAACGGCCAGCCTTTAACGATGAACTGCTGCAGATTTTCCAACCAATTGCTGGAAAGTTCGGTGACGCTCATCATGCCGCCGGTAAACCACACCGATATCAGCGTCAGGATGAAGAAAATCAGGTTGACCCGCGGGTTGGATGGACTTGGACTGGCAACCCGGTTGACCAGCAGCACGCTGTGGCGGTCTTCGTCCATGCGGAAAATGGGGGTCAGCCCCAGAGGTTTGACCGATTCATTTAGTTGTTCATAAGCGGCGGCAGAATCATCCGAAAACAGTCGCCCGCGATAGCGTACCAGGTACCCCGAACGTTCATCCCCGGGTGTAATATCTTCAATGGCTAATACTCTCCGTACCGCGGCTTCCGCGCGCTCCAGGGTCATGCCCGAATTGTCCATGATTTGGTCCTTGTAAAGTTCACTCAACGGTAAGGCGGGAATGGATGGGAGTCGAACCCACCACGGACCGCAACGCGGCCCGCCACCGGTTTTGAAGACCGGGGAGCCCACCGGAACTCAACCACTCCCACGGATAAGCATACTCCAGGCGCAACTTTTCGTCAACGAAGGCGACTTAATTATTGCAACGGGTTGCCAACCGTCCAGGTCAACCCGGCACCTGAGTCAAAGATTCCTGATTCCTTCAGCGGGTTGCGCGTGCAATCCTCCGCCCGCAAGCGATAACTGCCTGCTGGAACATAGAAAATGCGTACGCCGCCGGGAAGGATGCTTTCCACACCGCCCAGCTGGTCGACGCCCCAATCACCTTCTCCCTGATTGGAGATGTACAAATAACAAACTTCTCCGTTGAATGCATTTTCAACGGTAATCGGCACCCAGCCTGCCCCGCCGATCTGAAAGCTGCTATTCACCGCAATCTGCGCGGCGGAAAAAATCGAAATGCCATCACAGTTGAGTACCAATATGTCGTATACCCCCGCTGGAAGCTGAAAGGCGCGTTCCTCGCCGGCTGAAACCGAATTTCCCTCAGGCAGCAGACTTGCGCCCCACTCATTGCTCTCCTGGCTGGATGCGTAAACTTCGCAGATGTCAGCCGGAGTCTGATTGGAAATCGTCAGACTAATCGCTGGACCGCTGACAGATCCAGCCGAGCAGGCTGCCAGATTCAGGCTGATGAATAGGATGATGAGTAAGGAAAGTTGCATCATAGAAAGCAGGATTTGACTGCAGTGATCCTTGAGATGATTTTAGTCCAGAAATGGGTTCACATATGCTATCGCGCGTAAGAAGACAGCCGTCTTTTCATCCCATAACACCTCTTGTGGAGTCTAAACTCACCTCTTGTAATCCTGAAAGACAGGACTATACTAACCCCCGGACAGGCAAAAACCTGCATCCGACCACGAATGCGAGAATAAAATGGAACCGATTAAATTGACTGAACAAGAAATCAAAGAGGAGGAAAAGCCTCCCAGTCGCAATCCGCGACCGGCGCGCAGCTGGCGGGTAGCGGTGATTGCGAACGTGAAGGGGGACATTCCGCTATCAGATGACGCCCCAGCCGATGCCGGCGCGGAGTTTGACAAGCCAGAAACTATTCAGGCTATTCAAAAGGCTATCGAGTCGGACGGTCACGCGACCTTTTTCATCCCGGCGGACAGCCGCCTGCCGTTTGCGCTGCGGGAACTCAACCCGGATATCTGTTTTAACATCGCTGAGGGATTGGGTGGCGACGGACGTGAGGCGCAAGTGCCAGCACTTTTGGAAATGATGCATATTCCCTACACCGCATCGCGGGTGGTTGCCAATGCCGTCGGTCTGGATAAGACAATGACCAAGCGTCTGTGGCGCGAAGCCGGTTTGCCGACCGCTCAGTTCCAGGAATTTATCAGCGGCGACGAGCCCCTGCATCCCGATATGCAATTTCCGTTGTTCGTCAAACCGGCGCGGGAAGGCACCGGCATGGGCATGGACAACGGTTCGATTGTCCAGCATGAGGTAGCCTTGCGGCAGCGGGTACGTCAGACGATTCAAGCCTACCGTCAGCCGGCGCTGGTCGAAGCGTATTTGCCCGGCCGTGAGTTCACCGTGGCGGTGATGGGCCGCGACGATGCTGCCCGCTGGTCGCGTCACCCGCAGTGGTACCGGGCAGATGGTTTTCACCGTTTCCCGGTGCTGGAGGTCATCAGCCAGGGTTCAGTAACTCCCGGCGTGTATGGTCATGCCGCCAAGAAGCTCAATTTTGGTGAAGCTGGCATACCGGACTTTGTCTGCCCGGCCAAAATCAAGCCGAACTTTGCGGCAGACCTGTGTGCACTAGCCATACAGGCACACCAGGCTGTCGGCGCGCTGGACATCTCACGCATCGACCTGCGTCTCGACCGGGATGACCGCCCTTGCCTGATCGAAATTAACACGCTGCCAGGGCTCACGCCTGACTTCAGCGATTTATGCGTGATTGCCAGTGCGCAGGGAATTTCCTACCAGGATTTGATTCTGGAGATCCTGTACCTGGGTGCCGCGCGCTTTGGCTTGATGGCAGTCCTTGACGACATGCTGGCGGAGCGTTGGCCGATTCTGCCGCCATTGCCCTTGCACATCCATGGACTGTTGTTGCAGTGATTCCATTTTCTAAGGGAACGCGTTTGCCAATCGAATAACGTCGATCCCCACGTGTTTCAGAAAATTGCCGGCAGCAACGCCGTTAATAACGGCCGAATTAACACCACAAACTGTCCGGCAACGATGCCCAACACGATTCCGGCCAAAATATCCGAAAGATAGTGCATGCCGGTCATCACGCGCGAGAGGCTGACCAGCACTGCCCACACCACCATACCCATGGCTGCCCACACCGGTCCGATCAGCACCGCGATGACCGCCAGCATGCTGGCACGTGCAGCATGCCCCGAAGGGAATGAATGCGGGTCCGTATTGCGGTAAATGGCACCCCAATTACCCTCCGGTCGGCTGCGGCGCACCGTAAATTTAATCAACATCACCACGGCCGCCAGGCCAAGGATCGCAAAAATTATAAAAAAGATCAGGCTGCGCCAGTGGCTGGAAAAAACTGCCGCCAGGATCAAACCTGCCAGCCAAAACCATGAATCGCCGGAATGAGCAAAAAAGGTGACCAGATTCCACCATGGCGACTTGCCATGGTCCATCCGCACCCATTTTGAGAATCTTACATCTATCGCGCCGATTTTCTCGAACATTAAGCTGCCGCTAAACTGAAATTTCCCTCAACTCGCGAGAGTATACCGCTAACTATTGGAATCAACCAGTAATGAACGATGTCCCGCGGCTCGTGAGTCTCCGACTACAAGGTGGACACCGTCGTTCACTGGCTTTGGTTTTCCGTGTTCGTCCTGGAACACGCCTTATCTTCTCAACGTCTTAATCCAATAAGAATATCCTATTTCCTCATGCCCTTAATACGCCTTTTGCTAAATTGTGGTTAAATACTTAATGGCAATCGCGCCGGTCAACAATTTGCCAGGCGCAAAGGAGTTCCGCTGATGAAATCGCTGCCTGATGTGCGTCGTTCCCATCGAAAGCTACTGACTACCCTTTCCATTTTGATGGCGGTCACGCTGGCGTGTAATCTGCCATTTATTCCCACCCCGGCACCCACGCCCGAGGATTCCACAGCCACTCCGGAAGCCAAAATCATCCAGACTGAGGCTTTGCCGCCGGTGGTGGTAGAGACCTCGCCCTTGCCTGCCGGGATGCTGCCGCTCTCCGGCGTTGTGACTCTCAATTTTGACCAATCCATGGACCAGGAGTCTGTCGAAGCTGCGCTTAAAGTCGAGCCGGCACTGCCTGGCAGCTTCGAATGGACCAGCGACTCCACCGTCAGTTTTGTGCCCGATCAACCCCTGCCGCCCGAGACGGTGGTGACCGTTACCGTGGCGGATACAGCCAAAAGCACCGAAGGCATGAATCTGCTGCGTAGCGCCAGTTTCAACTTTCAGACACCCGGAGCGCTGCGTGTCACCGAAATCCTGCCGAAACCTGGAGTAAGTGACGCCAATCCTTCCTCGACTGTGGCAGTGTCCTTCAACCAGCCGGTGGCTGCTCTGGGTGACGCCGATACTCCCCAGGCTTTCACCCTCGATCCGCAGGTTGACGGTTCCGGCAGCTGGCTGAACACCAGCACGTATATATTCCAGGCGGATCCGGCGCTGGGTGGCGGTGTGCAGTACCGCGTCCGCTTAAATCCTGACCTGACCAGCCTGGCTGGCGCCGCTCTGGATCCCCAGGATGCGCTGGACTGGGAATTCACCACCACACCGCCAGCGCTGCTGACCCTTGAGCCGCGTGGTGCCACCACCATTTTGCTGGACGAAGGTTTTACCCTGACCTTTAACCAGCCGATGGACACCGCCAGCGTAGAGTCAAACTTCACCTTCGCCGATGCGGTTGGAACCATCGTACCAGGCACATTCACCTGGTCGAAAAATAATTCAATAGCCACCTTCCAGCCGTCCGAACCGCTCAAACGCGGATTTAGCTATTTCCTGCAGCTGTCCAATCTGGCTCGCTCAGCCGGGGGGACAGAGTTGCCCATTTCAACCCGCGTCCAATACCAGACCATCGGTGAATTCGCCGTCGAATCCACCGAACCCGCGGCGGGGAATAGCCTGTCCACCTATACCGGATTTGGTACAGTCATCATCAACTTTAATTCGCCGCTGGCAGAGGGACAGGATTTAAGCCAGCTGGTGCGCTTCGAACCGGAGCCGGGTAATTTGGCCATTCAACCCACCCAGGAACACCAGGGTCTGTATTTATCCGGCTCATTTTTGGAAGGTACCACTTACCGCCTGATCTTGAGCGCTGACCTGAAAGACCGCTGGGACAGCCTGCTCGGTATTCCCTATACGGCTAATATTCGCGTGTCAGCCTCGGAGCCGGTGCTTCAAATCCCTATGCTGTCCGCCAGCAGCCGCACCTTGTTCAGCGTTCCCGGCGATTCGATTCTGCCAGCTTTCGCGGTAAACCTGACCACCCTCAGTCTGGCGCGTAAAACCCTCAACCTGCAGGAATTTCTGGACACCTTTTTCTACACATTGGATGTGGACGCTTTCAATGACCTGGAGCAGTGGGATCAGGCGCTGAGCCTGCCGCCCAATACCAGTCAGGGTGTCGACATCGACCTGACACCGGGTGAGGAAGCGCTTGCCAGCGGTTTTTATGTGTATCGGGTCAACTCACCGGAACTTTCCGCGCGCAACTCCGTGATAAATTTTGCTTTGGTAGTCAGCCCGCTGCAAGTGACCATCAAGGAATCGGCGGAAGAGGCCTTTATCTGGGTGACGGATCTGCGGACCGGACTGCCGGTGCCGAATCTTCCGGTCGCCGTGTATACCACAAACCTCAAGCCCTGGAGCGAAGGCACCACCGGTGACGATGGTATCGTTCGCCTGGAGGTGGATGAAGACCGCGAGTACTACCCTGGCATGGTTGTGATCGCCGGTTCTCCGGCCAATGGAAATTTCGGGGTTGGTGCCACCAACTGGTCTGACGGCATTTCTCCCTGGCAGCTGGGTATACCCGCCTCGATCGTTCAGCCGGAACTCAAAGCCTATATTTATTCGGACCGGCCGATTTACCGTCCCGGACAAACCATTTATTTCCGCGCCATCCTGCGCGCGATGGGTGACGCCCGCTATCAGCCAACCGTACTCGAGAATGTGGAACTGAAACTGATCGGTGAATACAACATCGAAACCGGTCAACCAACGATTATCGATACGGTCAATTTGAGTGTCTCCCCGTACGGCACCGTCAACGGAGCCTTCGAGCTGGCTGAAGATGTTCCTCCCGGGAATTACACCATCCAGCTTTCCGACAGCGACGCCTGGCTCAACCTGCAGGTAGCCGAATACCGCAAGCCCGAAATTGACGTGCAGGTGAATTTCTCGGCTGCTGAATACCAAGGCGGGGAAGATCTGCAGGCGCAGATTAGCGCCAACTACTACTTTGGCGGTGCAGTGGACGGGGTGGAAGTCCGCTGGAGTCTGTATGCGCAGAACGACTATTTCAACATCCCAGGCGGTTTCACCACCGGCAAAGTGGATACGCGCTGGCTTAATGCAGCCGGATACGGCCTGCCTGATTTTGGCTTTGGCACATACCTGACCGGCGCTACCGGCGTCACAGGAGCCGATGGTTCGCTTAACCTTTCCTTTAGTTCAGCGGAGCTGGCTGAATTGCTCGATCTGTCCGTTCCGCATACGTTGTTTTTGCAAGCCGAGGTGGTGGATGAGAGCGGACAGACCGTTTCGAAGCGCGGCACCACTCAGCTGCATCCGGATGACTTTTATATCGGCCTGCAGCCGGAATCCTGGCTGGCACAGGCAGGCGAATCACTCGGTTTCACCGTACAAACCAGCGACTGGCAGGCTGCTCCGCTGGGCGGTAAAGAGCTAAGCGCGGTCTTCCAACGAGTCGAATGGGTGCAGGATTGGAGCAACGTTCAGACCGGGGCGGTAACCTTCAAAGAACAATTGACCGAAATTGGTTCGGTTAACTTGACGACGGATGCCAACGGTCTGGCGCGTATCGAATTCACCATCGATGCTGCCGGTTCCTACCGGCTGGACGTGCGCGGCGGGCAGGCGTTGTCGCAGGTGATGGTCTGGGCAGGCGGAACCAGTGCTGTGCCGTGGCCTAATCTGCCGGATCAGCATATCCGCCTGCAGAGCGGGCAGGAATCCTATAAACCCGGCGATACGGCTCAGGTGTTTATCCCCAATCCTTTCCCGCAGGGCGCTCTGGCGCTGGTGACCATTGAACGGCGCGGTGTATTGCGTTCGCAGGTAAGCGAAATTCAGGGATCCAGTGCCACCATTGACCTGGACATTCTTCCTGAAGACGCACCTAATGTGTATGTTTCAGTTGTGCTGGTCAGCCAAGCTGAAACCGCGCAACCAGATTTCCGCATTGGCTACCTTGAGTTGAAAGTGGATGCTCAGGCGCTGCTGCTGGACGTGCAACTGACCGCGCAGGAAAACACGCTGGCACCCGGTCAAACCGCCCGATTTGACGTGCAGGTGCTTGATTCGGCCGGAAAACCGGTGCAGGGAGAGTTTT
The DNA here is from genome assembly GCA_035561555.1 of Bellilinea sp. Taxonomy (GTDB): domain Bacteria; phylum Chloroflexota; class Anaerolineae; order Anaerolineales; family Anaerolineaceae; genus Bellilinea. The sequence continues at coordinate 8,575 of DATMXL010000268.1, forward strand.
CAATCGCCGTGGTGGATAAGGCTATTTTCGCTCTGGCGGACCCCAATACAGACGATATCGTTTCGACCTTTTATGGCAACCAACTGCTGGGTGTGTTGACCAGCAGCACTCTGGCAGCTTACACCGGTCGGATCACGACCATCGAACCCGGGCAGGGC
>DATMXL010000269.1:0-5406 GCA_035561555.1 Bellilinea sp.
ACTTAAAGCAGGATTCTTGCCCGAAAAGGCTAACTCACTGAAAAGTGAGGGCGCAATGCCATGGATCTGAAGGAAAGATTGCCAGGCTGCCGAAGGCACATCCACCGGATGGGACTGTTTGCAGTCTGTTTTTTTGGAAGCAGCCCAAGGCAAAGGAGGTCCGTCGGTTACAATCCTTAGCACAGTCCTTGCAACACTATTCAATCAGCCGCATTCATAAACTATGGGAGGATAAGATGGTAAAAAGATTCAGCCTGACTGTGTTCATGGTCCTGGTCCTGGCAATCACCACATTTGTGCCGGTTTATGCCCAGGAAATCCAACCGGTAGATCCAATGAATCCGGTACCAACGGTGGAATTAGATGGCTTTGTTGATGAAACCGCCAACTTATGGTTTGTGGAATTAAATAGCAACCCGACCGTAGATGGCGCCAGCCTTTCGGTCACCAAGGCGGAAAAACGCGCTTTCCGAGACGCAGCCCGCCGTGCTGGCGTCAAGTACACAGAACGCATGGCCTTTGACACTTTATGGAACGGTCTGTCGATCAAAATTGATAAATCGCAATTGAGCGCTGTGTCAATGCTGCCTGGCGTGAAAGCGGTCTATCCGATTGAAACAGTCGCCATGCCGATTCCCTATACAGATCCGTATGAACCCGAGTTGTACACCGCCCTGGCGCAAACTGGTGCGGACCTTGTCCAGAGCCAATTGGAATTCACCGGTGCAGGCATTAAAGTTGCGGTGATGGACACCGGAATCGACTACAACCACCCGGCTTTTAGCGGCAATGGGGTCGCTGAAATGGATAGCCATACTTTTCCAACTGCTCGTGTAGTGACCGGTTGGGATTTTGTCGGTGATTCTTATAACGCCGATCCTGCTTCGGCTGCTTATCAACCCGTCCCGCATCCCGATGCTTATCCAGACGACTGTAACGGTCACGGCACGCACGTAGCTGGCATTGTCGGCGCCAATGACGCCACCAACGACCTAACAGGCGTTGCCCCTGATGTGACCTTTGGCGCTTACCGCGTCTTTGGCTGCGAGGGTTCAACCGAGTCCGATATCATGCTGGCTGCCATGGAAATGGCACTGTCGGACGGCATGGATGTATTGAATATGTCGATTGGTTCGGCCTTCCAATGGCCGCAGTATCCCACCGCCGTGGCTGCATCAAGACTGGTGGATAAGGGCATGGTGGTGGTGGCTTCAATCGGTAACAGCGGTGCCAGCGGTCTGTATTCAGCCGGCGCCCCGGGCCTGGGTGAAAAAGTCATTGGCGTTGCATCTTTTGACAACACCAACGTTATGCTGCCGTACTTAACGGTGAATAGTAGAAATATCGGGTATATCACCATGACCTTCTCGCCAAACCCGCCAACTTCAGGAACCGAGGAGGTCGTTTGGCTCGGCCGAGGATGTGTGGACGCAGATTTAGCTCTTGCTGGAAATCAGCCCGATCCGTATTTAGGAGATCCTAACGGTAAAGTAGCTCTCGTCCAACGGGGTTTCTGTACATTCGGTGAGAAGGCCAACCGGGCAATCGCGGCCGGCGCTACTGCTGTCCTGGTTCAAAACAATGCTCTCGGCGTATTCAATGGTACGTTGGGTGCGGCCTTGCCTGACCCTAAGCCAGTGGTTGGGATATCATTGGAAGACGGCAACTTCCTGCGCTCCCAGACCGCACCGGTGATGATGACCTGGACTGATCAGATAGCTAGCTTTGCCAGCCCGACCGCTAACCAGATCTCTTCGTTTAGTTCCTACGGGCTGTCACCAGACCTTGCTCTTAAGCCGGATTTTGGCGCACCAGGTGGAAATATCTATTCATCATTCCCACTTGAAAAAGGCGGTTATGCGACGATGAGCGGTACCTCCATGTCCTCACCGCATGTAGCTGGCGCGGTAGCACTGCTGCTGCAGGCTAAACCAGGTACAGTTGCTGCTGATATCCGGGGCATACTGCAAAATTCAGCAGATCCGAAAAGCTGGTTTGGAAATCCCGCTTTAGGTTTCCTGGACAGCGTAAACCATCAGGGCGCAGGTATGCTGAAGATTGACAAAGCGATCCAGGCGACGACCAGCATTACACCCGCCAAGATAGCTACCGGTGAATCACAGGCGGGACCATTTACCCAGTCGCTGAAGATCGTGAACAGCAGCGCTACAGCAGTTACATATGATTTAACTGCAGCAAATGCGCTGACAGTTAGAAATACTTTTGCCCCCGCATTTTCTACTTCCGACGCCAGCGTCATGTTCACCAAGGATGGCCTGCCCATCACAAGTGTGACGGTCGGTGCAAATGGCGTGGCTAATATCAAAGCGGTGATAACCCCGGCGTCAGGACCGAATAAAGGCCAGTACGGTGGTTATCTGGTATTCACCCCGCAAGAAACCGGGCAGGTGGTCCGTGTGCCATTTGCCGGCTTCGTCGGAGACTATCAATCCATCCAGGTATTAACACCCACAGCAAACAATTTCCCCTGGTTGGCTGTCCTATATGAAGGAGCTTATTACCAGGTAACCGACCCGACCGACTGGACCTTCACCATGAAAGACGGAGATTTCCCCTACTTCCTGGTGCATCTGGATCACCAGGCGCGGTCCATGAAGTTCGACGTGCTGGATATGACCGGAAAGGTTCTGAAACCCTTCGCGGTCGAAGAATACTTACCTCGTAACAGTTCTGCGAATGGATTCTACACTTGGGCGTTTGTTGGTCTTACATTTGCTGGAAACAAAGCGTTCACCATCCCGGATGGCACTTACCAGGTAAAGATTTCCCTGCTGAAGGCTTTAGGCAATAAAGACAATCCTGCAGACTGGGAATATTGGACCTCACCAGCCTTTGTCATCGACCGGCCATAACCATTTCAACTGTAGGGGTCGACCTCCGTGTCGACCCGTTCACCCATCGGGGCGGCCTTCCAGCCGCCCCGAAATTATTGTAGGGGTCGGCTTCCATGCCGACCCGTTTATTCCTTGTGCCGACCCGTTCAATCGAATGTGTCGACCTACGTTTCGATCCATGGCTCGCAATGCTCGCCGCTACTGGAAAACCATATCCGCGACACATGAAACGTGGCACTCCCGAACTTTAGGCCCCCGCCCACAGGCCGATCTGAGATCGAGCAAAGCGAGTGGGGTGGCACCTCATCTTGGTGTTACAATCCCACAAAATCATCGCTCCCGAAGGAACTCAACCATGCTCGACCCCCAACGCATTGCTGCCGCCATTAACATCAAACCCACCCAGGTCAGCGCCACCATCGAACTGCTCGACGCCGGCAATACCATCCCCTTCATCGCCCGCTACCGCAAGGAAATGACCGGCGGATTGGACGAGGAACAACTGCGCCAGGTGGAATCTGCTGTCGAGAAGCGCCGCGCCCTGGACGAGCGTACGGTCACCATCCTGGCTTCCATCGAAGAACAGGGCAAGTTGACCGAAGAACTCCGCGCCCAGATCGCCGCAGCCGCCACGCTCACCGAGTTGGAAGACCTGTATGCCCCCTACAAACCCAAACGCCGCACGCGCGCCAGCATCGCCCGTGAACGCGGTCTGCAGCCGTTGGCTGACCTGATCCTGCAGCAATCCTTAAGCGGCGATCCGCTCGAGCTGGCTGCTGCATACATCACCGATGAGGTGGAGACTGCCGAGGAAGCCCTGGCAGGCGCTCGCGACATCGCGGCTGAAACCATAGCCGACCATGCGCCAGTGCGCCAGGGGGTGCGCGAAAAAGCGCTGCATTTCGGCCTGCTGCATTCGGAGAAAATCGCAGAAGCCGCCGACGAAAAGTCGGTGTACAGCCTGTATTACACCTATGAATCGCGCGTCGACCGCCTGCGCCCGCACCAGGTGCTAGCGCTCAATCGCGGCGAAAGCGAGAAAGTGCTCAAGATCCACGTTAGCGTGGCGGAATCGGATTGGCAGCCGGTCATCACCCGCCATTTTCCGGCTGATCCCCGTTCCCCCTTCGCCAGTTACCTGCAAGCTGCCGGACGTGACGCCGCGGAACGCCTGCTCCTGCCGGCGATTGAACGCGATGTGCGCCGCGCCTTGACCGAGGTGGCTGAGGCCCATGCCATTCGCGTATTTGCGGATAACCTGCGGGCGCTGCTGGGACAGCCGCCGCTGGCGGGTCACACCGTGCTGGGTATCGACCCCGGCTTTCGTACCGGTTGCAAGATCGCCGTCATCGACCCCACCGGTAAACTGCTGACCACCACCACCATCTACCCGCACGAGCCGCAGAAGCACTGGAAGGAATCCCTCAACACCCTGCTTGGCCTGGTCAAAACCCATACGGTGACCCTGATCGCCATTGGCAACGGCACCGCTTCACGTGAATCCGAGCAGTTAGCCGCTGAATTAATTAACATGTCCGAAGCAGCGGTGAAACTGCTGCGCTATATCATCACCAACGAAGCCGGCGCCTCGGTCTATTCCGCCAGCCCGCTGGCGCGCGCCGAGATGCCGGACCTGGACGTTTCGCTGCGCGGCGCGGTATCCATTGCCCGCCGCGTGCAGGACCCGCTGGCTGAGCTGGTCAAAATCGATCCCAAGTCGATCGGTGTGGGCATGTACCAGCATGACGTGGACCAGGCGGAACTGAACCGCACGCTGTCCGGCGTGGTCGAGGGCGTGGTCAACTGGGTGGGGGTGGATGCCAATACCGCCTCGCCCGCCCTGCTGGCGCATGTCTCCGGCATTGGGCCGAAACTGGCTGAGACGATTGTGGCCTATCGCGAAGAGAATGGTCCCTTCGCCAGCCGCGCTGCGCTGCAAAAGGTGCCCAAACTTGGCGAGAAGACTTTTGAGCAGGCTGCCGGATTCTTACAGGTCAACAATGCCAGAGAACCCTTGGACGCCACCGCCATTCACCCTGAATCGTATGCAGTGGCCCATGCAGCATTGATGCGCGCCGGCGTCAAAGCCAGCGATCCCCTGGTCGAAAGGCGCCGCAGGCTGGCGCAGCTGCGCGGGACGGTGGGAATGCCCAAACTGGCGCAGGAACTGGGCGCGGGCATACCGACCCTGACGGATATTCTGGATATTCTGGCCCGGCCGGGCCGCGACCCGCGCTCCGACGCCCCCGCCCCGGTGCTGCGCTCGGATGTGTTGAAGATGGAAGATTTGGCTCCCGGCATGCGCCTCAAGGGCACAGTCCGCAATGTGATTGACTTTGGCGCGTTCGTAGATATCGGCGTCAAGCAGGACGGGCTGCTGCACCGCTCTCAGATTCCAGCCGGCACCACGCTCAAGGTTGGCGATGTGATCGAGGTCAGCATTTTGCGCGTCGAGGTTGACCGCGGCCGAATCGCGCTGGGTTGGGAATAAAAGTGTCACCCCACTCCCGTTGGTCGGGGGCGCACAGTTCGCGGTGTCACGTACCAAGTG
>DATMXL010000270.1:0-5431 GCA_035561555.1 Bellilinea sp.
AAAGGTTACTTTACCGACAACTGGCGCATGTGGGGACGCGGCTACATCGACAATGTACCTGTTTTTGGCCGGTTCCCGATCGGATTAATCGTTTTACTGGTGGTCGGCATTTTGATCTGGTATATCTACCACCGCACCAACTTCGGCAAGCAGGTACTGGCGATCGGCGATAACGTACGTGCAGCCAGGTTGTCTGGCGTGCGAGTCAATTTGATTCGCGTCGCTGCCTTTGTCATCTGCTCCGTTCTGGCAGTTATCGGCGGCATTATGACCGGCGGCTACGGCGGCGTCAATGTCACCATCGGCGAAGGCATGGAAATGCAAGCCATCGCCGCCTGCGTGGTTGGCGGCGTTCTCCTCGGCGGCGGCAAAGGCAATGTGCTCAATGTGATTTTTGGCGCCTACACACTGGAAATTTTGATTTCCATGCTGACCTTACTCGGTCTTCCCAAGCCTTATAAAGACGTAGTCCAAGGCTTGATTATTATCGGAGCAGTTGCTTACGTCGCTTATATGGCCAGGAAGAAACGCTAAAGCGTCAGATGTTTGGCTCCGATTCATAAAATCATTTCAAATTAAAGGAGGTGATCGCAGATAAACGTAAATCAACCAAAGGTTAATGTCAGAAGTGCTGACCATCATCCAATCGCACGATTTTTAGGAGGAGGAACTCCCAAATGAAAAAAAGTCTGTATTACGTTTTGACCGTCCTGTTCATCCTTTCGATGTTGGTAACGGCCTGCGCACCAAATGCTGCCGAAACCCCCACTGCCGAAGCCCCGGCTGCTGCCGAACTGACAGCTGCTGCGCCCGCTAAGGCGGAAAATCCCGGCTTGCAGATGGAACAGGCTGCCGTGGCTGCACAATTCTTCACCGATGAAGCCTACGAAGAGTCGCTGGCTTTGATGAAAAATGTGCCCCTGAATCCCGATGCCCCGGTTTACCTGCAATACCTCATCGATGATCCAACCGACATCTCCAAATACTCGCAATACACCAAAAAAGAAGGCCCCTATAACCTCTGCTTCTCGAATGCAGGCGTTAATAACCCCTGGCGTGTTGTCGGCTATACGGATATGGGAGAACAGGTCCTCGAGCTCCAGGAAGCTGGCGAAATCAACAACTTCTACCACTTTGATGCCAATGGTAGCGATGAAAAACAGATTGCCGACATCGAAGATTTGATCAACACCCCCGGCAAATGCGATCTGCTCATCGTCTCCCCCAACACCAGTGAAGCTCTCACTCCGGTTGTTGAAAAAGCCTGCGAAGTTCTGCCGGTTGTGATCTTCGACCGCGGCGTCCTCACCGACTGCCCGGTTATCTTTGAAAGGACCATCGGCGGTTATGCCTTCGGTATCTCTGGCGCTCAGTTTATTGTTGATAATCTGCCGGAAGGAGGCAATGTACTCGCCTTCCGCATTCTTCCTGGCGTAGATGTGCTTGAGCAACGCTGGGGTGCTGCCCGTAAGATTTTCGAGCAGAATCCCCATTTGAACGTCATCGGCGTTGAGTTCGTAGCCTACGACTCCTTCAAAGCCAACACCGTGGTCACCGATTACCTGGCTAAATACGGGCAGATCGATGCCGTATGGATGGATGCCGGCGGTACCGCTGTCACCATTTTGGAAGCTTTTGAAGATGCTGGCGCGGACTACCCGAAGGTCATGGTCGGCGAAGATCAGAATGACTTCCTGAATTTCTGGAAAGAAAAAGATCTGACTGCTATCGCCCCCACTTTCCCAACCTACCAGTGGCGCACCGCCATTCTGGCTTCCCTGATGTTCCTCAAGGGTGAAACTGTCCAGCATCGCTGGGTTTTGCCCCAGGTGGATGTCACCCAGGCCAACTTGGAGCAATTTGCTCAGCCGAACATGCCCCCGCTGCACTACACCATGTGCGGTTGCGAGGACATGAAAAACTATCCAGATGCCTGGATCAATGTAGACGTTTCCAAATACGACAAGCTTTACAAGTAAGCCAGCTTGAAGTCGAACTAAGTTTAGAGCCCGCTCGATTTTCGGGCGGGCTCTACTTTCAAAAATATGTCCCATTCCTTAAAGGAGTTCGATACCCATGATCGAGATCGGTTTTCATACAGACGCCTTCAACAGCAGTTACTGGAGCTTCGAGCAAAGCCTGCAATGGGCGCAAAAAAATGATGTGCATTGGATCGAATGCGGTATGGTGGATGGCGTCAGTTGGATCCATGGCCTTGGATACCAACCGCATGTCGCCAGTTGGGAAGACCCCGAATTGTGGCGCCGCACCGCTGAGTCCTACGGCGTGCGCTTCTCGCAAATCGATGCCGCCTTCCCGCTCTCCAAACCGGAGGGGGCTACACTGGGTGTTGAGTATGCCCTGCGCACTATCCGCTGGGCTTACCTGGCGGGTTGTGATCATATTGACACCACCGACGACCGGTTTGCCCCCAAGGGGTTGACCCACGACCAGGCTTTGGACATGATGAAGCGCTCGTACGGTCAAATCATCGAGGTGGCTGAACGCTACAAAATGATCATAGATATCGAACCTCATGGTTTCTATACCACCAAACCTGAGTTTATGGAAAAAATGTTGGCTTTTGTGGACAGTCCCTACCTGCGTATGAACATGGATACGGGTAATACGTTTATCGCCGGGCAGGATCCAGTAGCTTTCCTTAACCAATTTAAAGACAAGGTCAGCCATGTTCACATTAAAGATGTGAGCGACACCCTGGCAGCTACACTGCGCGGTGAATTGACCGGCATAGCCGTTAGCCAATGTGCCATCGGCGACGGTGTAAACCGTGAAAACATCAAAAAATGCATCGATATCCTGGTGGATATCAACTACGACGGGGTCGTCAGCCTGGAATGTGAAGGTCAGGGCGGTCCCATGATCGAAAAAAGCCTGGCTTTCGTGCGGGAAATCGCCGCCGATGCCAATCAACGCATGGCAGCCAAAAAGTAGATCATTTTCAGAATAGGAGAATACCATGGGAAAAATATATCTCGGCGTAAATATGGAATTTGTGCGCTCCCACGACAAACCCTTCGCCTGGGGCGTTGAAAAAGCAGCCGAAATAGGCTACGAGTACATCGAACCGATGGTTCACTGGGGACGCGAACTATTAAGTGAAGCCGGGTATTTCCATAGCGTGTCCATGTATGACGATCCCCGTAAGGCGCGCGACCTGTGCGAAAAGCATCACATCAAAATGTCCTCGCTTTCCACGCACACCCCGCTTTGCAAGCCGGAAATTTCCGTCGAATACATCAAACAGGCTATCCGCTGGGCTTCCGATGCCGGCGCGCCAGTGGTCAACACCGACGAAGGTCCGAAACCTGAGTGGACCACCCAGGAAATGGATTACACCCTGATGACCTATACGCTGAAAGAAGCCGCCATGGTGGCAGAGCGCTATGGTATCAAAATCGGTTTGGAACCGCACCAGCAGTACAGCAAATCGCTCGAAGGACTGGATAGCATGTACAATCTGGTCAAATCCCCCATGATCGGCATCAACTACGACACCGGCAACAGCTATCTGGCTGGCACCACCGACACCTACGAATGGCTCAGCCACGTAAACGACCGGTTGGTGCATCTCCATGCCAAGGATATCAGTTTTGCCCAGAGCGGCGAAGAACGCGGCAAGGTTACCGGAACGGCAGTGGGCTGTGCCTGCGGTGATGGTGTGGTGGATTGGAAACGCATTATCGACATCGTAAAAAAATGCCCCAATGACATTGTCTTCAGTGTTGAATGCGGTACCGTGCCGGATGCCATCCGCAGTTTCGAGCATTTAAGCAAGCTGATCTGAGTTTCCTTTTCAGCGTTCGATTTTTCTCCACAAGAATTCCATTTTCAACCTTAAAATTTTCGGTTTTCGTCGCCGGGTCAGGAAGAGTGCATGAAATCCATAAAAGTAGCGGTGATCGGCCTGGGATTCATGGGACGCACGCATATCCAGGCGCTGCGCCGGCTGGGGATCGAGGTTCACGGCGTAGCTGGCATTGACGAGGTGGAAGCCCAAAAAGCTGCCTCCGACCTTGGCATCCCCAAGGGATATGCGAACATAGAAGCAGCCCTGTCAGACCCTGCCATCGTGGCAGTCCACTTATGCACGCCTAACAACCTGCATTACCGTCAGGCTAAAGCCGCGCTGATCGCCGGCAAACACGTGCTGTGCGAAAAACCCCTGGCCTTGACGCCTTTAGAATCCGCTGAATTGGCAAACCTGGCCCGGGAAAAAGGCTTAATCACCGCGGTCAATTACAACCTGCGCTTCTACCCCATATGCCAGGAGGCGCGCGCGCGTATCACCGCCGGCGACCTGGGGCAGCCCTACCTGATCACCGGCGGTTACCTGCAGGATTGGTTATTCCTTAAATCAGATTGGAATTGGCGTCTCGAACCGGAACAGGGCGGTGACCTGCGCGTGGTGGCAGATATTGGCACCCATTGGATGGACTTGGTCACCTACCTGACCGGTCTGAAAATCATAGCGGTCATGGCGGATTTCTCTACCGTTCACCAGACCCGCTTGCAGCCTTTCGGCGAGGTGGAAACCTTCGCCGGCAAGATTGAAAAAAACCTGTCCACTCACGAAGTCCCCATCCATACCGAGGATGTGGCGGTGATCCTGTTCCGCTTTGAGAACGGCGCTCTCGGCAACGTAAGCCTGTCACAGGTATCTGCCGGGCGCAAGAATTTCCTGTGGTTTGAAATCTGCGGTGCCAAATCGGCTTTCCATTGGGATCAGGAAGAACCGAATTCCCTGTGGATCGGCTACCGCGATCTGCCCAACCAGATTCTGGCCAAAGATCCCGGTCTGTTCCATGATTCTGCCCGCGCGTTGACCGGATTCCCCGGCGGGCATGCCGAAGGCTATCCGGATACCTTTATGCAGGTATTTCGGCAATTTTACGCCGCCGTCAGCTCTGGTAGTCTGCCCGAAGATGGTCAGTTTGCCACCTTTGCGGATGGGCACCATGAGATGCTGCTTTGCGAAGCCATCAAACACTCCGCGCAGCAAAAATGTTGGATCGAAGTTGCTGGGTAAGGCAATTGAGCCGGTTGTCCAGGTGTTGTGGACCACCCTTGATAAGGAGTGATGCATGAGAATTGGTGTGTTTTCTGTCATTTTCCAGGACTTGCCGTTTGAAAAGGCATTGGACAAGATCTTATCCTACGGGGCTACCGCTGTTGAAATTGGCACGGGCGGCCTGCCCGGCGCACATCACTGCCCGCTTGATGATCTGTTAACCAGCGCTGAAAAACGCAAATCCTACCTCCAGGCGGTCGAAAGCCGCGGCATGATCATCTCAGCTTTCAGCGCGCATTGGGACCCGATTAGCCCGAACAAGCAGATTGCAAGCGAATCGGACGAGTTGCTGCGTAAGTCGATCCGCCTGGCTGAAATGCTGGGTGTGCCAGTGGTCAA
>DATMXL010000271.1:0-5732 GCA_035561555.1 Bellilinea sp.
CTCGCGAACTATGCGCCCCCGAGCGAAGCGAGTAGGGCTGTGACCTCCGTGCCCTCTGTGGTGAAGGTCTTTTCTCTCCGTTTCCCTCCAATTCTTGATTGACATATTCAAAAATTTCCCTATGATTATAGCTACATCGTAGTTCAACGCCGAATTTTAGACGCGCACTTTCCCCTGCTTGGCTCCCAACACAACTCAATACGCTGCGGTCAGAAGCACGACCGCAATCCCGTTATCGGTATGGGTAACCTCCTCTCCTCCTTTCAAATCTACCCGGGAAGTTGAATCCATATGGCAATTACGGAAAGTGTTTCACGCGACTCATTTTCAAAACGGGCTCAGGCAGCTGGCATCCGCCGGCGCGAGGCGGGCCGTTTCTTCACTGCTTTGCTCTATCTGCTGCCGTCGCTGATCCTGTTCACTACCTTTATCTTCGTCCCCTTGATCCGCACCATCGGGCTGAGCACCTACCTCACCAATCCGCTGGGGATCGCGGTCAAGTTCGTCGGGCTGGCGCAGTACGAGAAATTATTCGCCACGCCGGTTTTCGTCAACAGCATCCAGCGCTCCCTGCTGTTCGTCGCCTACACCGTCCCCACCTCTGTTCTCGTCTCGTTGGGCCTTGCCTTGCTGGGCAACTTGCGCCTGAAGGGCATCTCCTTCTTCCGCGGGGTTTTCTCGGTGACCATCGCCGTATCGGCTGCCACCGCCTCGCTGATTTTCAAGTACCTCTACCATCCGGCGCTCGGATCGCTCAATTATGTGCTTACTCTGTTGGGTTTCGACGCCGTGCCGTGGTTAACCAGTGAGAGTACAGCGCTGATCGCGGTGTCGCTTGGCACGGTCTGGCTGCAGATTGGCCTGAACACGGTCATCCTTTTAGCCGCCATGCAGGGTATCAACGAAGAGTTGTACGAAAGCGCCATGATCGACGGCGCTAATTACTGGAATAAATTCAAAAGCATCACCATCCCCATGCTCTCCCCCACCTTTTTCTTCCTGATTGTGGTGGATATGCTGGCAGCCTTCCAGGCTTTTACCCAGATCCACGTGCTCACCAGTGGCGGACCGCTGGATTCGACCAATGTGCTGGTGTTCAGCATCTACCGCGAGTTCTATTTCAACGGCGCCTACGGTTTTGCCGCGGCGCAGGCGGTGATGCTGTTCCTGATCATGCTGCTGCTGACCGTCTTCCAGTTTGGCGTGCTTGAGAAAAGGGTTTTCTACGATTAATCATGGACTATAACCTCAAACGCATCCTTACCAATACCCTTTTGTACATCGTGTTGATTGTGATGGCGCTGCTGGTGCTGTTCCCCATCTGGACCGCCATCAACATCAGCTTGCTGGATGATTCGCAGGTGTCGCAGTACCCGCCGCAGCTGTTCCCGACAAAATTCAGCCTGGCTAACTATGCGCGCGCGCTGGAGCAGGCGCCTTTGCTGCGCTATTTGTTCAACAGCGTGGCACAATCTACCCTGGTGATGATCGGTCAGGTGGTGACTGCCTGCCTGGCTGCGTATGCCTTCGCCTTTATCGAGTTCAAATGGCGCAACGTGCTGTTTCTGGTCTTCCTGGCGACCTTGATGATCCCCTGGGAAGCCACCATCATTCCCAACTACCTGCTGATCAAAAAACTGAAGTGGGATAACACCTATCAGGGGTTGGCAGTGCCGTTCATGGCGACCGGTTTCGGCACTTTTCTGCTGCGCCAGTTTTTCCTGAAGATCCCCAAAGAGTTGAAGGACGCCGCGGTGATCGACGGCTGCAGCAGCTTCCGCTTCCTGTGGGCGATTGTGCTGCCGCTGGCGCGTCCGGCGCTGGGGACGCTGGCGGTTTACAGCTTTTTACAGACGTACAACCAGTATTTATGGCCGCTGCTGATCACCAACGATCAGATGATGCGGACGGTGCAAATTGGCATCGCATTGCTTCAGGATGAAGAGCGCTTCGCGTTCAATACGGTCATGGCAGGGGTGGTGTTTGTGCTGCTACCCACCTTCATCCTTTTCATCTTCAGCAACCGCCAGTTAATCCGCGGTTTGACTGCTGGCGCCGTCAAAGGCTAGCCAGATCCAATCTCCCAATCCCTGTTTTATCGTTCACTTAGGAGGAAATGATGAAAGGTTCGAAGCAAGTATTTCTGGTTTTGAGCGCGCTGCTGATCTTCAGCATGGTGCTCAGCGCCTGCGGCCCGACTGCCACACCTACGCCGGAACCGGCTGCGCCCCAGGTTGCGCCTACCCTGCCGCCCGTCCCCACCGAGCCGGTACCCACCGCGGTGCCAGAGGCACCCGGAATCACCAGAATGACCTTCTGGCACAGCATGAGCGGTGATGTCGGCGGTAAAGCCATCCCGCAGCTGGCCAATGAGTTCAACTCAGGTCAGGACAAATGCTATGTGGTCTATACCTACCAGGGCACCTACGACGATTCCTTGAACAAACTCAAGGCTGGCGTGCAATCGGGTGATACCCCCAGCGTCATCCAGCTGTTCGACATCGGCACCCGCCTGATGGTGGACCTGGGTGTGGCAGAGCCGGTGCAGACCTTCATCGACAAGGAAAGCTACGACGTGTCTGACCTCGAGCCGAACCTGCTGGCATACTACACCGTCGATGGCAAGCAGTGGTCGATGCCGTTCAACTCGTCCACCCCCATGCTGTACTTCAACAAGGATGCCTTCATTAAAGCCGGCCTGGATCCAGAAAATCCTCCGCGCACCTGGGATGAATTCGCCGAAGCCGCCCGCAAGCTGACCATCAAGGATGCATCCGGTACGGTCACGCAATACGGCGGCGCGTTCGCGGTGTACGGCTGGTTCTTTGAGCAGCTGCTGGCTGTCTCCGGCGGATACTATGCCGACAATGAAAATGGCCGCGCTGGATTGGCGACCAAAGCCACTTTCAACTCTCCCGAAGGCGTAGCCATTCTGGATTGGTGGAAATCGATGTATGACGAAGGCATTCTGGCGAACTACGGCCGCACCACGGTTGATACCCGCAGCGCCTTCAATGCCGGTCAAACCGCCATGATCCTGGAATCCACGGCTGCTTTGCGCGGCTTGATGGACAGCACCAAGGGTAAATTCGAAATCGGTACGGCCTTCCTGCCGCGCCCGAACGAAGAAGCCTACGACATCTCCGGCACCGTGATCGGCGGCGCCTCGGTGTGGATCGTCAAGGACCGCCCGGTGGAAGAACAGGAATGCGCCTGGGAGTTCATCAAATTCCTGTCGTCACCGGAAAAACAGGCCTACTGGCAGACCATGTCGGGTTACTTCCCGATCCGCAAAGCCGCCTACGAGAATCAGCTGTCGGTTGACTGGCGCGCCACCTATCCGCAGTTCCAGACCGCCATCGATCAACTGCACGCTGCACCCAATAACACCTTCACCCAGGGTGGCTTGATCGGTGTCTTCCCGACCGCTCGCCAGACCATCGAAGGCGCGATTGAAGAAGTGTTGGCTGGCAAGGGGACATCGCAGGAAGTCCTGGACAAGGCTGCCGAGACGGTGACCAAAGCCATTGAGGAATACAACATCTCCATGGGCCTCACCCCGTAAGCTTTGGGATGGGTTGGTAAGAATGCGGCTGGCAGGGAAACCTGCCAGCCGTTTGTATCGATGGGTGGAATTGTAGCGGCGATCACGCGAACTATGCGTCCCCGACCGTAGCGTGTGGGATTGTTCGCCATATCGTAGCGGCGAGCACGCTGTACGGTTTTTGTAGCGCAAACTGTTAGTTTGCGCGGGCAAGCTGACAGCTTGCCCCACGTCGGCCGCGTGTCATTGCGAGGGAGCGCTTTTTGCGACCGTGGCAATCTGCTCTTGCTCATGCTGCCATCCGACAAATGGCTCGCAATGCTCGCCGCTACAGGAGATGATGATCAAAAAGGGGTAAAATTAGCGTTTATTGATTCGCAGGGGCTAGAGCGCTAACGAGGCAGGCATGCAGGCGAAACCACAAAAATCCGGGATTCCAACGTCCATCTGGCTGGGGATGTTGAGCATTTATGTATTCTGGGGATCGACCTACCTGGCGATCCGTTTCGCGGTGGAGACCATTCCGCCGTTCTTCATGGCAGGTACGCGCCACTTCACGGCTGGCGTGATTCTGTACACCATCATGCGGCTGCGCGGCGACCCCGCGCCGACGCGGGCCAACTGGCGCAGCGCTGCCATAGTTGGGCTGCTGCTGCTGGCGGGCGCGAACGGATTGGTCTCCTGGGCGGAAATCACCGTACCCTCAGCCGTGACCGCGCTGCTGGTGGGATCAGTGCCGCTGTGGATGATCCTGATCGACTGGATCAGCGGACGCTACCGCGATAAAGCCAAACGACCCTCCTGGCTGGCTTTTGCCGGCGTCATCACCGGATTTATTGGCATCGCGCTGCTGGTGGGTCCGAACGAGATCGCCGGTCAAAGAGTGGACCCGTTAGGCGCGGCAGCCTTGCTGATTGGCGCGGTGCTGTGGGCAGGCGGGTCGCTGTACTCGCGCAATGCCGATCTGCCAGCTTCACCCTTGCTGGGCACCGGTATGGAAATGATCATCGGCGGGCTGGGATGCTTTGTCATCTCGGGGTTGACGGGGGAGTGGGGCCGGCTGGATCTGGCTGCAGTCTCCACATCCTCCGTGACCGGCCTGATTTACCTGATCGTGTTCGGCTCGCTGGTGGGATTTGCCAGCTACACCTGGCTGCTGCGGGCGGCACCGACCACGCTGGTGTCGACGTACGCCTACGTCAACCCGGTGGTGGCCATTTTCCTGGGTGTGCTGCTGGCAGACGAGGTCATCAGTCCGCGCATGATCGTGGCAGCCGTGATCATTCTGGCGTCGGTGGCGTTGATCCCATTCACGCGGCAGCCGGTGAAGGTCAAGGCACAGGCCGGCGCGGTCAGCGATTAAGCAGGGGAGGCGGTCAACCGGGTGGCTGGATCATAGCTGACCTTGAAAGTGCCATTGTATTTGGAGTTTAATGGTTTACTCTTTCAAGGGCGAGACGTCAAACCCTTTGGAGGCTAAATGGGCAAGCATTTCCCGCTTAACTTTATCCAATGGCGGGATTGACGAAGAATCACATTGACCCAGGTAGTATTTGGTGATGCCATTGTGCCAACGGCCGGTCCGTAAATCGACCTCGTACCAGTGGTTGCAAATCACCATGCGGTAGGTGCCAAATTGAGCAAAATGCGGGCTGATCTTTTCCGGATCAATCGAAAGATCGCCTTTGCCGTTTTCGGTAACATAGTTCACCGAATACATATGAAGCCGGCGATTCGCGCTGATCCGCGAATCGAGCAATGTATCACCTTCCATCCAACCGGGGATTGGAATATTCAGGTAATCCAGGATGGTTGGGGCGATGTCCAGATTCTGAACGTTCTGTGGAATTTCGCCAGCATAATCATCGTTCGGAAAATGGATCAGAAAGGGAACCTTTCCCAGGGTTGACAAATTCCCGTGATCTGAATACACAACCAGGATGGTGTTGTCGTATTCCCCGGCGATTTTTAATGCTTCGATCAACTCTTTTAATTGATTATCGGCACCGCGAATAGCGTCATCATAGGCATCCATCGAATCTGGTGCGCTCAGACTATTTGAAAAATGAAACTCGGTGGGGTAATAGTAGGGACCATGGGTGCCGAGCAGGTGGACGTGGGCAAAAATGGGGGTTTGACTCGTCTTCACCAGTTGAATTAATTGGTCAACCTTTTGACGATCGGTGAG
>DATMXL010000272.1:0-9520 GCA_035561555.1 Bellilinea sp.
CCAGATAGACGATCGATATGACATATTCCGGTTAAGAACGAAAATAGAATTTGCAAACGGAATTTTCATTGGGTTTTGTTGATACCAGTGAAAATTTCGTTATTGCGATGGTAGGAACCTGAAAATAATCCCAAAAGAAAGTTGCAGACAATTATTCTCCGGGTAAGGCTATAATTATTTGTCAAGTATGTAACTTCGGGAGGAATAAGCATGGCATTCGATTTTGACAAGACACTGGAAAAGTATGCAGACTTGATCGTGCACGTGGGGTTGAATTTACGCGCCGGACAGAAATTGTTGGTGCGTGTGCCCATTCAAGCGGCGCCCCTTGCCCGCAAAGTCACCATCAGCGCATACAAGGCTGGCGCCCGTCTGGTGGACGTGCTCTACAGCGACGAAGACGTCACCCTGGCACGTTTTGAACATGCCCCGCGCGATTCATTCGAGGAAATCGCTGCCTACCGCTTGAAGGTGTTGGAAGAGTATGCCAAAGCGGGTGACGCCATGCTGTCCATCTACGCCGAGAATCCGGATTTACTCAAGGATCAGGATCCCAACCTGATCGGGATTGCCACCAAGACCACCGCCAAACATGCCCGACCATACTTTGAACTGATCACCAACAACAACACCAACTGGTGCGTGGTCAGCTACCCAATTCCTTCCTGGGCAGCCAAAGTATTTCCCGGCTTAAATCTGGAAGAGCAGATGGCGAAACTATGGGACGCCATATTCGAGGTTACCCGCCTGAAAAACGAAGACCCGGTGGCAATCTGGGAAGACCATATCCACCGGTTGACTGCTCGTACGGACCTGCTCAACAACAAGAATTACACGGCATTAAAATACCGCGGACCGGGGACCGACCTGACCATTGGATTACCCGAAGGCCATATCTGGTCTGGCGGCGACAGCGTTGCGTTGAACGGCATTGCCTTTGCTCCCAATCTCCCTACTGAAGAAGTCTTCACCCTGCCGCATAAGGATCGGGTGGACGGGGTGATAGCCTCCAGTCTGCCGCTCAGCTATAGCGGTACGTTAATCGAGAATTTCAGCCTAACCTTTAAGGATGGCAAGGTAGTGGGCTATACAGCTGAAAAAGGCGGAGATGCCTTGAAGAACCTGCTGGAGATGGACGAGGGATCCAGTCGACTGGGCGAAGTGGCGCTGGTGCCAGAGAATTCGCCCATTGCCCGGGCTAAAATTATGTTCTTCAATACCCTGTTCGATGAAAATGCCGCCTCGCACCTGGCACTGGGCCGCGCCTACAACTTCACCATGCGCGGTGGCGATAGCATGAACCCGGAGCAGTTTGCCGCGGTTGGCGGCAATAGCAGCCTGGCACACGTGGACTTCATGGTCGGCAGCGACAAAATGGATATCGACGGTGTTCTGGCGGACGGCACGGTCGAACCGTTGATGCGCGCCGGCAACTGGGTGGAGCCTGTCTAGGGAATTTGCGTTAAACCTGAATTTTGAAGCCTGCCGCCCGACCCCTGGTTGGGCGGCTTCGATTAAAATGAAAGCATGCTCCCCAACCGCATCTACTTCGGCGACAATTTATCCATCCTGCGCACACTGCCGTCCGAGTCGGTGGAACTGATCTACATCGATCCGCCGTTCAACACGGGGAAGACCCAGGCGCGCACCCAGATCAAGACCGAGCGCAACGAAAATGGCAACCGCACCGGCTTTGCCGGTCAGCGCTACGAGACGGTCAAAATGGGCACGCATTCCTATAACGACCTGTTTGACGATTACCTGGCATTCCTGGAACCACGGCTGGTGGAAGCGCGGCGATTGCTGACGCCAAATGGCAGCCTGTATTTTCACATTGACTACCGCGAGGTGCATTACTGCAAGTTGCTGCTGGATGGGATTTTTGGACGTGAGTCGTTCCTCAACGAAATCATCTGGGCCTATGATTACGGCGCGCGCTCACGGAAAAAATGGCCACCCAAGCACGACAATATTCTGTGGTATGCCAAAGACCCGCAAAATTATATTTACAACGTGGATGATATCGACCGGATTCCTTACATGGCGCCTGGACTGGTTGGACCTGAAAAAGCCGCGCGCGGCAAACTGCCGACCGACACCTGGTGGCACACCATCGTGCCCACCAACAGTAAAGAAAAAACTGGCTACCCGACCCAGAAACCGCTTGGTATTTTACGCCGCATTATTCGCGCTTCCTCAACTCCGGGCGGAACGGTGCTGGATTTCTTCGCCGGCAGCGGTACCACCGGGGCAGCCTGTCTGGAGAACGGACGGCACTTTGTGCTGATCGATAAAAATCCGCAGGCGCTCGAGGTCATGCGGCGGCGATTTGCCGCTGTATCCGATATCGAATGGGTGAGTGAAGCTACTGGCTAGCCAGATCTGTTGAGGAGAATTCATGAAACCAGAACCGCTCACCGCTGCGCAGCTGATAGAGCGCCTGCGCCAAATGGGCGACCCGGCGAATGTGGCAGGCATGGCTCGTTTTGGCATCAACGCTGCCAACACCCTGGGCGTCTCCATGCCGCGATTGCGCGAATTGGCGAAGGGCTGGCGCGATCAGCAATTGTCACTGGAACTGTGGGCCAGCGGGATTCACGAAGCGCGCATCCTGGCGGCGTTGGTGGGCGAGCCAGCCAGAGTCACCCAGCAGCAGATGGACGCCTGGGTGCTGGATTTTGACTCGTGGGATGTGTGCGACCAGGTCTGTATGAATTTGTTCGACCGCACCCCTTGGGCGTTCGAAAAAGCCGTTGAATATGCCGGACGCGAAGAGGAATTCGTCAAGCGCGCCGGCTTTGCGCTGATGGCTAGCCTGGCCTGGCATGATAAATCGGCTCCAGACCAAAAATTTCTTGACCTGCTGCCGGTCATCCAACTCGAGGCGGCTGATCAACGTAATTTTGTCAAAAAGGCGGTCAACTGGGCGCTGCGGCAGATTGGCAAGCGCAACCCGGCTTTAAGCCAGGCGGCAGTGGCAACTGCCAGGGAAATTCTGTTAATCGATTCCAAGGCAGCTCGTTGGGTCGCTAACGATGCCTTGCGCGAACTCGAAAATCTTCCGGAAAACAGGTATAAAAAGTGAAAGCCGACAGTCCCATCCTTGAGTTTGACCCTGAACTACATGCCATCCTCGAGCCGCGGGCTCCAACACTCGAATCGCCTCCTGACCGCTGTGTCCTGTGTTTTTTCCAGGAAGTCCTCGAGCAGCTGACCCAGAAAAAGATCTTGCGGCCGATCGGACAGATAAAATCGGAAATCGGACCCAACCCGTTGTACCTGCTGGAACACCAGGACCAGCGCTTCCTGGTGGTGCACCCAGGCGTCGGCGCACCGCTGGCAGCCGGGTTTTTGGAAGAAATAATTGCCATGGGGATTAAACGCTTCATCGCATGCGGCGGCTGCGGCGTGCTGGACAAAGCCATCGCTGCCGGGCACCCGCTGGTGATCACCAGTGCGGTGCGCGATGAAGGCACCTCCTATCACTACCTGCCGTCCTCGCGAGAGGTGACTGCTAACCCACAGGCGGTGGCGGTGTTGGAAACGGTGCTGAAGGAACGCGGGCTGGAATACCGAACCGGCAAAGCCTGGACGACGGATGCCATCTACCGCGAGACCGCGCACCGCCGCGACTTGCGGGTGGCGGAGGGCTGCTCGATTGTTGAAATGGAGGCGGCGGCGCTGTTTGCCGTGGCGCAATTCCGCGGTGTGACGCTGGGTCAGCTGGTCTATGGCGGTGATCTGGTGGTGCCAGAAGGCTGGGACAAGCGCGCCTGGTATGAGCGCACCTCCGACCGCGAGTTGCTGTTCTGGCTGGCGGTGGAGGCCTGCGGGAAGTTGAGTTAGCGTGTCACGTGTCATGTGGCACGACTGTCAAACCGTCCCGCAAATGACCGGGATGATGTGGAACCCATCCCCTACAATAATAAATTAATCCGTAGGGGCACGGGGATTTGAAAAATTTTGTAAACATACAACACACCCCGTGCCCGTTTTCAAATTTAGCTTCGGGTATGAGAATGAAAAGTAAACCCTGTTGGATTGTCGAATTTCCCGTGTCGGTTTTCAAATGTAGATGGGATTTCGATCTCGGGCACGGGGATGAAAGAGAAAACTTGCCGGATCTTCGAAATCCCCGTGCCCCTACGGGACATTACACGCCGAGAAAACCAGGTGCAACGCACCAAAAGCAGGTGCGACGCACCGGTGGTTAAACCAGAGAGCCGCCCGTGAGGGCGGCTCCTGTATATTTGGGCTGCGGCAACCTTATCGGATACCGAGGAGGGATGCCGCAGCCAGACGCTTACTACAATCTGTCATTCTGACACCACCTCCTCATCGTTAGAATGGCGGAAAAGTGAACGTCGACCTTACGATCAACGTAGGAAAAGTATTGCATAGTTTAGCGGCAATGTCAAGTGACCACAACCTTAAATCTGCCGCGGACAATTTGCCTGGGTAAGGTGATTTCCTAATCCCAATCCTTGAACAGGGTGAACTTGAAAGCGCCGCCGTCCTGCTCGAAGGTGGCATTGGCTGTCAGAACTTCCACCCAGGTTTGGCCGGGTTTGAAAGGTACCAGTTCACCAGCTTCGTCCACCAGGGTGATCACATCTGACTCAGCCAGACGCTGCCACTTGACGGGCACTACCTTGCCATCGCGCGCCAGGTAGGCGTCTCCGGTTCCCTGCATATTGACTTCCAGCAGCTCCACTTCGGGGCGCGGGTCGATGTCAGTATGGCGGGCGAACATCACCAGCACATTCTCAAAGGCGATCGGCTGGCTGGTAGCAGCATCGGTCAACTGCTCGTAGGTGGGATTGTTGCCGCCGACATCGTTGGCTGCATCCGAAAAGCGCAGGTACTTGCCGCTGGCGGGATCATAATCCCAGCGGTTGTAAATGGCAGCCGAGAAGCGCACATAAACCTGTTCACCCGGCTGGGCAGCGGTCGGAGCTTCCAGTTTGAACAGCATGCCATCAAGGTTTTGGCGTGAATTGTCCACTTTACGTTTTTCGAGCAAAGCAGCCAGCGCGCTGGTGTTGCTGACCAGGTAGCTGTTGCTATTCGTGTTTTCGCGGCAGATGGCCGGGCAGGTGCCGGCGGCTTCCAGAATGAGGTGGTTGCCAAATTCGTCGATGAGGCGGTCGTACACCTGGTAGCTGGCGCTGCCAAAGACCAGGACCGGTTTGTAAGCGCGCATCAGGTTGATGTCGATCAAGCGGCCGGAGCGGATGGGGCGGACTTTCTCGGCATCCTGGCCATAAAACAGCGCGGCAAAACGGGTGGTGCCTTGCTCGCTATAATATTCGAAAACCATATCCGCCTTTGACAGGCCAAATTGCGGCCGGCCGGAGCGCGGCAGGTTCTGCACCTTGATCATAATCGGGCGGCGGTCGAGCAGTGAGGGATCGGCCACTTTCAACCCGGTCAACGGATTAACGTCCTCGGGGAAATTGTCGGGTCCTATCCCTTCCAGTGGATAGAGCGGCGTGGCAGTGGCAGTCGGCGCGGAAGTTGCCGTCGGCTGGGGCGTGGCGGTGTCTTCCGGCAGGAAGGCGGTCGCGGTGGGCAAACCCTCTGTCGCGGTAGGCACCGTGGTGGGTGTCGGGGTGACGCCGCAAGCGGTTAATAGGATGCTTAATAGGACGATCAAGATGACCAAACGAGATTGTTTCATATTCACTCCCTGAAGGTAAGCGCGATAACCTCTGGATGATACTTCCAAGTCATTGTTTTGGCAACCACCGGCTGAATGATCCGTATATACATGCAGGTATGACGTTTTGAATGTACTTGAGGTTCCATTAATTGTTGGTTGAGGCAGCGCGAGGGTATAATTTACCCCACCATGATCGATAAGGCAAAAATTGGACAAATCGCCAGGGGGGTGTTGATTCTGGCAGCTGTCGCATTGCTTGGAGTCTGGCTGATCCTGACGCCGGAGGGGGTCCTCGGGAAAGCCGATGCGATTGGTTACTCCGTCTGTCACCGCATTGCCGAGCGTTCGTTTAGCATTGCCGGCAGGCAAATGCCATTGTGTGCGCGCTGCACCGGCATGTACCTCGGTATGCTGACCGGGCTGCTGTTTCAGCTGCCTTCTGGCCGCCGCACAGAATTCCCACCTTTGAAAATTGCACTGCCGCTGGCTGTCCTGGCAGTTATTTTCGCGCTGGATGGGATCAATTCGACGCTGAGCCTGTTCCCGGGCGCCAGTGAGCTATACCCGCCGAGTAATTTTCTACGCTTGATGACCGGCGCCGGATTGGGGATGCTGGTGCCACTGTATCTGCTGCCGGTATTCCACCAGACGCTATGGACGGTCAGCGACGACCGTTCCGCCATTGACAGCTGGTCCAAGGCGCTGGCGGTGCTGGGATTGGCAGTCCTCAGCGCTTTGTTAATCTATACCGACATTCCCGCGCTGCTGTTTCTGCTGGCGGTTTTAAGTGCGCTAACCGTCCCGGTCATCCTGGGGATGTGTTATGCTCTGTTTTGGGTTATTATTTTCCGCAGGGAGAATAGTTTCACCCGTCTTAAACACGCCTGGTTTCCGCTGCTGGCAGGTTTGACCACCGCCTTGCTGCAAATCGGGCTGATCGACCTGCTGCGTTACCGTTTCACCGGCACCTGGGCGGGGTTTCAAATATAGGGTACGAGACCCTGGAGGAAAATATGTTGGAGTTATTTGGGGTTTTATCTGCTTTTGGGCTTTCAGCCAGTGCCGGTCTGAATGCCTACATCCCGCTGCTGGTGGTGGCGTTATTGGCACGCTTTACCGATCTGCTCAAGCTGCAGGCGCCGTGGGATGCGCTGACCTCCTGGTGGACGATCGGGATATTGGTGGTGTTATCCACCGTCGAGTTTTTTGCCGATAAATTCCCGGCGGTCAATCATGTCAATGACTTAATTCAGTCGTTTGTGCGCCCGGCAGCCGGGGCGATCGTCTTCGCAGCCAGTGCCAATCTGGTGACGGATGTGCACCCGGTGTTGTCGCTCGGACTGGGCTTGCTGGTGGCAGGCGGAGTGAACGCCGTCAAAACCCTGGCGGTACGTCCAGCAGTGACGGTTACAACGGGCGGCGCCGGCAATGTGCCGGTCAGCATGGCGGAAGATCTGCTCTCGACAGTAGTGTCGATTTTGGCGATTGTGGTGCCGGTATTTATCGCCTGCCTGCTGGTTTTAATCACCGCCTGGGTGATCTGGTTGATATACCGCCGCGCAAAACGACACAATCAGCCGGCTTAAATGTAGAGCGAAATCGCGATCTCCGCGCCCCCCCTGCGGGGTCATTTCGCTTACGCAAATTTATAATTTGCGCTACAGGTTGCGGCAACTGCGGTCGGACATCCGAATTTTGGACCCCGTAGCGAAGCGGATGGAGTGGGTCCCCCCTACGAATGATTATTCTATGCGCCGCCGGCGCCGTAGTAGCTGGGATCAGTGGGGGTCTGACCGGAAGGATCCCAGACGTACACCCAATCGCCTTCCTGGGCCCATTGGAACAACCAGTTCGAGTCTCCCAGTGAGAAATTGACACAGCCGTGCGTGCCTTCGTAGCCAAACCAGGCGCGCCAGTAGGCGCCGTGCAGCGCGCGCGCCTGGTCAAAGTACATGGTCCAGGGCACGTCCTGCAGGTAATAATAATCCGAGCGGTCGGCTTCGAAGGAGCCGGACATGGTCTCGGTGGGTTTTTTTGAATAGATCTGGAACAGACCAGGTTGGGTAAAGAAGGGATCACCGCCGGTCGCCACCATGGTAGCGAAAACCAGCTGGTGGTCCTGGTAGACGGATACCGTCTGGTCGTACAGGTTGACCTCGATCCAGCGTCCATTGGTGACACCTTCAGGCGCTGTGGTGTTGATGCGCACCTGGCGGATGTAACGCCGCTCGACCCACTGTCCGGGACCGATCATATACCAGTCGGTCTTGTCAGCCGGCTGAACATTATAGATTTGCACCACGTCTTCGCGGTAAAGGACAGTCCCCAATAGCGCAGCCGAATAGGTGGGTCCGGCGCGTACTTCCGCCGTATCCACAATCCAGCCGAAGGAATTGCGCGGGGTGCGGCTGAAGGCTAACCCTTGAAAGTCTGAGAAGGCTACCGGTGAAGCGCGCATCCATTCCCCGCTGCGCAACTGCACATAGGGCTTGTTGTTGTAATAGTCGATGTTGATGAAGGAGACGTAGCGCAGCGCGCCAGGGTCGATGGAGCGGACAGAATTAACCTGTTGGGTTGCATCATCGAAAGTGGCGTAGAGAGGAGCGGCTTCGGTGGTTTCCAGGTTGATGCGGGCGATGGATACCGGGCTGATATTCAATGCCGGATCCGGTTTGACAGCCGGCATCGGGCGCAGCGGCACGCTCAACCCCATTTTCGCCATTTCGGTCAGCTGGGCGGCCGGGCCTTGCACCAGACAGTCAAGCGGGTCGAAAAGATAGGCGTCTGGCAGGCATAAGGGCTGTCCGGCGTAAGAGCTTGAACTCTGCGCCTGGGCAGGATAGGCGTTGGGAAGCAGAAGAACCGTAGCGACGATGAGCGAAAGAAGCGATAATTTTAGCGCGGTTGAAATGCGCATGATTGAAGGTTTCATAATTGTTACGCAATTTTACCCCAGTTATTATTCCAAGGGCGAGGAATTTGTCGCGGCTACAGGGTCGCTGCTACTTCTAAAAATCTCTCGAACTGCGTATAATTCGCGCAGGGTATTTCCATCATGACACTAGAACAACTCCCCGCTGAACATCCCGGTTTTTGGAAGTCCTGGCTGATCGCCTCGCGACCGAAAACCTTGCCCGCGGCGGCGGCACCAGCCATCCTTGGTTCAGCCGCGGCTTTTGTCGACGGCAGTTTCCAATTCGGACCGGCACTGGCAGCGTTAGCGGGTGCGCTGCTGTTGCAAATTGGCGCCAACATTGCCAATGACTATTTTGATTACAAACATGGCGCAGACGCCGGCGCCAGACTGGGACCGCTGCGCGTCACCCAATCCGGGCTGCTCACCCCGCGCCAGGTGATCGTCGGCATCGTGGCGGTGTTTGGCCTGGCAACGCTGATCGGCGTTTACCTGATCACGGTCGCCGGCACACCAGTGGCAGTGATGGGACTGTTATCCATCATGGCGGCATTAGCCTACACTGGCGGTCCTTATCCGTTAGGCTACAACGGCCTGGGTGAAGTGTTTGTTTTCATCTTCTTCGGGTTGGTTGCCACCTGCGGCACCTATTACGTTCAGACCCTCACGGTCAGCGCCGCGGTATTGTACGCCGCCATTTCCATTGGCCTGTTAATCAGCGCCATCCTGGTGGTCAACAACCTGCGCGACCTGGAATCGGACCGCGTCTCGGGTAAACGCACCCAGGCTGTACGGCTGGGTGAACGCGGCTCGCTGCGCGAGTACAACACCTTATTGCTGCTGGCTTACCTCGTACTTGGATTTTCGGTATTCACCCGGGCGGTCACAATATGGGCGCTGCTGGCGCTGCTCTCCGCGCCTCGCGCCTGGATGCTGACGCGGCA
>DATMXL010000273.1:0-22177 GCA_035561555.1 Bellilinea sp.
ATGCTTATCCTTACATCGATACGAAGGAATGTAGAGGAATCAATGGAGTTCTTATACAAGCAAGAGTTAAGTTCGTTTGTGATTCGGTTATGGAAAGATGATGACCGCAGTCATTGGCGTGGTCATATCACGCATATTCAAAGCCGCCAAGGTTGTTATTTCCTAACACTCGACCAGATGGAAGACTTCATGTCTCGATTTATTGAGACTTTAACGGAAGAAGCCACCCCTATTTCCCAGGTTGCAACGAATCAACCTTAAAACTGCTGGCGAATGCCTGGCCCTGGAGTAAACGCATCCCAGGGGGTAATACATGTAGTAAGGCGTAGGAATTATTCTTATCGTTAATGAATGAGGCAAGTTGAAGGAGAATTTGAAATGGACCAGATCATAAAACTTCGAAACCAGTTGAAACAAGGTGCCAATCTTACAAATGTCTCATCGCTTATCGGCGATCAGGGTACGAACAGTAGCGGCTACAGTTTATACCGCCATCGTCCGAGGGTTTCTGTCATCATTCCGACATTGAATGAAGCCAAAAATCTTCCGTTGGTGCTGCCTTATCTGCCTATGGCGTGGATCGATGAAGTTATCCTGGTTGATGGCCGTTCCACAGATAATACCGTCGAAGTCGCGCAAACGCTTCTGCCCTCGATTATTATCGTCCTGGAAACGAAAAAGGGGAAAGGCGCAGCCATGAATGCCGGATACCATGCTGCCACCGGTGAAATTTTGATCGTGGTCGACGCTGATGGCTCCAATGATCCGCGCGAAATTCCACGATTCGTTCAGGCTCTAATGATGGGTGCGGATATGGTCAAAGGCAGCCGGTTTGCGCATGGCGCTGGCACCACCGACATGCCCTTCATCCGTCAATTAGGGAACGGATTTTTCACCGTCAGCTGCAACATTCTGTTTGGCACCCATTGGACGGATTTATGCTATGGGTACCACGCCTTCTGGCGCCATTGTCTGGAGGTTGTGGATGTCTCCGATACTCCAGGCTTCGAAATCGATACTGCCCTTTACTTGCGAGCTGCTCGTGAGCAATTGCATGTCTCCGAAGTACCCAGCTTTGAAGGATACCGCTTTTTTGGTGTTGGTAAGCTTCAAACTATTCCAGATGGCTGGCGTGTATTAAAAACCATTGTCCGTGAACGGTTAAAGAAGCATCGGACAGCGGAAGCCAACCGATACTTGGGTTTCCGCGGTTTGAAACCAGTACTGGAGTACGCCCCCTCACCACATGAATTACCCATCACTGCGCCTGAAATTAATATGCAGTTGCTGCGGACGATTGGGATGATCTTGTCGGCAGGATATAGTCTGAACGATCTGATGGCTCAGGTTATGCACCTCTCCCTCCAGGCGATGAACGCTGTAAGCGGCAGTCTGCTAATCCTGAACGATAAAGGTCAGGTAGCTGACTCCTGTGTTGTCTACGGCGATAAGACCGTAAAATCGTCGGAATCAAGCATGACTGAGGTTCTGGAACAAGGTGTAGCGGGTTGGGTTCTACGCAACCGAAGATTAGCTCTGATTGCCAACACCAACGAAGATCCCCGCTGGCTGCCGCGTACCTGGGAACAGGATATGCCGCGCTCCGCTGTTGCGGTTCCGGTGGCATTGACTGACAGCCGCTTTGGCATCCTGACGCTGGTTCGTCCACTGGAAAACTCGTTTACCATGGATGATGTTAAAATGCTGGAGAGCCTTTCCATCCCGGCGTAACCCGTTTTGGGACAGAAGGATAAAGCATAATAATGAACCAGTTTTCAGTAATCATTTGTGCCTACACTGAAAAACGTTGGGATGACCTGCTGAGCGCGGTCGCATCTTTGCGCGCTCAAACTCGTCCTGTTGATGAGATCATCCTCGCTATCGACCATAACCCGGCGTTGTTCGAACGTGCAAAAGCTCAATTCCCTCAACTAAGTGTGGTTGAAAACACCGAAAAACGCGGCCTTTCTGGCGCCCGCAACAGCGGGATAGCCGTGGCACATGGCGATTTCATTGCTTTCATGGATGAAGATGCGGTCGCTGACCCGAATTGGCTGGCTTTGCTGGAGCAGGGATTTTCCAGTCCAAGTGTGCTTGGCGTCGGTGGTGCGATTTTGCCATGGTGGCTCACCGGTCAACCAGCCTGGTTCCCAGAAGAATTCAACTGGGTAGTCGGCTGCACCTATCGCGGTATGCCGGAAGTTACCAGCCCGGTTCGCAATTTGATCGGTTGCAACATGGCCTTCCGCAGTGAAACTTTCCAAAAAGCTGGCGGCTTTCGCAGCGATATTGGCCGAGTCGGCACTTTTCCGGCCGGTTGTGAAGAAACCGAACTCTGTATCCGCACCCGCCAGGTTGAGCCTGAAGGTTATTTCCTTTATGAGCCGCGTGCCAGTGTCCTGCATCGGGTACCGGCAGTCCGCACCAAATATAAGTATTTTACAGAACGCTGTTACGCTGAAGGCCTCTCCAAAGCGCTTGTATCGCAATTGGTCGGTGCCCAGAATGGTCTTTCCAACGAACGAACCTATACCTTCAGCACGCTGCCAAAAGGCTTCTTCCGCGGTCTGGGTGATGCTTTCTTGCACTTCCAGTTCTCAGGTTTAGGCCGCACTGCCGCGATACTTAGCGGTCTTGGCATAACGACCATTGGTTACATTATCGGACGTTTGATGTTGCTGCAGAACAAGAATAAACAAATCGCCACCCCCAATTTATCGGTGGACCAGGTATCATAATTTTTTTGGAGTATTTGCACGTATGACCCTCACTGCTGACAAAACAGACATCCTGGATGTCGACCCGGCCTTAAAATCGAACGGTCATCATAATGGACCCAACATGAACTGGCTCGAATTTGACTTGCATGGTATCAGCGCTTTCCGCGTTGAGGCTTCTTCCCCCATCTCAACCATGTTTCAGGATTTGTTTCGTCCATTTCGCGCCAAAGGCGTCAGTCATTTTGACCTGACAATTTCGGAAACCTTCGAACCGTTGATTGAAGCTGCCATCGGCGAAGCCCACGGTGAATCGGACTTTTATTACAACGATCACGGTCTATATATCGAAAAGCCGAATGTACAGATTTTCATCGATGAAACCGGTATTCGCCTGCATGGAAAAGGCGAACTGCTCAACATGGCGCTGCCGCTAATTGACCGTATGATGGTGCAACATGGTGCTGCCATGCTGCATGCCATGACTGTGGACTATAAAGGCAAAGGGATTTTAATGCCGGCCTGGGGTGGCTCCGGGAAAACCAGCACCATGTCGAAACTAATCAAGATCCCTGGCTATTCATTTATGGGTGATGATTGGACTTTCCTTTCACTCGGCTCAAACCTTCTTGGGTTCGCAAAACCCATGTTCATCAAACCCTACCACCGTACGCTCTACCCGCATCTGTTTACAAAAGTGCATAAGCCATTGGTGCCGAATGCACTATCCAAATCCTTGCACAGTCTTACCACGCGTATACATCCATGGATTACTCGTTATCCAAAATTGGCAGCGTTGACCCGTAAGTGGTCGCCTGAACATATGATGGTTCAACCAGAGCAGGCTTTCCCTGATTCTGTCATTTCCCGTGGAGCTCCTTTGGCAGCCTCTTTGTTCGTTGAACGCTTTGAAGGCGATTCTCTTGAGCCGCAATTCTACGAAAAAGATGCACGCTGGATGACCACCAAGCTGATCGGAAATTTCTTCTCCGAATTGCCGAAACCTTCGCGTTTGGTGATGACTACCCTGGGTGCTTCCGGCTTGATTTCTTTGGAACAATCTTTCAGGGAGAAAGAAGAAATACTGCTTCACGCTTTGGGCGGAAAACCTGCCTTCTATTTGCGTGTCCCGCGTTCCTTCGATCCTGACAAGGCATCCGATGCCATCGTTGACAGAATTAAATATGTGGTCCGAGCAGCGGGGATTGAATAGAGGTAACTATGCTGCCGATTAGTGTTATCGTACCTGCCCGCAATGCTGAACATCTGATTGAAGCCTGCCTGACTTCAATTTTCAAAGCTAACCCGGCCGAGGTCATCGTAGTCGACGGCCTCTCGACCGACAAAACTCGCGAAATTGCACAGAGATTCCCTGTCGTCATCATCTCTGACGGGGGCTTAGGGGTGCCAGCCGCGCGCATGATGGGAGTACGCGCGGCTAACAACCTTACCGTTGGGCTTTTTGATGTGGATATCAACCTACCCGACGGCGCCCTGGAAAAACTTTTACAGGAATTTATTGAAGGCCAATATGACGCTCTGCAAGCCGGTCTAATCAGCCATTCCGGCCCGGGATTCTGGGGGCAGGCTTTGGCCAACCACCACAACAACGGGCGCAGCCGCCGCTGGCCTGGCCTAATGGCCTCCCTGTTCAAAAAACAGGTACTGCTGGATAACCCGCTGGATGAGCGCTTTCGATCCGGCGAGGATATAGAAATCCGCTGGCGCCTGAAAAATGCCGGTTACAAAATGGGTGTTTCACACAGCACCATCGTGCAGCACTGGTTTGATGACACCTACGAGTTCGCCAAGGATCAATGGCAGCAGGATGGTAAAGGCTTGGGGCGCATGGTGGTCAAATACGGATTACAGGCATTACCCCTCCTGGGGATCCCAGTCGCCGGTGCCCTTCGCGGTACGCTGATCAGTCTGGTCCGGCTCCAACCGAAATGGATACGCTATTACATCGTCTATTTCATTTATAACTATTCATCCATCTTCAGTGGTTTATTCGAACGAGTAGCCAAACCTGAAGTATGGATGCAATCACAGGTTCGCTAATGATCAATACTCAGGTATGATAACTTTGAATGATTCAACCGCCTCCCAAGAGTTCAAACCCAAAGAACCCCGGCGTATCCGGGGTTTATTTCAGGTTTGGGACAACTTAAGCCCCGAAAGGCAGCAGGGACTTTCCAGACTGTACAATGCGGGGACATTAATCCTCGGGCGGATCGCCCAATCCGGGCTGGGGTACCTGGCCTGGCTGATCACAGCCCGATTATTTGAAGCTCGTGAAGTTGGCATCGCATCGGGTGTCGTTTCCGCCATGATGTTATGCGTTCAACTGGCTTTGTTCGGGATCGGCGCTGCGGTGATCAAAATCTACCCACTCCACCTGGACTCGCCTTCAAAAATGATAAATACCGCGCTGAACCTGGTAGCGCTGGCTTCGCTTGGAACTGCTGCAATTTTTCTGGTATTTGCCAGGACTTACTTCAGTGAACTGAATGTCGTTGGCGCCATTCCCCTCTATGCGCTGCTTTTCATTGCCATTAACTTTTTTGGCGCAGTACTCGTGCTCATGGACCATGTCTCCATTGCCATTAAGCGAGGCGACCAGGTTTTAATACGGAACATTCTACATGGCGTGATCACCATTGCGGGTGTAGCAGCCTTGCCATTACTCGCAGGTACTACCTCATCTATTGCAATCGTATCCGCCTGGGCGGCTTCCGGGTTACTGGCTTGTATTTTCGGCGCCATCCAGTTGAAAAAATCGATACCAGAATACCGGTACAGGGCCTCTGTCAACACCGGCACTGGAAAACAGCTCATTGCAATCGGGCTGCCTAACTACCTTCTCACCCTGGCAGAACGTGCGCCTAACTGGATTTTGCCAATCATCATTACCGAATTACTCTCCCCGGTTGACAACGCGCGTTGGTATGCAGTCTGGATGATGGCCTGGGTGATCTTTATCGTGCCGATTTCCATCGGGCAAACCCTTTTCGCCGAAATATCACACCATCCGGAAAATTTCAGACGTCCGTTACGGGTCAGCCTGCGGAACTCGCTCATTGGCGGGTCTGCGGCTGCAGCTGTCGTGATCGCTTTAGCTCCATATTTCCTACTGCTGCTCGGTAAGGGTTATGCCGTTGCCGGTACTACCCCGCTGCGGATTTTGGCTGTCGCCATCCTGCCGATTACGATAATTCAAATGTATTACTCCGTTTGCCGCGGAACACAACGGCTGACAGAAGCCACCATTACCGGGGTGATTGCTGGTATTTTAGGCGTGATCGCTGCAACGTATGCCGGAGTTAATTATGGTCTGACGGGTATGGCAATTGCCTGGCTCGTCACACAATCCGCTGCTGCGATTTGGGCTGGGATACGAATATCTATAATGGTTCGCACATCGAATTCGACCGGTAAAGCGGACGAATAAGTCTGATTAGCATTGTTACGATGTGCCATATTGTCCGTATCTGGTTTAATGACTTTTATGGGTTGCAAAATCCGGATTACGGAAATCAGGTCATGAGGAAACACATAGCATCGAAAGATTTATGGTATGAAAAAGCACTTATTGCAATTATTCATTTTGATCGTCAGCTTATTTACTATGGTCTATCCAGGTAATCGCATCGCCGCTGCTATGGGGGATGTAGGGTATAAGGATTTTACCTACGGTCTCGCCCGGGCAGTCACAAGTGAAAAACCTCAAAGCAAACTTTGGTACCATGATGATCTTTGGTGGGGTGTTTTATACAACCGTTTAGAAGATCGTTATGAAATATTTAAATTCGATTGGGTAACACAAATATGGGCGACAACCAATATCCCAGTGGACCCGAGACCGTTCTCTACACATGATGCATTATCTGTAGGCGATGATTTATTCATCGCTGGAGCAGCGATGCCTCCTGACCCTCCCGGGATCCCCGACCAAGCCGACAAAAATATCTACATCAATTCATTTTCCTACGATACTGGTAGCAATCTGTACATTCCAGGCCCTATTGCTGTAATTTGGAATGGATCGGTTGAAACAGTCGTTATTGACCAGGATACTACCGGAAAATTATGGGCAACTTTTACCACGTTCGGTCCGAGTGGTCTTCCAAGCGTATATGTCGCACATTCTCAGGGGACTCCGACTAACTGGTTACCAGCCAATATCTTTGTTCTTCCGTTTGCAAGCGCAGCCAACCTAACTGCGGATGATATATCAACTTTGGTAGCATACTCAGGGAAAATCGGGGTAATGTGGAGTAATCAAACCAATAGCAATCAAAACACCACTTCAGTTTATTTTGCTACCCATGTGGATGGAGCTGCTGACAATATGTGGACATCTGCCACTCCGTTGTCTGGCCCAAAATATGCTGATGACCACCTGAATATTAAAAGTCTTCAGGCCGATTCCGCTGGACAGGTCTTTGCTGTTGTAAAAACCTCTCTGAATGATGTCAACCTACCGACATCTACCGAACCGGAGATATTGCTCTTGATGTTGGACAACCAGGGTTCCTGGAAGCGCAGGACGGTTGCCACCATCGCAGACAATCACACGCGTCCAATCGTCCTAATCGATACGGAAAACCGCAATATTTACGTCTTTATGACCCTCCAGTATCCTGGTCAGACTTCGGGAGCGATTTATTACAAAAAAGTTAACCTGGATGATCCCGGCATGCAATTTCCAGATGGGCCGGGAACACCTTTCATCGAATATATAGATCCGGATCCAACCAATCCGTATCATATTAATAATGCTTCTTCAACCAAACAACCGTTGAATGGCACGACTAATTTGCTGGTCATTGCCAGCGACGATAGTAGGCAGTTGTACTTACACAATTACATAGATCTGCCAGGTCTACCAGGGCCGCCAATGTTTACTACATTTTTACCTTTGATCATTAAGTGACGGCATGAATTCCAGGTTTATTTCTCGATTCACTCTTTTAAGGTGCAGGTTTCACGTTGACCTGCATGTTACACTTAAACCATTGAACCGATACGTCTGACTACCCTACCGGTGATCTAGTGGCGCGTGATACGAACAAAACCGTTCAACCAGATCTTTGGGCGCAAGAGGCATCCGACTCTCTGCGCTTAAAGCCATTTCCGAGGTTAAGCATCATCTCACGTACGCTGACCAATTTGCGGGAGAGGGTAAGGAGTAAACATCCAGCCAAATATTTACCCGTCCTCTTGCTGATTTCGGGCATCCTCATTTGGTTTTTGACTTTGCCGCTGATCGAGGTCGATCGTATGAACGACCTGGGGCTTATCTCCGTCTTACCACCGGGAGCGTTTGTTGCATTAGCACTCATGACCATCAGTTTCAGCCTGTTGTTGACGGCACCGAAACTCAATACTGTGATGATTTTTATTCACATAGCCGTGTTGGTGTTCATGTTGTACGGGATAACTGCCATAATTGAGACGATCCCGCGATTCAGCCCATCCTGGCGTCACGCGGGAGTAATTGATTACATCATGCGCAACGAAGCGGTTAATCCGCGGATCGACGCCTATTTCAACTGGCCCGGTTTCTTCATCATGGGCGCTCTGATAACCCAGATCGCCGGCTTGGAAAGTTCCGTCCCGTTTTTACAATGGGCACCGGTTTTCTTTCAGTTGATTTATTTGGGTCCGCTGTGGATGATTTACACCCCTTTTACCAAATCGCGGCGCTTAGTATGGTTCGGTATTTTGATTTTCTATTTGACCAATTGGGTCGGGCAGGATTATTTCTCACCACAGGCAATGAATTTTTTCTATTTCCTGGTCATTATCGCGATTCTGGTCAAATGGTTCCGAAAAAGCGAGATCATTCTTCCGAAAATCGCCGAATCGAAGCTGGTGCGGAAACTGCCAAAAATCCGAGTGCTCATCACGAGTATTTTCCACGGCGAAACTGCCAATCCAGATGACATCTCGCCGCTGCAAAAATCCTTTTTCCTGCTCATGATTGTGCTGATCTATTTCGTCAGCATCACCAGCCACCAATTAACACAATTTGCCGTTCTGATATCGGTTGTTTTGCTGCTGATGTTTCAACGCATCGCGCCGAAAATTTTACCCGCGATCATGCTGGTCCTCAGCGGCATGTGGATCGCCTATATGGCTAGCGCCTTCATGGCTGGACGTCTGGCTGGCATGTTGGAAGCTTTTGGTCAACTGGAAAATGCGCTGGATGCCAATCTGGTGGACCGTATGAACGGCAGTCCCGGTCACATGCTGGTGACCCAAATTCGGCTGGTGCTGACGCTGGGTGTCTGGCTGGCAGCCTTGATTGGTTTTGTACGCCAGTGGCTGCGGGGTTCCTCTGAAACCAGCGCAGCTTTGTTGATTGCGGCTCCCTTCCCGCTGTTGATCATGCAGACCTACGGCGGTGAAATGTTGATGCGTATTTTTATGTTCTCACTGCCATTCGCTGCCTATCTGGCTGCAGCGATTATCTTCCCGATGGTCAAAGATCCGCCATCCTGGCGGTATACCGTTGTAATTGGATTAGTAAGTGCGTTATTGATAGGCGTATTTTGGTTTGGGCGTTATGGCAATGAAAGGATGGAATACTTTACCCCGGCAGAATTACTGGCGGTCGAATTTACTTACCAACATGCTGAACCCGGATCGCTGATTGCCTCGATAACCACCAACCTGCCCTACAAATATAGTAATTATGAAAACTACAAGTACGCTCGTCTTGAGAAGGATGTAGTGAAAGGTGACCTGGTTGCCCTGCTCACCACTATGAAGAATCCAAAATACGACCATACTTACCTCCTGTTCACCCGGGCACAGGAAGCCTATATGGAAATGTATTATGGGGCTGGCACCATTAATATGAGCCAATTGGAAAATCAGCTGCTGTTGGATCCCACCGTCAAAGTCATCTATGCGAATGAGGATGCGAAGATATTAGAGTACACCAATGTGGAGGCGGGAAAATGAACCTGCGGCGTTGGATCTGGCCTTTGGTTTTGCTCTTATCCACCCTGGCAGTATGTCTGGCTGCTTTCCTGAACTGGCAATCACCATTGCGCTCAGTTATCACGCTCTGGTTCATGGTGGTATGCCCAGGTATGGCATTGGTTCGGGTTTTTGGATTACGCTTGCCGGTATCCAGTTGGACGCTTGCCATCGCCTTTAGTCTGGCTTTGGATTCTGCCATCGGAATTGCCCTTTTGTATTCAGGGAATTGGTCCTGGCAAACTGGCCTAATCATTCTTGCAACCATTACTATAGCCAGCACCCTGATTGACCTTATGCCACGCCAACCCACTGGTCCGCAGCCTGCAATCGTCGTCACGAAAATTCCTGCTAGACCCAGGAAACCACGTGCCGCAGCCAAAACAGAACAGAGCTAAGCATGTCAACCATCGTTTCCGAATTCACCACCCAACTGTCAACCAGTTCAAGTCTTCCTGGCGTGATTGCGATTGGGTTTTTGATTGCGGTGTTGGTTGAAATTGAAATTATTCGAGCCTTCAAGCAGCACTACGTGAGACCTGGAGTACGGGTTCTTTCTGCTATCGGCGTGCCGTTGACCCTCGTTTTTGTCACCTGGATGGTGGCACGGGTTATTGATCTCGTTTACTAATCCTGAAGATACAAAAATGCAAAAAGCACTAAGCAAAAACATTATTAAAGTGGGACCATTCTTCAGTGAACTGAGCGGGTTGGTGCGCGTCACACCTGACCGCATATTGGCATACGTCGTTGCCATTGCCGCAGTTGAACTGCAAACAGTCTGGCTAGAACCAAAAACGGGAACCTTTTATCATGGGTTGCTGGTATTGATCATGCTTCATCATTATTTACTGGCTCGCGATGACCCGGACCGGAAAAAGTTGTTGCTTTTAGCTGTCATCCCCTTATTGAGGGTGATCAGCATGGCGATGCCTGTTGGCTTGATTCCCCCTTTATACCGCTATCCCATGGTGGGAATCCCGGTAATCATTTCAATTGGAATCGTATTACGTGAAACCGCCATTCCCTGGAGCAAGATAGGGTTGCAATGGCCGAGTTTTCGCACGTCAGACCAAATTTGGGAAAACATTCTGATCGCAATGAGCGGAATTCCGCTGGGCTTGATGGGATATTATTTCGCCGATCCAATCCCACTGGTAACTGAATTTCACTGGGGAGAGGTGATTGCATCCATTCTGGTGGTTATCCTGTACATCGCGATATTGGAAGAAGTTGTCTTTCGCGGTATGCTTTTGAATACCCTCAAAAATACCTTCGGCCAGTTTGGAATTCTCATGGCCAGTATTCTCTATACTTTGTTGTTTGCCAGTTACCCCTCTATCGAAGGCATCATTTTGATGGGTTTTTCCAGTCTGCTGTATAGCTGGCATGTCCTGGAGTCGCGGTCAATCCTGGCGGCAACCATCAGCCATACCTTCATGATCGTGGGGATGTTAATTATCTGGCCTATTGTTTTTTAGCAGCAGCATCTCGATTTCGTTATTTTGCCAGGACTTTGTCCCATTTATATAACGGCTCTGAGACTGGCTCAACGAAATAATATCCCCGCCCGCAGCAAGCCTGGCAATATGACTTGCCTGCGATTACCACCTCGCGCTCATTGATGATCTCCTCGCCGCATTGTTCGCAAACAGTGCGAATACCAGGCTGGCTGATGATTTCGGCAGCAGATGGTGTCAGCGTTACCACTGATGCAGTGAACAGTTCATCCTCTGGCATTGCCTGATATCCCAATAATTGGGCAAAATAATGGCGCGTCTCACCTGGAGCATAACGAGATGCAGACTGCCGGACACCCGGGCGCGGCGCCAAACGCAGAGCCCGTCCAGTTTTGACCACAACGAATGTAGCCGCGATTTTTCCATAATCCTCAATCCGCAGTGTGCGGTGACCTGGAGTAAAGCCGGTCGCCACCTCCAACCCATCCAGGAAACAGCCGTCCGTTTCGCTGATAACCATCATTTCTTTGTCCGTCCGCGGGAGATTCATTCCCAACCAGCTGGCACCCGTCAACGCCATGCGCACCCCCAATACCTGGCGGGGACATAAATGACTGTGACGCAGGCTTGATTGTTCCAATAGCTGCAGCAAATCCTGCATGAAATACCTCCTAAGACATCTGCTTGACTGCCGGAACTGGGGATTGACTGGCATGGTATGCCTTACGCAGAACCAATGCCAGGGTCATAGCGACAATTGCCAGACCAACAAAAAGGCCAAATCCAGTCGAATAACCAATTTCTCCCCGGGCAGCAACAATCGCTCCCAGAATAGGCGGGATGGTGAATCCACCGAAGGCGCCCAGGCCGCCCACCCAGCCCGATGCGCCGCCAACTGTCTGAGGTACATATGCCGGCACTAATTTAAATACCGCGGCATTTCCAACACCCATGCCGAGAGCCATCACGATGACACTCGCTATGGAAAGCCCAAAATTCTGAGAGAAGGTCATCGGGATAGCTCCGCACAACATCACTACCAAGGACAGCAAAGTGGTTTTTTCACCACCCAGTTTGTCCGCGATACGTCCGCCGAAAACCCGCATCAACGAGGCGGTGATGGAATAAGCGGCGGTCAAGCTGCCGGCGGTCAACGCCGATTGACCAAAAAACTCGCGCCAATAGGTCGGCAGCCACGAAGTCAACGCGATGAATCCGCCAAAGGTAGTGAAATAAATGGCTACCAGCGTCCAGGTTTTCCAGATTTGGGCAGATTTAACCAGGCTGTCCTTCAGTTTTCCCATTGGGAAAATTTCCTGACCATGGGCTCGGCCGATCTCAATTGCCTGCTCAGGAGTATGGTTCTGTGCTATTGCCTGAAAATAAGGCGCATTTCGCCCGGCTACCGCATAGGCGATCGTTCCCAGCACCAGTAGCCCGAGCCAGATCAGGTACGAACCGCTCATGCCAAAACTGACCAAAGCCAGCGGCAGCAGAAAGGAAAAAATTCCCGGTGCCAGGTTGCCGATGCCGGCGTAGGTGCCGAGAGCAGTTCCTTGCCGGCTTCTGGGGAACCAGTAGGACACCTGAGCAATCCCGACGGAAAAGGTTGCGATCCCGCAGCCAACCAGTGCGCCTAGAACGAACAATAGCGGGGTCATGGCGGGTGTCAGGCGATCCGGGTAATACAGTGAAATCAACACTGCCAGACCGATCATGCCGATGATGGAGGTTATCAGCAAAACCAAAAAAGGTTTACGCCCGCCGGCTGTATCCACCCAGGCTGCAAACGGAATCCGAAGCAGAGACCCGGAGAGTGATGGCATGGCTACCAAAAAGCCCACCTGCAAGGGAGTCAAGCCAAGGATCTCTTTAATGGCTGCCGCTGTCGGACCAAACAATGCTACCGCGGCAAAACCGATAAAGAATCCAAGTGTGGCTCCAAACAGGCCCTGAGCCGGTGTACCCTTGATTTTTTCCATCTTACCCTCCCCGTTTTGCGACCTAAGGTCCATCAGTTATTGGCTATGAGAAGTATGAGACTCGTTCTGCTCTTTAAGTGCTTTCTTTTTCTCCATCACGTAACCGCTGGAAGTCCGTGCCTGGCGTGCAGTCCAACATAGAACTTCAGTCAAGGAATGCAGCAATTCGGCGATACCCACCGCTGCGGTAGCATACAAGAAGATCCGCGTTCCAGCGGGATACACCAGCATGAGCGCTACCAGGACGGCTGCCACCCAGGTGCCGACGCAGGCTGGGCAGACGATCAATTGCCCCATTGCCTGGCGGAAACCGCTTCCGCGCGGCACAACGGTTTTGCCTTCGCCGGAGTTATCATCCACAACTTTCGAGAATGGCACGCGCAGCGGGTCCATAATGCGGTCAAAAGCGATCATGCGCCCCAGGCGGAAAGTTGCTATGCCAATTAATACGATATCCAACAGCTCCAGTTCAGCGATTTTCAGCCAGCCAACTTTGACTTCAACCCAATAAGCGAGCAGCCCCAAACCACCCATAAATAGAACCGATAGTAAGATTTTTGTGATTGATTCCTGTTGCTTGGATCTGGGATCCTGGGGCATGGTTTCCTCTTTCTATTGTGAGCGTTGGGTGCGGATTTTTCGGTTCCAGAGCACAATTTGCCATGGCCGAATTAAGTAACCGATCGGATAGGTGAAAATATGTACCAACCGTGTAAACGGAAAAATTGCCGCCAAAACGAAGTTGTTGATCACGTGAACCTTGATCAACCAGGGCAGCGGGGCGACCAGGTCGACGCGCGGGGAAAAGGTCAGCAAAGAAAGCAGATAAGGCGAGAAGATACCGGTAAACCAGGTTGAGCCAAAGCGGTAGAGAGACGCTACGAGTACCCCGCTGACCACGGAAACCAGCAGCGCAATCAGCACTACGACATCCATCGGGGTAGTGACCACCTGCACCCGCCGTACGGTTGCCCGACGGAAAACCAGGATCAACAGGCCAGCCAGTGCCCACAACCCGAGCCCCAGACCGGTGATCTCCAGCAGGTATAACCGGATCGGCACCGCATTCCACAAAACGACGGATTTTGGGATAACCAGGGCCACCAGGTGGCCCAGCAGCACCAGCACGATGCCGTAATGGAAGGAAATCGAACCCCAGTACAGGCGTTTATTTTCCAACAATTGCGACGATTGGCTGGAAATGCTGAATGGTCGCACGATGGAGCGATAGACTGTCACCACCACGAATATCGTGAGACTGATATACGGCCAAATGATGAAAAACAGTGTGTTCCAGTCCATAGCTCTCCTCCTGACGAAGTGTCGTGACCGTCAATTCTTATTCAAATCTGCTGCTGGAGTGCGACTCACTGAAGAACATGCCTCGAGAATGGCGGCGATCAACCAGACATACGGATTTTCGGGATCCGCTTTGACCAATGCCGAGTGAATTCGGCTTACAGCCGGCGCCAACACTTCTTCCAATTCCGGAAACGGTTCAGCCAATTGATCCATTAGCCTTAAAACCGGGACCAGATGATCTGGCAACTCGC
The DNA here is from genome assembly GCA_035561555.1 of Bellilinea sp. Taxonomy (GTDB): domain Bacteria; phylum Chloroflexota; class Anaerolineae; order Anaerolineales; family Anaerolineaceae; genus Bellilinea. The sequence goes on from DATMXL010000273.1 coordinate 14,703, forward strand.
CTTCACTGTCAATGTGGTTGGCTTCGATGGCGCGGTTCATCATCGACATGAAAACGCCCCGCTGGTAGCTATCTCCCCAGGTCTGGTAACCGATGTAGGGTGCCCCCGGAGGATTCAGGTCCAGGGTACGGGTATGCAATTCCTCCCAGGCTGCCAGACTGATTTTCTCGATTCTCTCTATAAACTGGCTATACGCAGTTTTTACTGTATCCGCCGCCAATTGACCGATATTGCCTTTCAGCGACACCAGGTGCCCCAGAGTCGGATACCGTAAGCCCTCGGCTAGAATCGCATACGTACCCATACTATTCCCCTCTCCGCGGCGGCTGGATGAAACCAAACCCGGCTTCGCCCTTGTGCGCCAGTGGATCCTTCCAGGCTTCCACCGCGGTCTCCCGGTGATACTGCGGTATGACGAATTGTTCTCGTACATTGGGCAAAGTGGTTAACTTGTAAATAGCTTCAGCTTTTTCTACCGTCAAACCGGCCTCATTCAGGAATCCCAAGGTATCTCCATTGACTTCACCACGAACGGTTTTATGGCGCATGTATACCCGCACCGCCAGCAGCTTATGCATCACCTCGCGGATAATTTGCTCGTTGCCCGCGCTGAACAGGTTGGCTAAATATTTGACCGGCAGCCGGGCAGCATCCAGGCGGTGGAACAGTTCGAAATCGTGCCGTTCTTCCGCCAAGTCAAGCTTGAACAATTCATTTTCAATCACGCTGACGACTGGCGACATCGGTGGAATGTAGTACATCATCGCCATGGTGCGGTACTCGGCATGCAGGGGCAGCGCTATGCCCCACTCTTTGACAAATTTATACGCTGGTGAATTCTGGGCTGCCTCGATCCAGCTGTCTTCGATGCCGTTGGCTCTCGCAGCAGCCAAAACCTCGGGGTCAAAGGGATCCAATATCACCTTGCGATGCGCTTCCACCAGTTCATCATCCGGCACTAGGGCTGCGGTTGGAATTTGATCTGCGTCATATAACAATACGCCCATATAGCGAATGCGCCCAACACAGGAGTGAGCGCAAGCCGGAGCCTGGCCCGTTTCCATTCGCGGGAAGCACAAGATACACTTTTCTGACTTTCCGGTGGACCAGTTGTAATAGACCTTTTTATACGGGCAGGCAGCCACACACATGCGCCAGGCGCGGCATTTATTCTCATTCACCAATACCACGCCGTCTTCCGCCCGTTTGTAAATTGCGCCCGACGGGCAGGCAGCTGCACAGGAAGGATTCAGGCAGTGATTGCAGATCCGCGGCAGGTAGTTGAAGACCACCCTTTCGAGTTCGTTCAGCTGCTGACGTACCGTTTCGTCCACCCCGTCCATGCTGGGGTCATGGCTGGCATAAATACCCGAACCGCCCAGGTCATCATCCCAGTTGGGACCAGTCTGGATATTGATCGGCTCGCCAGTGATCTTGGAGATGGGGATTGCGGTCGGTTGGTCGTCTCCGGCTGGTGCGTTGAACAGATCCTGGTAGCGGAAAGTGAATGGTTCATAGTAGTCATCCAGGGTCGGTAATGCTGGATTAAAGAACAGCTTACCCAGACCGCCGGCGCGTGTGTGAAGGCGCAATTGCAGTTTCTTGCCCTTTAATTCCCAGCCGCCGCGGTAATGCTTTTGATCCTCCCAGCGGGTCGGGTAACCCGTACCAGGGCGGGTTTCAACATTGTTCCACCACATATATTCGGCGCCCTTGCGGTCGGTCCATAAATTTTTGCAGGCAATCGAACAGGTGTGGCAGCCAATGCATTTGTCCAGATGGAAGAGCATACTCATATGGGCTCTTACGTTCATTGCGCCTCCTTGATAGTTAGTGCGGTTACTCTGCGTGCACCGAGGATTAGAACTCAGGCTTCTCGATGCGCCGAACAAAGACAAATGTGTCCCGGTTGACGCCAGTCGGTCCCCAATAGTTGAAGAAATAGGTGAACTGGGCATAACCGCCGCTCATTAGCACGGGTTTCAAGCGTGCGCGGGTCAATGAGTTGTTCATGCCAGCCCGTTTTCCGCGCATAGGAGACTTGGGGATGCCGACTGTCCGTTCGGTGGCGTGGTAGACAAACACCGTTCCAGCCGGGATACGGCTGGAAACGATGGCACGCTGCACGAAAACACCGTTGTCATTGAACACTTCCACCCAGTCATTATCGGCAATGCCCATCTCGACACAATCTTTGTCGTTGAGCCACACCGGGTAGCCGCCGCGCGACAGGGTCATCATGCGATCGGTCTCCGAGAAGGTCGAATGAATACTCCACTTGCCATGCGGTGTGATGTAGTTGAGCATCTTGCCCTGCGCCATCGCCAGCGAGTTTTGAGTTTCATCCAGCATGGTATGGTCTGGACGCGGCTTATAAGTAGGCACGTGCTCGCCCCAGTTCAGGTAATTCTCGTGATCCAGGTAGAAATGCTGCCGGCCCGTCAGCGTACGCCAGGGGACGCGCATTTCGACATTGAGTGTGAAGGGTGAATAAGCCCGTCCGTTGTTGACGTTACCGGACCAGGTAGGCGTGGTCAGGATGCGCCGCGGTTGTGCCACAATATCGTCGAAATTGATGCGGGTCGAGCGAGTGCCATCAGCTAAATGTGCCAGGTCCAGGCCGGTTTTGTGTTCTTCAATCTCGAAGGCACGGTGCGCCAGTTCACCATTTGAAGCCGGGTCCAGCGCCAGAATAGCTTCGACGGTTTCACGCGCCGTCACCAGCGACGGGTACACGTCACCGTTGAAGCGCTGCGGTTGACGCTGCTGCAGTTCGGCATATTGTTCAACCACCGGAATCGGCAGCCCGTGAGCAAATACCCCATTCTTTTCCACGCCGCGTCCAAGCGCCACCATGCGATCATACAGGTGAACGTAATCGCGTTCCACCACGCGGAATTTCGGCATGGATTTTCCCGGCACCGCTTCGGTTTCACCCGAGTGCCAGTCCTGCACCACCGGTTGCGCCAGTTCGTCGACCGTGTCATGCGTCAGCGGAAGCATAATGACGTCCTTCACCGGTTCAGGCAGGTGGCGAACCGCGAACTCGCTGATCTTTTTGGCAACCGCCTTGTAGATTTCCCAATCCGATTTGGATTCCCAGGCGGGTGCAACCGCGGCTTGCATCGGGTTGAAATAGGAATGCATATCAGTCGTATTGAGGTCGTCCTTCTCGTACCAGGTGGCAGCCGGTAAGACGATATCCGAATACAGCGCCGAGGTGTCCATACGGAAGTTGAGATCCACCACCAGATCCAGCTTACCAACCGGCGCCTGCTGGTGATACTTAACCTCGTTAACATAGCCCTCAGCCATTTCCGGCGCGATGGCATTGTCATGTGTGCCGAGATAATGCCGTAGGAAGTATTCATGACCCTTGGCGCTGGTTCCAATGGCATTGCCGCGCCAGATGAACCACACCCGCGGCCAATTTTCCGGAGCATCCGGGTCCTCTACCGCAAAGCTTAATTTTTTCTCCTTAAGCTGATCAACCACCGACTGAATCAGGTCTGCATCGTTTTTCGCGCCGTTAACCGCAGCTTCGTGTGCTACATCCAGCGGTGAGCGGTTGAACTGCGGGAAGAATGGCAGCCAGCCGCGCCGCACCGCCTGTACCTGTAAATCAATAGTATGCTGTTTTTTGATGCTGTCAGTAAGCGAAGCTACCGGCTGGTCGTAAATTGAAAAGCCGCGTTCGTAGCGCCACTGGTCGCTGTGGACGTAGTGGAAAGAGGGAGTGTTTTGCTGCCGTGGTGCCAGATTCCAGTCTGTCGCGAAGGCGATCGAGCTCCAGGAAGCCTGGCTGACCACTTTCTCCTGCCCGACATAATGCGCCAGCCCGCCGCCGTTGACGCCCACGCTGCCCGTCAACATCAAACCAACGATACCAGCGCGGTACAACAGGTTATTGTGATACCAGTGGTTGGCGCCAGCGCCAATGATGATCAAGTTTTTGCCCTTGGTCTGCTCGCCGTTATCGCCCCAGTCGCACGCAAAACGAATCAGGGTATCGCGGTGAATGCCGGTGAATTTTTCCTGCCAGGCGGGGGTAAAGGTAGCGTCATCTTCATAGGCGACAGCTTTTTCGTCTGGCAGTCCGCGCGGTACGCCAAATTGCGCCAGCATCAAATCGAATACGGTCGTCACGGCTACCTTACCGCGCTCAGTTTGGATATGGCGCACCGGTAATTTGCGGCGAATCACGCCGCCCCCGGCGAAATCATCCAGCTCGACTTCCACCAAAGCATCGTGTTCTTTGACAAATGACAGTTCCGGGTCCAGCGCTGCTCCACTGTCGCCATCCTGCATTTTGATGTTCCATTTACCGCTATCTTTTGTCGCCCAGCGGTACCCGATGGTGCCCAGCGGCATACAGGCCTGTCCGGAAGTTTTATCCCAAACCAGTAATTTCCAATCCCCGTTTTCAGTGTCGCTATAACGGCTCACCTGGTTGGCGCGCAGATATTTCCCTGGTCTTTTTTCGCCCACCTCCACCAGGAATGGCAAATCGGTATTGGTCTTGGCGTATTCGGTAAAATACGGCACCTGGCGGTCGATATAATATTCCTTGAGCAGCACATGGTTGACCGCCAGCCAGAATGCCGTGTCCTGTCCACCGTTAGCCGGGATCCAGTAATCGGCATATTTGGCAACCTGCGAGAAATCCGGCGAGAACACCACCAGTTTTGCGCCAGCATGCCGCACCTCGGCGATAAAATGTGCGTCGGGTGTGCGCGTCATGTTGATATTGGAGCCCATGACCGCGATCATTTTGCTGTTGTACCAATCCGCTGACTCGTGCACATCGGTCTGCTCGCCCCAGATTTCCGGACTGGCTGGCGGCAGGTCGCAGTACCAGTCATAAAAACTCATCACCACGCCGCCCAGCAGCGAGAGAAAGCGGCTGCCAGCAGCATAGCTGACCTGCGACATAGCCGGAATTGGCGAGAATCCGATGACGCGATCGGGACCGTGCTGCTTGACGGTATTGACCACGGACGCTGCCGTGATTTCCAGCGCCTCGTCCCAGCTGACTCGCCGGAATCCGCCTTTGCCGCGTGCCTGTTGAATGGCTTTGCGGCTTTCCGAGTTGGACATGATCCGCTTCCAGGCTTCCACCGGGTCGGCATGTTTCTCGCGTGCCTCGCGCCACAAATCGATCAGCACGCCACGAACGTAAGGGTATTTCACCCGGATCGGACTGTATAAATACCACGAGAAACTGATGCCACGCTGGCAGCCGCGCGGTTCATACGGCGGCAGCCCGTCTTCCAGCGCCGGGTAATCGGTCGCCTGCATCTCCCAAGTGACGATGCCATCCTTGACAAACACCTGCCAGGAGCACGACCCCGTACAATTGACCCCATGTGTGGTGCGCACGCGTTTATCATGTTGAAAGCGGTTGCGGTAAAACTCTTCCCATTTCCGTTCGGTTGGTGCTGCCTCTTCCTTCGTCCATTTGACCATTGAACCCTCCAGGATACTTTGGGGAATTGAGCGGAAACGGGTTAGAGCTTGCCAGCCCGCAGCTTTTCAGAGATACTCTGGCGCTGCCGCGGCCAAAAAATGAGCAGGATGACGAATAATATGATCGCCAATCCGCCGGCGATAGCCAGATATAGTCCGATTTTGTTGCCTACCGGCGCAGGTAGTGCATTGGTTTCCTTGAAATACGCCACCAGATCCGCAGCTTCCTGCGGTGTCAATGGTTTAGCGCCAAAGATTCCGATCATGGTCGGAAAATTGATGGTACTGATGGCAGCCGTAAGCCCCGGCTCGCCATACCGGGTAAGAACCTGAGTCAAATCAGGACCCAGAGTACCGCCGTCCAATAATCCTGATCCACTGATACTGTGGCAGGCGTTGCAGGCGGTGCCGCCATTGGCTAGCTTGGTCTGACCAGTAAACAGGTGTTGACCAGCCGCAGCGCCTCCCGCACCAGTCGCAGGCGGTGCAGTTGGTTGGATAGTGCCGCTCGATGACTCAAGGAAAAGCAAAACGCTTTCCACGTCAGCCGCGGTCAAAGCCATATTTGGCATTTTGATGTTGTTGAATTCCTGCAGCAGTTGCAGCGCGATCGGGTCGCCGCTATCGAACTTTGAATTCGGGTCTAGGATGAATTCCTGCAGCCAGACCCGCTCGCGCAAAGCGGTCACCCCCTGCAAGTCTGGACCCACCAGTATGCCGCCGCCGACCGTGTGGCAGCTGGCACATTTCTGTTGAAATATCTGCTGCCCCGTGTCGACTTTTTGCCAGTCAAAGGAGGCTGCAACAGTGATCGTAAAGATCAGCAGCACAACGCCAACGAAAATGGTGAGGAACGAGACCCGGGTTGTCAACCCAAGAGTTTTTTCTGGCATTTGAATCACCTCCCCGATGGTAGTACGATCCGTATTCGGTTACTGCAGAACCACCCTGTTCTCCAGTCAGGCTAATTGAGTTAAAGCGGACAGAACCAGCCGGCTAATGCCGCCTGTCTAATCGTGTCCCGGGTTGCTGGAGAACATCAAAACGCTCACTGCACTCGATTGTGAATGACGGGGGATATTTATCAATATTATAGATGATGGCTGATTAAATTCTTTGCTTAATATCAACCAATTTTATTCACCACGCCGGGTTTATCCCAGTCCAATTAATCCTTTCGCCAGAACCACCGCCCGGCTGGCATCCGGCGCATAACCATCCGCCCCAATTTGCTGCGCAAAATTTTCTGTGATCGGCGCTCCGCCGACCATTACCCCTACTTTTTGGCGCAGCCCGGCTGTCTCGAGAGCGGTGATAACATGGCGCATGTTTCCCATGGTGGTCGTCAGCATGGCGGACATGCCAATCAACTGCGGCTGATGTTGGTTGATGGCATTAATAAATTTCTCTTCGGTCGTGTTGGTACCCAGGTCGATGACTTCGAAACCGGCACCTTCCAGCATCATTCCGACCAGATTTTTGCCTATGTCATGCAAATCACCCTTGACAGTGCCCATCACCACTTTGCCGATGGGTTGAATGCCCTGTGCCACCAGCAGCGGACGCAGCAAATTTAAACCCAGCTGCATCGACTTGGCTGAAACCAGCATTTCGGGGACAAAATACTCTCCCTGCTCGAACAAACGCCCAACCTCGCCCATGGCAGCGATCATGCCTTCGGAAAGGATAGTCTCCGCCGGAATTTCCGCGTCAATGGCAGCTTGAACCGCATCTTTGGCGGCAACCTGATTGCCTTCCACAATCTCACGGTAAATCGTCTGTAGGATGACCATCCATCCCTCCTGAATTCAATGCCTATACGAAATAAGATCGTTCCGTCGAGCATAAACCCTGTTTCATCCCACTATATCCTCTGATTCTCGCATCAACCGGACAAATCAGTACTGTTTCCTCAAGGTCTACGGCTACTTTGGCTTGAATCGGTGAATTGTTGAGATTATAATTCTAAGTTGTCCGATTAATCCACTCCACCCTAATCCGGAAAGGAT
>DATMXL010000274.1:0-6275 GCA_035561555.1 Bellilinea sp.
CAAAAGGGCTGCAACCGGCCGTTTTTTGAGGCTTTGCGCGTACGCTGGCTGCTGGTATCATTGCCTGCCGCCGATTTGAGCGGGCATCACAGCCTGGTTGAGCGGCAGCGCAACCTGATGGATTCGATACTGACCGGCTTGGATTGGCCAGTGACGGAGCTTACGATTGGAAATGAATTAGTTTTCTGCATTCACAAAGCATGAGCCGCAAGAAGAAGCATTCTGTCCAGCAAAATCACCCGGAAGCGGCGCAAAGCGCGGCGCTGGAACGATTTAAACCGCTGTTATCCCCGGACGAATTCCAGGTACTGCTGGAAGAACTGACCCGGCCGTTGCCGCTTGCCTTCCGCAGGAATCCACTCAAAGCCGCGTCAGGCGCGGAACAGGAATGGGCACAGCGCTACGGCTGGCAGCTCGAACAGGTGCCTTTTTGCCCGAGCGGCTGGCGCGTAACCAGCATGCGCGATCCGGTCGCCATGACGCTCGAACACCGCCTGGGACATTACTACATTCAGGATGCCGCTTCCATGCTGCCGGTGGAGTTGTTCGACCTGGACAACCTCGAGAATCCGCTGGTGCTCGACCTGGCAGCTTCACCCGGCGGAAAAACGACACATTTATCCGGAAATCTGCGCGACCACGGGCTGGTGATCGCCAATGACTCCTCACCGGACCGCATCACTGCTTTACGCCTGGTGTTGCAGAGCTGGGGGGCGACCAATGTCGCCGTAACGCGCTTTCCGGGTGAAAAATTCGGCCGTTGGTACCCGGAGACTTTTGACCGCATCCTGCTGGATGCACCCTGCTCGATGCAGTCGCTGCGCTCCAGTGATACGCATCCTCTGCGACCAATATCCACCCGTGAGCAGGCGTCGCTGGCACAACGTCAGGCAGCGCTGCTGGCTGCGGCGGTTGCCGCCCTCAAACCAGGCGGACAGGTAGTCTATTCGACCTGTACACTGGCACCGGAAGAGGATGAAGCTGTGTTGGATGAGATCCTGCGCCGCTTTCCCAACGCAGTTGAGGTTGAAGGGCTGGAATCCCAGCTGCCAGCACCGGCTCCGGCGCTGGAACAGGCGTATGGACAGGAATTTGACCCGCAGGTGGTGCGGGCAGCCCGGCTGTGGCCGCACCGCTTCCACACCTCCGGCTTTTTTGCAGCATTGATCCGGAAAACCGCGTCGGTGGAGTTCCCATCCGAGGCGCCACCTTACCGACCGCTGGCGTTGGTCGGTCAAAAACCTCTGACCGGGGCGCGCAAGCGGGATGTCCACAGCCTATTTGAACAGGAATTCGGTCAGCCGCTGGGTACGCTACTGACAGAATACCAATTGGAATTATGGGACAACCCGGCGGGTATCTTCGCGGTCCCCAGTGCCTACCTGGAACAATTCAGCGGTCTGCCTTGCCAGCTGTTGGGATTGAAACTGGCGGAAGAGGGACCAGAGGGATTGGCGCCAGCGCATGATTGGGTGGCGCGTTTTGGCAGTGGTTTCACTAACGGACGGGTGCACGTGCCGCTTGAAATGGTAGCCCCCTGGCTGCGTGGGGAAGATTTGGTCTTTAGCCCGACCGATTCCCAACAACACGGCGTGGTGGCATTGTTTGACCCGGATAACCGCCTGCTTGGGCGCGGACGGGTGCAAGCTAACCGGATTAAGAATCTGCTGCCGCGGCGGCTGATTTAGCCCGCGCGGGATTCAAACCAGTCGATTACCAGTGCGGCGGAAACAACCGCGGCGGTTTCCATCCGCAGGATGCGCGGACCCAGGCTGACAGCTTTCCAGCTATTCTCCCTAGCCGATTCCACTTCGGCATGTGTCAATCCGCCCTCCGGACCAATCAACAGCGCAATCCGCGCATTAGCGGGCAATCCCTGCAAGGCGTCAGTCAGACGCAGGACATTCTCTTCTTCCCAGGCAACCAGACAGATGTCGAACTGGCTGCGGGTTGTTGCCAACACCGCGGCAAAATCCAATGGATTATTCAGCAGCGGGATTTGGCCCCGTCCACTTTGTTCAGCAGCTTCCTGAAGGATGCGCTGCCAGCGCGGGTGTTTATTATCGAGGGATTCGGCTGCTTGAACCAGCGAACGGCTGGATAACACGGGCGTAAATTCACTCGCCCCCACCTCGGTGCATTTTTGCAGTATCCATTCGAATTTTTCGCGCTGAGTAAGACACAGGTACATACTCAAGTGAACCGGCGGTTCGCTGCTGATCGCGGATTTTTCCAGCACCCTTCCGCTGACGTTTTTCCGGCTGACTACCGTCAACTCGACCCGGTATTGCCAGCCAAGGCCGTCCAGCACGGTGACCTGATCTCCTGAGCGTAGCCGCAGCACGCGGAAAATTTGATGCGCGTTATCAGATGGAAAGAAGATAGGATCGGCTTGAATGGCGCTGGGGGGAAGGAAGAAGCGGTGCATCTTGGGCACTTCAGAGTTTGGAAATTGTTGATTACTGCAAGAGCATTAAAGATTTTAACGCAAAGGGTGCGAAGAACACAATCTCACAGGGAGACGCATAAACCGCGAGTTCGCGAAGAAACCCATTTTATTAGTTTTCTTCGCGAACTTCGCAATTACATTCAATTTTGGTCCTCAAATTGACTCTAAAAGCCTTGTGCTTTTCTTTGTATTTCTTCTCTGTGAACTCTGTGACCTCGCGAACTATGCGCCCCCGAGCGAAGCGAGTGGGGCTGTGGTGATTATTTTCTTTACCCAGCGCCGGTGCCGCGCAAACGGGGATCGAGAGCGTCGCGCAGGCCGTCACCCAGCAGGTTGAAGCCCAGCACGGTCAGCATGATGGCGACACCCGGGAAGAACACCAGATGCGGTGCGTTGAAAATGCTGTTGCGCTCCTCGCCAAGCATCAAACCCCATTCCGGGCGCGGTGGTTCTGCACCCAGACCGAGGAAGGACAGTGCAGCAGCGTCCAGGATGGCGGTGCCGATGCCCAGGGTAGCCTGCACGATCAAGGGCGTCAGCGAGTTTGGGATGATGTGGCCAAACAATAATCTGCCCTGGGTAGCGCCAATCGAACGGGCAGCCACCACATATTCGAGTTCCTTGATCGATATCACTGTAGAGCGCACCAGGCGCGCGAAACGGGGAATCGAAACAATACCAATAGCCAGCAGTGCGTTGATCAACCCGGTGCCAAGGAAGCTGACGATGGCGATCGCCAGCAGCAGGCTGGGGAAGGCCATCAGCACATCCATGATGCGCATCAGGAAGTCATCGATCCAACCGCCGACGAAACCGGCAATGGCGCCGATGACCCCGCCAATGATGATGGCGAAGCCGACGGTGGAAAGCCCAACTTGCAGTGATAAACGCGAGCCAAAAATGACCCGTGAGAGCAGGTCGCGGCTGTTGCCGTCGATGCCAAACAGGTGCTCCGGTTGGTCAGCCGGGCAGCCCAGGATATGGATGCACGGTGGGGAGCGGCGGTCGACATCCCGCAACAGTTGGGTCGGGCTGTAAGGAGCGATTTGTTCGGAGAAAATGGCCAGAAGAATCAAAAGGCCGAGAATGACCATACCGGTCAACGCCGAGCGATGATGGAATAAACGGCGCATAGCTTCACGCCCGGGTGAAGTATGTTTTATCTTGGAGACGTCTAAAATGGCTACGTTTGTGGTCATGATGATTTAATCGTTACTCCAACCGCACACGGGGATCGAGGTACGCATAAGATACGTCCACCAGCAAATTAATAACTACAAAAATAATGGCAATGATCAGGGTGAAACCCTGCACAACCGGATAATCCCTGGAGAGGATGGATTGCACCAGCATGGTGCCCACCCCCGGCAGCGCAAAAACCGTTTCGGTTAGCACAGCACCAGATAACAGCGCGCCTGTCTCGATGCCGATGATGGTGATCACCGGGATCATCACATTTCGCATGGCATGGCTGGATACCACCTTGCGTTCCCACACGCCCTTGGCACGCGCGGTGCGAATGTAATCCTGCTGCATGACCTCCACCAGCGTAGAGCGGGTCATACGGGCAATAATCGCCAGTGGAATTGTGCCAACTGCCATGGAGGGTAGAATCAGATGCCACAGGGCATCCTTCAGCGTAGCCCAATTGCCGGTGATGATGCTGTTGGTGATGGCTGAATTGGATATGAAATACACCACAAACCGACGAATTCCGGTCAGGTCAGTCATTCCCCATTCCTTGACCAGATTCACCAACGTCACACTTGAACTAAGGCGACCAGAGGGCGGGATATATAGCGGTGTATCTTTCATGACCAGGGCAAAGAAGTAAGCCAGCATCAATCCCAGCCAGAAGACTGGCATGGATACCCCGATATTGGCCAAAATCATCGTAAAGGTGTCAGCGAAGGAATTCGGCTTTAACGCCGAGATAATTCCAAGGAAGATGCCAACTGAAGTCGAAAATAGCATGGCAAAGATGGTCAACTCGATGGTCATCGGCAGGCGTTCAGCGATGACATCCGCAACCGGGCGGCTAAAGCGGATCGATTCGCCAAAATCACCGGTGGCCATATTGCCAATATACCGTCCAAACTGAACGAAAACATTATCGTTCAATCCATAACGGTCTTTAAACTCTTCGCACTTTGCTTCGGTCGCCCGCTCTCCCAACATGGCGATACACGGGTCGCCCGGGATTAAACGCACGATCAGAAAGGTCACCAGCAGGATGCCCAGTGCAACTGGTACCAGCAGTACCAACCGACGAGCCATAAAACGCAGCATGATCTATAAAATCCTTCTCAGGCGTGGGGTTGGGTGTTTAGAAAACCGGCAGCAGACCCGCAAGCTCATGCGCTCTTCCGCCTTTTATATTTAAAACAGGTACAGACTGAATGACCTTCAGCCAGCCTGGACCCTATTATCGCATATTACTGACAGGGGGGTGTTTTTTCGCATGCTGCTAAAAACACCCCCCTGAAGTTATGTTAAATCTGTGACTATTCTGCGTTCAGGAACTTATTGAAGAACGCGGTGAAGTACTCAAAGTTGCCGGTGCGGCCAACGTGATTGGGGCTGGCAGCATCCCAAACTGCGGCGTAGGAAGCCACAACATCGCTGGCATCGAATAGTGATCCATCATGGAACTGCACGCCTTGCCGCAGGGTGAAGGTCCATTCGGTCGCGTCTTCGTTGGAAACGTAGGATTCAGCCAGGCCGGGTTCAACTTCTGCGCCACCGACCTTGAAGGACAGAAGAGCCTCGAAGATCTGCTCGCAAGCGCGCAGGGTCTCACCATCGGTCTCATCGATGCACCACAGGGTGGAGGGTTCACCGTTCTGCATCCAGACGAACTGGTCTGCATCGGAGGACAAGACACCCATGACCTCATTGCTCAGCGGGCTGGCATGTGCACCTTCGATGCTGGCTTTGAAGGCTGTCGCCGAAGCGCCATGGGCAACCGGGATCATGACCACGTTGTCTTTCAACAGGGTGTTGACCGCGTCGTAGTGCTGCTGGCGGACTACCGGATCAAAGACCTGACCGGCAGCGCGGATCTCGCTCACGATGTCGGGATACAGATCGCCGAACTGCAGGTTGGTATCGGCAGCGAAGTGATAGTCGTAGAAGTTGGTAGCGCCAGGGTAATCAGCGCCCCAGCCCAACAGATAGAAACCTTTTTCGCCAGCAGCTGTAGCGTCGATGAAGGCGGTGGATTCCATCACATTAATGTTGACTGTGATGCCGACCTCTGCCAACTGAGCCTGAATTTCCTGAGCTACTTTATCCGGGGTGGGTAGGTAACCGCGCACCGTAGGACGGAGCGAGAGCTCGATTTCCAGGTTTTCCTGATTCGCTTCCGCTAACAGGGTTCTGGCCATTTCGGGATCGTAGGGGTACCAATCCACAGCGTCGGAGTAACCGGGCTGGATGGAGGGGGGTACAAATACTTTAGCAACCGAGGACCCTTCTGGGTAATATTGATCAACGATGCGCTCGCGGTCAATGGCGTAGGCAATCGCCTGACGCACCTTGACATCATCAAACGGGGCAACATTGTGGTTAAAGCCGATGTAGAAGATGTTTAGCGGAGGGCGGGGGTAAAGCGCCAGATTGGCATCGCCTTCGATGGTGGCGAAATCTTCCGGAGCTGGATTGTCAATACCATCTACCTCACCGGATTGCAGCTCGAGCAGACGTTGAGCTGATTGTTCCGACCAGCGGAAAACCAGGGTGGGGATGGCGGGCGGGTTACCCCAGTAGGTGGGGTTGGCTTCGAAAATGACACGATCGCCGCGGATCCATTCCTTCAGCCGGTAAC
>DATMXL010000275.1:0-9291 GCA_035561555.1 Bellilinea sp.
GGAATTAGTTGAGGTTAAAAACGTACATCTGGTGTAGAAAACATGTTTGGTTGTACTTTTCCTGTGTGGATAAATAATGGGTTGAATCGGTTCCTTGCGATGATTTTTCACCGAAATGAGATATCTCGGACATTTTATAAAACAGACCCCATATATGGGGGTCGGCAAGGGACAGCATATCTCTATAAATCGAACGTTTTTTCAGTTTTGTCCACAGTTCAACCACTTTATCCACAGTTTTTGGGGAGTTATCCACACCTTTCATCTGGCGCGACAAAATGATTCGATCGCCTTACCCCCCATATTTAGTCGGCTATACGCCATATTTTTGAGCAAATGTATCCAGTGTCTCCTCAACACTGTCCAGATAGCGATCGAGCAGGCTGAGGCGCTGTTGAAAATGGGACACGTCGAGTTCCAACTGCTGACAGGCGTTCTGCCAGGCCTGAACATGCTCTGAATCTGCTTTCAGCGTGCTGACCGCGCTGGTCCAGGTGCGCAATATCAGCCATAAAGCAGCCGGGGTGTTTTCCTCGTTGAGTGCAGCCGCGGCTCGTTCGTAATACAGCAGCCGGGTGGGTGCCAGGCGCGGCGAAACATTCTCGATCTGACTGGCAGCGCGAAGGCAGGCAACCCAGTCATCGAACCAAAGGGTCAAATCCTGGGCAGTCAGGCTCTCGGGAGAGAATAAATCCAACAATCCGGCTGCAAGTCCCGGGCGTTCAATAGCAATGGCGCGCTCGGGAAACTGCAATATGAAGCGGCGTTCTGCCAACGGCGCGGCAGTGATGGAAGTGATGCTGTTGGCAGCGTTTTCGAGCGCCGATAGATAACCCCAGATCCTGGCGGTCGGGGTTGAAGCGGGATTCATTTCCAAATCCAGCCAACTCTGGCGGGCTTCGGCAGCCAATTTGCGCGCGCGTGTGACCGCATTCTCAGGCAGATTGAACTGCGCACCGGCGCTGGCTTGAGTAAACTCGAACCAGTGAGCGGTGTCGAACAACGGAATGGCATTGTTGAACAGGTGCGCGCCAATCCAGGGTTCCACCCGCAAATGACGGGGCTGGTGAAAAACAGTCTGCGAAAAGTGGGCAATGTCCAGATGAACTTCGTCGGAGAGGCGCACCACCTCGCGCGGGAAGGCTGGCGCGCTGGTATGCACAAACACCAGGTCAATATCGGTGGTGCCTCCCAGCAGCGGTGAATCGCTCAACAGGGAACCGGTCAGGTAGATGCAGGCCAGGTCACGGTTGCGCCGGGCATACTTTTCAGCCGATTCGCGGGCTATTGCATGTAAAGTCTCTCGCGTGATACGCATTCGGTTTCCCCTGCGCGGATAAGGTCTCGGTCACCAGGTGAAGCGGGCTAGAGGGGCAACCCGCCAGCTAATGGCAGTTCAGGTTGGAATGGCGGTAGATGCAGCGACTGGCGCACCTTGTTCTCGATCCAATCCAGATCATCGGGATTGTGAACAAAGTCCAGGGTATTGGTATCGATCACCAAGACCGGCGTCTTGCGCTGTCTACTGAGATAAAAATCATCGTAGGCTTGATTTAAGTCCTGAATATAGCCGGCTTCCATATTGCGTTCGTAAGGCCGATCACGCATGGTGATGCGCTGCAGTAGGATGTCAGTTGAAGCGCGTAAATAAACTACCAGCGCAGGAGCAGCCATCTTTTCGGCGAGGGCTTCGTGCACCCGGTAGTACATCTCCAACTCATCGCCTTTAAGGTTGATCGAGGCGAATAGGGCGTCTTTTTCGAAGGTGTAATCGCTGATCAAATGAATGTCCTGGGATAGCAACTGCGGCACGTTGCGATTTTGCTGATGATAGCGGCTCAACAGGAAAAATATCTGGGTCTGAAAGGCATAACGCGCACGGTCAGAATAGAAATTGCTGAGGAAGGGATTTTCCTCAAACACTTCCAGCAGCAGGTTAGCCTCGATTCGCGGTTGGAGCAGCCGCGCCAGTGTTGTTTTACCCACCCCGATGACACCCTCGATCGCAAAGTACATGGCGCTCCTTGATTTACCCGGGTTTGACCTGCGATTAATATACCATAACTTAGGCATCCCCCGGCTCAACCTTACCCAGACGAACAGGCGCGATCAAGGCGCGCTTAGCGACCGGCAGCCAGTACGATCAGCGCGATCAAAATGATGCCAACCAGGGTAACCGTCAGTTTGCGTTCCATCCTCTTCCTCCTTGGGCCAGATTCTCTGGAAGAACCCGACGTGAGGTTAAGACGGAAATTGACCGCAGGTGTTCCTGTGTGAAGGCAGGAGTTCAGAACTCCGATTATTCTTTAGATGGATTATTTTTCGGGTGGGGAACGTTGGCCAGGGTGCTGGGAAATTCAGCGCGCAGCGGATAATTTGCATGCCAGGCCAATAGATCGTCTACAAATTGCTTCAACCCGGCTGCCAATAGAATTGGTTGTTCCATTGGCAAGAGATGACCGGCGTTGCGAATCACCTCCAGGCGGGCGATGGGCAGCGTCGTGGATAAATAGTGCGCCTGAGATTGCGTGGTCAGACGGTCCTCGCGGCCGCAAGCTATATACGCTGGCGTGTTGATTTTGCTCAGCTGGTCTTGCAGGTCAAAGCGGGAGCAGGCCAGCCAATCACCATACAGCACGCTCGGGCGGGAGGTCAGCATGGAGTTGACGCCGGTTTTAGCCACAGCTTGCGGCGTGAAAGCGCAAGCCAGGCGATCTTCCACCATTTGCCGGCCAGCGGCGGCGGTAGCCTGACCGCTCAGGTAGGTGATTAGCTCTGGCGGCAGGTTAAAATTGGCGCCGCCAGATACCACACCAATTCCGATGACATGCTGGGGAAAATCGAGTGCCAGCTGCAGCGCGATGGCTCCACCAAGTGAATGTCCTACAAAAGCCGCCTTGAAAATACCCATGGCAGACAGAAATTCAGTGATGGCACCGGAGTAATCGGAAACCGATTGGAAACCCACTCCGTCGGAATGACCGTGTCCAGGCAGGTCCAGTGCAATGACATTGTGACCAGTCAACCGGCGGATTTCGGCGGGCCAGAATAAATGCGAACTACCCGCTCCATGGATCAGGATGACGGGCTTTTGCGCCGATTTCCCCCCTTCGTGCAGCGAATAATAAAATCCAGCTTTGAAGGGCATTTGCGATTAGCTATTCACTTGGGGTCTGGTTTGGAAGGCAAAACACCAACCGATGACAAGTTAATCCATTGTATCAGAAATCGTTTTAATCGAGACAGTCAAACCGTCCCAAATTTGACCTCTCCATGAAAGACCGAATCCAAGGTGTTTCTCGAATTGGAATCTCATAATGACTTTGAAGGATTATCCTCCCGCAAGGGTAATGATCATTTCGACACCATTCTCCTTTTATTTTGCATTTTTCTTGTTGCCTTCCAGCGACCACCTCTATAATAGTCTCGAGAGGAAATTCCAAAGATGACAGCTGGTTTTTGGTGGGTATTGCTTTTCATGGCGGCCTACGGGGGATTACATTCGCTGCTGGCTTCCCGGCGCTTCAAGGCTGCGCTCGAGCAGCGTTTTGGCCAGAAGGCGATGCGCTGGCACCGGCTGATTTTTTCCATCCTGGGCGGTCTGACCTTCCTGCCTGCCTTGGCAATGGTGATTTGGCTGCCTGACAGGTTGTTATACGCTATTCCCTATCCGCTATCCAGCTGGTTTCGGTTGCTGCAGTTGATTGGCCTGGGGGGTGTGGTCTACGGCGTGTTGCAGACCGGGTTTTTTAACTTCATCGGGCTGGACCGCGCGCTCGACCCGAGCCGCCTGCAGCATCCGCCGCAATTGGTGACCAGCGGACTATACCGCCATATACGCCACCCGCTCTACACCTTTACAATGCTGTTTTTGTGGGCTGCACCAACGCTCAGCTGGAACAGCCTGGCGCTCAACCTGGGGGTCAGCGCCTATTTTGTGATCGGCAGTTTCTTTGAGGAGCAGAAGCTGCTGGATGAATTCGGCGCGGAATACGTGGAGTACCGCCGCCGTATTCCGGCTTTCTTGCCAAGGTTGATCCAACCGCGGGGGTAGTGCGTGCCGCTGTTGTGGCTGGCATCGGCGTTTCTGGCAGGCATCCTGGCAGGTGCAGCCATGGATTTGCCTGTTCTGATATGGGGTTGTGCCGCTGGTATTGCCTTCCTGTTTATTTTTATTGAAATTCGCTGGCTGAGACCTACAGATTACTGGAATCCGTTGCGACGCTGGCTGCCGCTGCCCCTGGGATTGATGCTGGCAGGTTTTTTTCTGGGCGGGTTGCGCTGGCAGAGTGCTGTGCCAAGCTGGGGACCAACAGATCTGGCATATTACAACGGTAATGTCAAAGGCGAGCTCACCGGTTGGATCTCGGATTATCCCGACCGGCGCGAGGGCGCAGTATTGTTGCGGGTGAAAATCGAAACGATTCAACCGCAAGGATCGGCAGCTATTCCGGTTACGGGTGACTCGCTGCTGCGCTTGCCTCCGGGAAACAACTGGCAATACGGTGACCGCCTGGTCATTTGGGGCGTTCCAGCCGACCCTCCCGACGAAGCCGATTTTTCCTACAAAGATTACCTGGCACGTCAAGGGATCTATACCTACCTGATGTACCCAGGTGTGCGGTTGATCGGCAGCGGGGCTGGGAGTTCATGGATGGCGCGTATCTTTCAATTGCGCGAATATGCCTACTCCACGATCAACCGCATCTTTCCGCAACCAGAAGCAGCGCTTCTGTCTGGGGTCCTGCTCGGATTGGATCATGACCTGCCGGAGAGTATCGAGAAAGCCTTTCAAGATACTGGCACAGCACACATTGTGGCCATTTCCGGCTTTAATATGAGCGTGCTGGCAGCCTTATTGATTTCCCTATTCGGTCGTTTTTTGCCGCGCGGCTGGACGGCGCTGACAGCAGCCGTAACCATTGCCTTCTATACAGTGCTGGTCGGCGGCAACCCGGCGGTAGTGCGTGCAGCTATCATGAGCAGCCTGGCGTTGTTTGGCCGGTTGATCGGGCGCGGCTCGAGCGGGGTGACGCCGCTGGCCTTGAGCGCAGCGACGATGTGCGCGGTCAACCCACTACTTCCCTGGGATGCAGGCTTCCAGCTTTCCTTCAGTGCCACGCTCGGATTAATGATTTACGGCGAGCCGTTACAAAACTCATTTGAAAGCTGGGTGACCCGCCGTTGGGGGGATGCCATTGCCAAACGTCTGGCTGGCCCGGTGGGTGAGTACTTCCTATTCACCCTGGCAGCTCAGGTGACCACCCTGCCCGTGGTGTTGTACCACTTCAACCGTTTATCCTTGAGCGCCATTCTGGCCAACCCGTTGATTCTGCCCGCACAACCGGGTGTGATGATCCTTGGCGGAGTCGCGTTGATTGCCGGCATGCTTATGCCAACCCTGGGACAGGCGCTTGCCTGGCTGGCCTGGCCGTTGGCAGCCTATACCCTGCGCGTGGTTGAACTGCTGGCGCGTATCCCATCCGGCGCCATTTCGGTTGGCGATTTCACATCCTGGATGGTTGTAGTCAGCTACGCCTTATTATTTGGTGCCACCTTTGGTTGGCGCAAATTAGAGTCGCTGCGGGACAAAATCAGGCCGGGCCTGGTATTTGCCAGTCTAGGGTTGGTGACGCTGGTAGCCTGGAGCGCAGTCTTGCGCCTCCCGGATGGCCGGCTGCATGTGACCCTGCTCGACCAGGTCGATGGTCAGGCGGTGGTAGTGACTACAGCGGGCGGGCAGCGCGTGCTGGTTGGCGGCGCAGCGGGAGCCAACCAGCTAGGCAGCGACCTTGGCCGATTGAGCGGACCGTTGGATCGAAATCTGGATGCTTTGGTAATCCATTCTGCCAGTGCAAATACCCTGGAAGGGTTGCCATTATTAATCGAGCGCTTCCCGCTGGAGAAGGCTTTTTGGGCAGTTGCGCCGCCGGATAAGCGGGTAGCAGGAAATATCAACCAGGCATTGGCCGACCGCTCTACGCCGGTATCGCAGATGGAGGTGGGTTCGCGTCTGCAATTGGACGAGGGCGTCATCCTGCATGTGCTGGCGGTGGATGAAGAATATGCCGCCTTGCAACTGGAGTACGGAAATCTATGCCTCATTTGGCCAGGTCGATTTTCGCCGGATCAGTTGGGCTGGTTTGATCAACGGGTGGAAGGCTGCCTGCTCCTGGTGGATGAATCAGTGGATTTGAAAGCCTGGAACGACCAACGGCCAGTGCAGTTCATCTTCTTTGGCGCGGCTCCACTGTCCATGCCTGGCGCTCTGGCGACTGATTCTCACGGGCAAATTGAACTGGTCAGCGACGGGGTGGGGTTGTGGGTCAACGCGGAGAAGGTGCCGAAGAAGGATTAGTTAATATTTATGTAGGTTGGGTTGAGCGATGAAGAAATCCTCGATGTTTCTTCTGACATCTTAGCGAAACCCAACATTTCCATGGGTCATTGAACTGAGTGGCTGCCTGATTAACGATCAACCACATTACCGCATCACACCTCAACCCAGCCTCACATCCACTTCACGCCTTTTTCGGCCTCCTGCACGCGGTAATCCGCGATTTTGCGGATGAGAGTTACCGGCAGCGATTGGTCCAAAGGAAATTGAATGGTCGATGAAGAGGTCTGGTAGGGCACAAGCTCTTTCTCAAAAGCTTTTACCACCGCAGGTGTCGGGTAGAGACTGATATGCTTTTCAAAAGCGGCAAATTGAAACAGGATCCATTTGTAGGATAAGGCGGGTTGCCGCCATTTTAGATTTTCGATGGCACCTGGAGCAGCTTTCCGCAGGCAGCCGAGCATTTCCCGCAGCCTCTCCTGCGTTTGTTGGGGAAAGGCCTCGATATACTCTGGGATCGTATTAGGTATATCGTCCTGTGAGGTCATTCGTTTATTACAACCATGGAACGACCATGCCCGGACAAAGCGCACAACCGCTCCATATCTGATCCGTAGGTTTCACCTCCTAGCCTTCGGCAGCCAGCTTCTTGCGTCTTTCAAGATCTGCCGCAGAAGGACTGTCCAATTCAAAGGTCCCAATATTAATCTCCCCGGCGGGTTCGTAAAAGGCCATGATGACGCCTGAACCGGAGTGATTGATCGACTTGAGCTTCAGGCTGGAGGGGATTGTGCCCTGGTCAAACAACCGTTTGCCCTTGCCGATTACGACCGGGAATATCCAGATGCGGTACTCGTCGATCAGGTTGTGCCTGAGCAGCGTCTGGATCAGATTGCTGCTGCCGTGGACCAACAGCTCTGGCCCATCCTGTGCTTTGAGCTGCTTAATTCCTTCCACGACGTCGCCTTTAATCAGGGTTGAATTATTCCAATCCACTTTGTCCAGCGTGCGCGAAGCAACATACTTTTTGGCAGCGTTGAGCTGCTCCGCACCGGGTTCGGTGGAATACGGCCAATGGGCGGCAAAGATTTCGTAAGTTTTTCTACCCAAGAGAAGTTCAGATGGCTGCGACAGCGCTTCGCCCATGAGTTGATTCATGCTATCGTCCCAGTAGTTGACGGACCAACCACCGTGGTCAAAGCCGCCGCTGGGATCTTCCGGCGGTCCGCCGGGACTCTGCATTACACCGTCGAGGGTAGAAAATGTGTTGACAACCAGCTTTCTCATTGTGTTTGCTCCTTTTCATTTCTCTAAAACTTGTTGGCGCAAAACAGCCTCTGACATGCGCCAGACAATTTCCGGGCCTGGCGGTTTATTGACAGCCAGGCCCGTCCTACTCTGCGTTGAGGGGAATCTTGCAGGTTAGGATCACGCTTCCATGGGTGTAACCAATTGAAAGTAATTTCCGTCCGGGTCTGCCAGGGTGGCAATCCAACCGCCTTCCATCTCATAGGGCTCTTTAATGACGGTTCCACCCAAGGCTTTGATTCTTTCAAACTCCTCTTTAACTCGCGTGGTTTCAAAATTCAACATCACTCGCCCGGGGTCTTTGGTGGGGCCGACCATTTCAGAATGGTCCAGCAGGGAAAAGTAGCTTGACCCAGCCTGCCAGCCAAAGAATCCATACTCTTCATCCGACATTTCTGCGGATTTACCAAGAACCTTCTCGTAAAAAGCCGCCAATACCTTGAGCTGTTTGGTCCCGATCATGATTGAGTTGAGGTTAAGCATTCCGAGCCATCCTTCCATTTAGTCAGATCTTACACATACTGTTGGAACCAGCCCAGCAGCTGCTTCCAGGCATCCTGAGCCGCGGTGGGGTTATAGCGGGTGCCCGTATCATTGAAAAAGGCGTGGTCGCTATCCGGGTAGATAATCTTGGCGTAAATTTTCCCATTTTCCTGCATGGCGGCTTCGATAGCAGGGATGCCGGCGTTAATGCGCGTATCGCGCTCGCCGTAAATGGCCTGTACGGCAGCCTGGATGTTGGGTACGTCGCTGATTTCCGGGTGGGGACCGTAAAAGGGTACCGCCGCTTTCAACTCAGGCATCTGGGTGGCGACCCGCCAGGTGACGCCGCCGCCAAAACAGAAACCGGTCATACCCACCCGCTCCGTCAAAGCAAAATTTTGTGTTTGCAGGTAGCGCCAGCCGGCCAGGAAATCCTTGACAAAGATGTCCGGCGAGATATTCCCCAGCGTTCCGGGAACGTCGCCGCTGTCCAGTGCGGCAGTGCCTCCCTGACGGGAGAGCAGATCAATAGCCAAAGCTACATACCCGGCCTTTGCCAGGCGGCGGGTTACATCTTGAATGTGCGGGGTTAATCCGCGATTCTCATGGCAGACGAGAATGACCGGGGCGCCATCGCCAGAGACTGGGCGTGACAGGTAGCCCAACAGGTTGGTATCTTCTCCCGGGAATTCCAACGCACTGGCGATCACCAGGGGGTCATCGGGAGCGACAGTACCGTGCGGCGATGTCCCTTGAGACTGTGACGCAGTGCTATTCAGCAGAGTGGGTGTGGTGGTAGCAACCGCCGCGGCTGCCAGCGTGGGCGAAGCTAAAGCGGCCTCCGGAGAAGCAGCGAGCACCGGGGAGGGTTGTGTGGCTTCAGGTTCCGATGTCTCAGTGTCCAGCGGGGCGCAGGCTGCCAGGATGGTATTGGCAACCACCAGACTGCCAACGATGGAAGCAATTACCTTGAGCGCCTCGCGACGGGAAATGAGTCGGTGTTGATAGTCCTCGACATATTCGTCCAGAAGGTATTGTTGAAACAGGTTCATCGTTCCTCCAGTACTAAATCGTGGAAAAATATTATAACAAAATAGATAAACATTATCAAAATAAACCAGTATGGAGAAACCAATGCACCAGATCCCTGGTCGAAACTCAAG
>DATMXL010000276.1:0-6238 GCA_035561555.1 Bellilinea sp.
AGACTTAACCAGAGCAGGTTCGACGGGGAGTGCCATACCTGGCTTGTTTTTTGCACACCCTTTGATCGTGGGAATCATGCTGTACTGGGTCAGGTGGTGGGCTATTCGCAAACCAAACGTCTGGTTCGACAGCTACTCAACACATTAATCAGGGTCTATGAAAACTAAACACTGGGTTTTCCTCGGGGCAATCCTGCTGCCGGCGCTTGGTTTGCGGCTTTATAAGGCGGGCAGCCGGGAAATATTTTATGATGATGCTTTCAGCTATTTCCTGGCGCAGCAAAGCCTGGGAAAAATTATTGCAGGCACAGCGGCGGACACCATGCCACCGTTGTATTATTTCCTGCTGCATTTTTGGATGAAGTTGGGTGATAGCATTTTTGTTTTACGGCTGTTGGGTGTAGTGCTGTCGCTAGGAATGATCGCGGTCGTATTTGACCTGGGACGGCGGCTGGCAGGTGTGGCAGCCGGTCTGTGGGCAGCTTTGATCGTGGCAGTCGCTCCGTTTCAGATTTATCACGCGCAGGAATTGCGCATGTATCCCCTATTGGGTCTGGCGCAGATAAGCTATGTGTGGTTTTTCGTACGCCTGCGCGAGCAAGGTCCCGACAAAACCCCCGTTGGATTATGGGCAGGGTTGGTATTGACGGGAACCGCTGCCATGTACAGTCACAACCTGGCGATCTTCGGGTTGATCCTACCGGATGTTTATTTGCTGTTGAAACGCGACTGGCGCATGCTGCTGAAACTGGTCTTGGCTCAACTGATCATCGCACTATTTGCAGCACCATGGCTGGTGATGATCCCGGTGCAAATCGATAAAATCCAAACTGCATTCTCGATTCCACGTCCTGGGGTTGTCGAGGTTTTACAGGGATTGCTGCAGTTCCATATTTTCCTGCCGATGGATGGTGCGGTCATGCTCCTCGCTACCTTGTTCAGCTTGCAAGCCATGGTGCTGATCGGGTTTGAGTCATTCAAGGCGCGGAAAACACCGGGTGTTGGATTCTTGAGTCTGCTCTGGATCGGTTTACCCGTTCTCTTATTCGCGGTGTCCTATGTGATGCGACCCATCTTCGTACCGCGTGGATTTATTTTATCCATGCTGGCTTACGCCATTTTGGGAGGATGGATGATCTCCCGCCGCTGGGTTAAATCGATCGGGCCCTACCTGGCGGGCGCCTGCATTCTGGCTTCTCTCATCTCGCTGCCGGCATTTTACAGATTTTCTGAATTTCCCCGCTCTGAATTTCGAAATGCCACCGCCTTTCTGCGGCAGAACGCGCAGACGGGTGATGTTATTCTGCATGACAATAAATTGAGCTACTTCCCCAGCCATTTTTATGACCCTTCCTTGGAGCAGACTTTTCTACCGGATGATCCCGGCGGTCACAATGATACCTATGCGGTTGCATCCCAAGAAGCCATGATTATCTTTCCATCCGTTTCGGTGGAGCAGGCGACCGCTCACCACGAGCGAGTGTGGTTTGTGGTGTTTACACGGGCGATACAGGAATATGCCGAGGCGGGGGTGGCTATTCATCCGGTGATGGCACAGTTGGATACCCAGTATGACCAGATCAGTCAAATTGCATTTGGCGACCTGGAAATTTATCTCTATCAGCGATGAGAACAAAATTTTAATGAACCGGACACTTTCGATAGCTTTGTTTGTTCTGGGAGCCTGCCTGGCGGCTTTGGCAGCGCTGGGACAGCCTGTACCGGGCTATATGGATGCTGAGTACTATTATGGCGGTGCGCTGCGCCTGGTCAACGGTGACGGTTTCAGTGAGCCGTACCTGTGGAATTACCTGGACGATCCAGCCGGGCTGCCGCATCCTTCGCACCTCTATTGGATGCCGCTGGCTTCCATCCTGGGAGCGGTTGGGATGAAGGTATTGGACTCCACCAGTTTTTGGGCAGCTCGACTGCCATTTATTTTGCTGTATGGATTGCTGCCGGTGATCAGCGCACAATTATCACTAAAATTCCTGCGTAACCTAAGCTATGCCTGGATAGCCGGCTTGTTGGCGGCATTTTCCGGGGTATATATCGTTTATTCGTCAATTCCTGAGACCTTCGTTCTTTATTTAGTGCTGGGCGGGTTGACCTGGCTGCTGCTTTTTCAGGATAACTGGGAAGTTGTTTCAGTCAGAAAAATGGCGGTTCGCGCTGGTCTGCTGGGCTTATTGGCTGGATTAATGCACTTATCCCGCGCAGACGGGCTTGTTTGGGCTGCCGGTGGGATTTTCTGGATAATCTGGATCAGCGGTTCCAGCAAACGAGCTCAGAAATTGCGTGTAGCCATTGTTGGGGTGGCGGTATTTCTTCTGGCGTATACCATTGTGATGGGTGCGTGGTATGCGCGAAATTTGAACTTGTTCGGCACTTTAATGGCTGCCGGAAACAGCCGGACGCTGTGGCTTACGAATTACGATCAGACATTTTCTTTCCCGGCAAATCAACTGACGTTCGCACGGTGGCAGGCGGCAGGAATCGGGTCGCATCTACAAGCACGGTGGGACGCGCTGGTGATGAATTTGAAGAATCTGGTTGCGGTTCAAGGGCTGGTTATTCTAGTGCCGTTGATGATCGCCGGGTTATGGCAGAAGCGGGGAATGCGAGTAATCCAATTTGCCGGTTTGATGATGCTTGGCACGCTGGCTCTCATGACCCTGGTGTTTCCGTATGCCGGCTCACGCGGTGGATACCTCCATTCAGCCGCGGCGTTTCAAACGCTGTTATGGGCTGCCACACCGGCCGGGTTGGAACTATTCGTTGCCTGGGGGCAACGAAAGCGGAACTGGCAACCGGAACGCGCCACGCCAGTTTTTGCCAGCCTGTTGGTGCTGGTATGTATGCTCATGACCGGTTGGTTTTACTTGCAAAAAGTTGTCGGCACGGGCGCTGCAGCAACGCGATGGGGATACAGCGATCAGGTTTACCATGAGGTTGATAAAGACCTGGAAAACTTTGCGGTGACTGCGGAGGATCTGATCATGGTGAATAACCCACCAGGCTTTTACCTGGCAACCGGACGGCCGGCGATCGTGATTCCCGGCGGCGGAGTCGAACAGGCCGTGGCAGCTGCCAAAAATTATGGTGCAAAATGGATGTTATTAGGTGCTGAGCAGGGGAACCTGGCCGAACTTTACCAACAGCCAGAACAATCTGTTGGCTTGCAATTCCGCGGCAATATCGGCGAACTCAAATTGTTTTGTTTTAACTGCGAATAACAGCCAGTATGCAGAATTACAAACGGCAAATTCCGGTGTGGGTGTGGATCAATCTGGGCATGGCGCTGGTTTCCGTCAGTTTGTACGTATTTCTTGCAAGCCAAACCCAGAGTATCGGTTTTCCGCTGGATGACGCCTGGATTCACCAGACTTACGCACGCAACTTGGCGGACCTGGGTGAATGGTCGTTTATTCCAGGGCTTACATCGGCTGGTTCCACAGCTCCTTTGTGGACATTTGCGTTGAGCCTGCTCCATCTCGTCGGCAGGAGTACTCCATATTTCCTCACATACTTAATGGGTGCACTGACCTTATGGGGAGTGGCCTGCCTGGCTGAGCTGATAGCACGGAAATCTATTCCGATGCTTAACACCCGTGTCCCGATTGCCGGAATTTTGATGACGCTTGAATGGCATCTGGTTTGGGCTGGGGCATCTGGTATGGAAACCCTATTAATGGCAGTTGTGGTCCTCGCGGTATTTTATTTTTTGCTTACAAATTCAACCGTTGCGGCCATCCTCGCTGGTCTGGTCATCGGAATCGGGGTCTGGGTACGACCGGATGCATTGACGCTGCTCGGTCCGCTGGTCTTCGTGCTGGTTCTGCGGAAATCAATCTGGAAAGAGCGGAGTAGAACGCTGGGAATCAGTCTGGCAGCACTTGCAATTCCTCTGGCTGCATACCTGGCTTTCAATTTTGGGTTATCCGGCCAGATCTGGCCAAATACTTTCTATGCCAAGCAGGCTGAATATGCCGCTCTTCAGGAGATATCCCTCCTGTCGCGGTATGGGCAGATTTTACTTTTACCCATGGTCGGGATTGGGATATTATTGCTGCCGGGGTTTATTTTCAAAGGGATTCAAGCGATTCTGACGCGGGATGCTTACTGGATGAGTGCAATTCTCTGGTGGCTGGGCTATTCGCTGGTTTATGCATTGCAGCTGCCGGTAACTTATCAGCATGGACGCTACCTGATCCCTGCTATGCCTGTGTACTTGCTGGTTGGGCTGATCGGCAGTCTGGAAGGTTTGAAGTTTGAGCAAACCGGTAAAGGGTTGCCTTGGGCACTCAAGCGTGTATGGCTGGGTGCCTCGGTGATTGTTCTGGCAGCGTTCTGGGTCATTGGCGGTCAGAGTTATGCCAAAGATGTAGCCATCATCAATACCGAAATGGTAGACGCTGCTTTGTGGTTGAACCAAAACACCGCCGCAAACGATCTGATCGCAGTGCATGATATCGGTGCAGTCGGCTATTTCAGTCAACGCCAGATCATTGATTTGGCCGGGCTGGTGACGCCGGAAATAATCCCCATCATCCGGGATGAAGCTCGTCTGACAGCCTATCTCGATCAACAGGGTGCTACCTACCTGATGACCTTTCCTGAGTGGTATCCAACGCTGACCTCGGGTCTCGAGCCTGTGTTCACGTCTGACGGAACTTTTTCGCCCGGAGCAGGTGGAGAGAACATAGTCATCTACCGATGGGAGCATTAAGACAGGGTGTGCTATACTTAACCGAATTTTTCAGCATTCGGGGATGGAAATAACCGTTTATTTCAGCGAGGGAATCAGTTCATGGATGCGAGAGAGTTATTAACCGGTTCGTGGGAAGATTTCAAGCAGCAGGCCTTGATCGATCATGAGCAGTCGCGTCAAGCACTACATGAAGTCACCTTAATGCTGGATCAAAGCAAAGCGGAATATGAAAAATTGACCCAGCGCAGTTCGAACGCCAATACTGCGCTGCAGCAAATGCAAAGTCATCTGGAAACGGTACCGCGAGAAGACATCCGCAATGCATACAACAACATGCTGGATGTTCAACAGCGCCTATTGGTAATGCACGGTCAGATTGAAAAATTACAAAACGACCAGGCTGCGCACACCCGGTACCTGAAACTTCTGGAAAAAACAAAAATTTTGTTGGAAGAAGGTTACCAACCCGACTCCCAACCTGGCGGTCCAATGGATCGTTCCGCTATGCTGGAACAGTTGATTATCGCTCAAGAATCGGAGCGCCAACGGTTGTCACGTCAAATGCACGACGGTCCGGCACAAGCCTTGTCCAACTTCATCGTCCAGGCAGAAATTGCGGCACGGTTGTTGGAAATTGATCCGACACGCGCTAAAGTCGAACTGGATAATTTGAAGACAACTGCCATGAGCACTTTTCAACGGGTGCGCCTGTTCATCACGGAACTTCGTCCAATGATGCTGGACGATCTTGGACTGACCGCCACCATGAAACGCTATGTAGAAACTTTCAAGGATGAGACTGGCTTTGAGGCCAAGGTAGAGATTAAGGGTGGGGATAAAAAGCTTGCACCTTACATCGAGGTGATGATTTTCCGCGCTGTGCAGGAATTAATGGGCAATGTAGTGCGTCACAATAGCGAGTTGACAGTAAAGCCGAATATCAACGTCCAAATGGCGATCGAAGATAATTTCGTTCGGGTCAACGTGGCGGACAATGGCAGGGGATTTAATTTAAATGAACTTGAAAAAAAGCCAACGCTAGGCCTGAAATTGATCCGCGACCGGGTGGAAATGCTGGGTGGGTATTTTGAGACCGATACCTCTCCGGGACAGGGCGCCAGGATCACGTTCCAGATTCCTGTGGGATCTGCCAGCGGGCTATAATCCTGTTTTTATTTTGGAGGTTGTATGACGACGATCGGTATCTTGACGGGCGGTGGCGATGTGCCTGGTTTGAATCCATGCATCAAAGCTGTGGTCATGAATGCGTTGGAGAATGGTTATCGGGTTATCGGCATCCGCAGGGGCTGGGGCGGGCTGTTGCACTATAATTTCGACGAACCCTCCACCCGGGATTATTATGTAAAAGAACTGCATGAAGACGATGTTCGTACCATCGATCGCACCGGTGGGACATTTTTGCATACGTCTCGAACCAACCCGCAGAAAGTTTCCCCTTCGGATGCGCCAGATTTCTTGAAAAATTCAAAATGGGGTAAACCTGTTAAAAAAGAAGACAAAATAGAC
>DATMXL010000277.1:0-5178 GCA_035561555.1 Bellilinea sp.
ATAATGAACCTATGGAAGCTGCCACCCGTGATCGGATCCTCGAGTCCCTGCGCCTCTCACCGAATAGCAGCGTGGCAGATTTGAGCCGCTCGCTCAACCTGACCCGGGCCGATATTCGTTACCACCTGAATGCCCTCCTCAGTGCCGGACTGGTAGTCCAGATGCCGCTGCTATCCCACCCGGCAGGCAAACCTCGGGGTCGGCCGGCGAAAACCTACCAGCTTTCGGCTGTTGCACGCGCGGATAGCCTGGCTGTCCTGGCACACGTTCTGTTATCAATGATCCAGGATGCCGATTCTGCTGAAAATGGGTTGCTAACCCTTGCCGACCGCCTGTTTCCCGCACCTGTTCTGAGCGGCTTTGCGCCGCATTCATCGCAGCGCTTGAATGAAGTTATCCAAATGATAAATAAACGCCCCTATCAAGCGCGCTGGGAGGCGCATGCAGCCGGTCCACTGGTGTTCTTCCATAATTGTCCATTCGCAGCCATCATTCGCCAGCATCCCGAATTATGTCAGGTGGACCGGCTATCGCTGGAAAGTCTGACGGGAATGTCGGCGCGACAGACCCAGAAAATTGATCTGGACGGTCCTGAAAGCAGCGTTTGTATCTTCAAGTTAATTCAAGCTCAATCGGCAGCCGTAAAATAGAGAGGCTGACCCATTAGTCTCCTGATTATATTTAGGTCAGCAAAAAGCAGGAGAGATTTTGTTTGGCTTACCCAATTGCATCAGGTGGAGGTCGATAGAACGGGTATTTCAGTAGCGCAAACTGTTAGTTTGTTGGGCAAGCTGACAGCTTGCCCAACAAAATCCTTCCGTTCATGTAAGACATTTCCAGTGTTATATGAAAAAGCAAAAAGAGGTAAACCTTTTGGGTCCACCTCTCTCCTTGTTTCGGATTCGTTTACAAATTGATTACGGAGTGGCACCAGCGTTGATCCACTCGATGATTTTTTCGAGTTCTGCCGGCTCAAAATTACCCGGGTGCTTGCCATCCGCTAACTTTGTGATCACCAGGCTGGCGTCCGCGTCCCCGGCAATGATGACCGGTCCGGTCGTACCGCCCTTCATGAGGTCATCGTAGGTCTCAACCGATAATCCGCCCAGCGCACCGTGGCATGACCCGCAACGATCGGTAAATATTGCGCCAATGCCTGTGGTATAGGTCAGCGGGCCGGTTGGAAGTTCAACCTGCGGCCCGGGTGTGGCTGTCGGTGCCTTGGTCGGCATAGGTGTCGGAGTCTGCGGTACAAAGATCTCTCCCTGCTCCGGCAGCGGCGGCACAGTGGTAATGGCAGTCTCCTCAAATGTGACCAGTACCACGATCACCGCCACCAGCACAATCGTGGCAATAGCGGCGATTGGGTAGAAGATCTTCTTTCGTCTCGATGTCACATTTGCATCTAGGTCTGGTACCGCCTCGCCTTTTTCCATCTCCTCCAACTCAAGAGCGTGCTCCTCTTCCATCTGCTCGCGAGTCAGGGTACCGCGAATCATGCTCCAGTTCCAAAACTTGACATGCACATTGTAGAAATGCCACAGGATGATGGCCAAAACCGCCAACACCGCTTCCAGCCCATGCATCACCTTGGCAGCCGGGATAAACTGCCCTGGCAGGAAGTTTGAGGTGAAAATCGGGTTCCACAACATCAACCCGGTCAAACTCATCGCGATGAGACCCCAGATCAGCGCCCAGTATTCCGCCTTCTCAGCGAAATTGTAGCGTCCCATCTTGGGAGCTTCTTTGCGCAGCCCGAGGTTGTAGGCGGCGGATTGAATGCCGTCTATAACATCTTTCACGCCCGGTGCCATGGTCGGCTTCTGGCGGTGCACATACAGCCCATAGGCCATCAAAATGAAATGATAGACTGCCTCGAGCATGAACAGCACGGCTGCAATACGGTGAATGATTCGAATGGATGGAATTCCACCCAGCAGCGATACTACGGCCAGTGAAAAATCGTTATTCGGATACTTCTGAACCAGGCCTGTGAGCGCCAGAGTCGTGAACGATACGATTAATACAACATGCTCGATGCGGCGGGAGGTTTTAAAACGGAGGTAGTTTGTAGTGTTTTCAGTCATCTCATTGGCTCCTTGACCTACTTGGCATCCTGACTGAAAGTGGATGTTTCCTGCGCCGGCGGGGTTGGCTCATTCTTCTTCCCCCTTTTCCTGATCCTTCGGAAGAGGTCGGTCAGAATATAGAGCGCCATGACACCGAGCACGAGCGGGATCAAGATGTTGTAGACCAGCCCAACGTAGTAAACCAGCGGTGAATGTTCTGGCGATGGAATGTAGTGGCTCAACCATGAGTCGGGGAAGTTAATAGAGGCATCCGGGTGGCAACGTTGGCAGGAACTTAACAGGTTCTCCTTCACCTGCAGGCCTTTTTGTGGATCATCCGCCCGGCGAATGTCATGCACGCCGTGGCAGTCAAAACACACCGGCATATTGGTCTGCTGCTCTGGATCCGTTTTTTCAAATAAGGTGACCGTGGTGCCGTGGAAATCAGCGATGTAGGTCTTCAACACTTGCGTCGAGAGGCCGTACTTGCTCATGATGGTTTCATCAGTGTGGCACTTGGCGCAAATGTTCGGTGAGGTCAAGCGGAATGTGGCGACGCTGGACGGACCTGAAATGGTGTGCACCCCGTGACAATCGGTACAGGCTGGCACGTCCGGGTTTTTGTCTTCCAGCACGCCCGAACCATGTACGCTGTCTGCGTACTGCTCAAAAATGGTGTTGTGGCACTTGGCGCAAATATTGGCGATGCGTGAATGTGCTACACCAGTCAGTTCACCGCTGGCGTCCTTGGCAAAGGCTTTATCTGCATGTGGATTATGGCAGTCGGAGCAAATCGGCGTGTCCAGATTGCCGGCATCAGTCATTTTCGTGTGCGAAGAATCGAGTAACTCTTCAGCCTGGACGGTGTGGCACTGTTGGCACAAATCTTTGTACTGCAAAGTGTATTCGCGCGCCGTCGTGGCAGAGTTTTCCGGGTGCGGATACCCGCTGATATTGGTATGGCACACCTGGCAGCTTACCGTCGCATGCATGCCTTCCCCGAAGAGCTGCGGATCAACACTGATGGAAATCGCGTCGCCATTGCTAAAGTCGTGGGACTGTCCGGGATCAGCATGACACAGCAAGCATTGTGCATTATCCGGTAATTGCCCCTCAGGCGCAGCACCATCATCGGCTGAAACGGTTTGCACCGCCAGGAACAACGCAGCGGCTAGCATTACAGCCAAAATTAATGGAGTCAAGGTGGAAAAATGGGTACGTTTCGTCTGTACCATAGCGCTTGTTCCACTCCTTTACAGGAAAATTTTCCCAAATTAATGGAAATCACTTCTATATTAATTTTCAAGATTTCTTGGGATACATTAATTATACATTAATTTTAATCTCGTATTAATAAAAATACCGCCTATATCAGGCGGTATTCGTAATCTATTACTGTGACGATCGTCACTTAAGCGCGCCGGCATCAATCCATTCGATGATCTTGGTAAGTTCATCGGCGGTAAATTGTCCAAAATGCGGCGTAGCACCCTGCTGGACAGTGACCAGTAAACTTTGATCGGGTTCGTTGGCAACCACCACCGGACCATCGTCTCCGCCGGCCATCACGCTTTCGTAAGTGCGCAGGTCCAATCCTTTTTGGCCGTTCTCATTGTGACAGGCTGTACATTTGACGAACAGGTCCTGGA
This sequence comes from Bellilinea sp., assembly GCA_035561555.1. Lineage (GTDB taxonomy): Bacteria > Chloroflexota > Anaerolineae > Anaerolineales > Anaerolineaceae > Bellilinea. The sequence goes on from DATMXL010000277.1 coordinate 3,719, forward strand.
TCGAGGCAAAGCTGTTTGCGGCAGCCGGAGTCCCGGAAACGGGTGCCGGCGGCGTGGTTGTGACGTATTTCTTGAGTTCCTCAGCCAATACCAGGCGTAATCCCGGAGCGTTAAAACCGGCGTATTCCCACTCCGTGCCGTGGCAGCCAGAGTTCGAGCAGAATGAAGCATTGCTGGTGCCGCCTGGATCTTCAACTGTGTGACAGCTGACACAGGTCTCATCGAAGTACTCGCGGTGCAATGAAATCCAGTTGCTGCTTGTATGTGATTCGGGTTCTGGTCCGCGGCTGATTTCGATATTGGTCAGGAACTGTTCTGCATCTGCCACCACTGGAACCGAATGACACAGGTTGCATTCCAGTCGAACCGCTTCACCGCTGTTGGTCAAATGTTTGCCATCATGGCAGCGCAGGCAGCCGGGTGAGAATTTATGCTGAGCATTGTCGGGATGGCTGTCCCAATTAAACTTTTGCTCTGGGAAGTTTGAAATGTCAAAGTAATTGGAGAGCTGTTCAACCGCTGTGTCGATCGCTTCGACGTTGGCATTGTAGTAAACGCCATAATTTTTGCGGTAAAAATCTGCCAGTTCTGCAATGCCTGCCTTGGCTTCCTCAACCGTGGCATAGGGTTTGCTTAAGTATTCGACTGCCCGTAACTTGATCTCTGGAATGGTGGACGAAATCGCACCACGCGCCAGCATCGAATCTACAGCTTCATCCGGCTGCTGACTGATGTGCGATGTCCGGTTATGGCAGGACATGCAGTCCATGCGTTCAAGCTGATCTTCGTTTATGTTAGCTGCATCAAATCCGGATTCTGTATCCACATATTCGGTGTAACTGCCGTCTTCGTTCTGGACGCGAACGTACGGAATCACCTGCTTTTCTTCATCCAACGCGACAAAATCTACCGGATTCTCGATGTGCCAGTGAATGCCGAATCCCAGCCCTTCACGGGAGCTTCCCCCGCCTGTCTTCATGATCAAATAGGTATAAGTCAGGGTGCTGTTGGTGTCATAGCCATAGCGTTTCAACTCAACTAGTGAGTCATTGGCGAATTGTTCGGGGAAATGGCAGGTTTCGCATACATCCACGGACGGACGCATGGTCTTTGCCCGGATTGGATATTCATAATTCCCAGTCACCATCGCAGAGCCGGTTTGCCAGGAATATTGGATCTTGCGGATGATCTGCTCGCCCAATTCGGTTCTGCCAAGGTGGCATTCCTCGCAGGTCACCCGCACGTGTGAGGAATTGATATGTGAAACATATTGAGGCGGCATGGTATGGCATGCTGTGCCGCAAAAAACTGAGGTGTTGGTGTACTGCCAGGCGGAGGTCGTTCCCAGGGTCAGTGCACCGCCAAGAATAATGATAATGGCGTACGGTAAAATGCGGCGAACCGGCGGACTGTCATGGGGTGGGAAAAATAAGTTCTTTAACCAGCGGCCAATTTTCTTC
>DATMXL010000278.1:0-14772 GCA_035561555.1 Bellilinea sp.
GTATACACTGTAGTAGAATCCACATTCTATGGGTTTAGAGTAGAACACCCATTTACCACCAATGTTTAAATAGTAATCTAGTATCCCTCCGCCCTTGACATTAACACTTGTTGAGGTCAGATTATAGTAATAACTCCAACTATCATGAAGCTCAAATCCAGTTGTAACACCTGTTAATCCTGTTCTGGTGTTCAGGACGCCTGTGATCCATCGGATCGAACCATTTAGAGCAACTCCAATATCTGCCCAAGTGTTGAAGTACGCCAAGCTTAAGGCCGTAGAGCAGCTCCTGTAACAGTTCCATATACCGTTTCACTAAGTATTGAATGCTCGTTTTGTGTATTCCATACAACTGATTCAGACACGGTTGTCTCGCCTTTATTTAAAGTCGAGAGGTAAGCATCTGCTTTAGCGACTGAATCGAATACGATCAGTTCAATTCCTGTAGGAATGCTTTCAATAGTCTTAAGAGAATACTTTGAGGTCAGTTCTTCAATTGTATTGACTGGTCCGACTGGGGGAGTGTTGTTTTTAGCAGAAACTGCGGTATAACTTGTTAATCCGACCTGTAATACACAGAGTGTTATTGCGGTTATTAATTGGTAGACAAAACGATAATGGTGTCAATAGATCTTTGTCGAAATCATCTTTAGCTCTATTTCCATATGTTCCCAACATTTTTATGTCAGGTTTGTCAATAGCCGGGCGAAGTTTACCACCCATAGTCGGGTCATGATTACCAGTCATGATCGGGTGGATGTTTACCACCAGAAGACAAACAATTTATGATTTAGCCGAAACGATTGCCTCCTTTCTTCGGGAGAGTTGGCGGTAACTTTCGCCTTGCATGATCAAAGAATGGGCATGATGGGTCAGGCGATCCAAAGCTGCAGAGGAAAGAAGGTCGTTATTGAATATCTCAGCCCATTCTTCAAAAGCGCGGTTGGAAGTGATCAGGATTGATCCCATTTCATAACGTTCGCAGATGATTTCGTAAAGGTCTTGAATGGAAACAGGAGATAAGGTTTGCAGGCCAAAGTCATCCAGGATCAACAGATCGCAGCGGAGAATGGATGCGATGATGCGGTTATAAGAACCGTTGGCTCTGGAAGCATTCAAATCATTCAATAAACGATAAGTGGTTTTAGAGATCACCCGGAAATTGCGTTTCAAAGCTTCAATTCCCAGAGCATTGGCCAAATGTGTTTTGCCCACCCCGGTAGGTCCACAGAACAAAACGTTCTCGTGGCGCTGGATAAAACTGCATCCTGCCAGATCGGTGATAAAAGAGCGGTTTACTCCCACAGCCGCAGAGAAATCAAAGTGAGAGAGTGTCTTGGAGGGGTTGCAACCAGATGTTCCCAGACGATACGCCATACGGTTTTGCTCACGTCTTTCCAGTTCATCATCCAGTAACAAGGCAAAGAATTCCAACGGGGAGAGCTGTTCCTGTGAAGCCTGTTCGGCACGTAACTCCAGGGTATTGAGCATGCCGGAGAGTTTCAATTGTTTCAGCTTGGGAAGCAGAGGATGTGTGGAAATCATTGAACCCCCTCCTTGCTTCGCCCAAAGAACTCCTGGGGAGTGCGTGAGAAAGTAAAGGATTGTTGCCGAGGAGCCGCAAGTACCTGGTTTGGAATCGGTTCTCGATCCAGGGCAGCGTTGAGGATATCCTTGATACGTCGGTAATGGGGATCACCATAATACATGGCGCGGGCACAAGCAGCTTCCAGACGAGCTTCACCTACGCTGTCCGCCAGAGCCAGGATCGCCTGAACAGAACGCAAACGATCCAAAGGACGATCTCCCAACAAGTGTTCAACGACTGCATGGGTGTTCGTCCCAATTCGAGCGGCCACCTTGAGACAGTATTGGGGTGTTTTGAGCAGGTATTGGGCTTTATAGGGAGGGTAATCATCCATCTCCGTTCGCCATTGTCCTTTTTGATGCGCTCTCAGGTGAGTTCGAACTAATTCATGTTGGAAGTAGATCTCCACCACCCGTTCCAATACGTGTACTTCCACCTCTCTGCCCACCAGCCGATAAGGCACGGAATAAAAACTGCCATCCACCACAATATGGCAATCGCTGTGAACCTTGGCCACTCGGACTTCCAACAGTTCAAACGCCTCTTCAGGCAAGGGCTGAAGCGTTTCTCGCTCCACTTCATGAAATAGTTTCAGCGGAGCCTGATGCGTGGTGCCGTGATCACGCACACCCGCGGTTTCCATTACCCAAGCTTTCAAGCGTTGATTGGCGCTTTCAATATCCACAAACTGCTGTCCGGCAAAGAAGTTGTTCTTTACGTAATTCACCCCATTTTCCACTTTTCCTTTGTGGCGGGGGGTTCGTGGACGATTTGGGCTGATCAAGAAATGATAGTGCTGTGCCAGTTTTCTGTAGGCTTCTCCCAGGATCGGATCCAATACCAGTGCCTTTACCACGCCCGCTTTCAGGTTATCCAATACCACCCGGCCCGGTACTCCGCCAAAAAAGGTAAACGCTCTTTGGTGTAGTCTGATCCACGTGTTTACCTTTTGATCAAACACAATCTCAGCATACTGATGGCGGCTGAATCCGAGGGTTGCCACAAACACATATCCATTTCTAGTTCTTTTCATCTTGGGATCAAATATCTGGCCCACATATCCAAAATCAACCTGCATTTCCTCGCCGGGTTCCGTATTCACTCGAACAAACACTTCTTTTTCGGTGGGTTTCAAGTGATGTACAAACCTGCGCACAGAGGAGTAGCTTCCCTCATAACCGTAATCTTCGCGAAGTCTTTGATAGATCACGGTCATCTGAAGATTTTGATCCAGATAGTTCTGTACTTTCTCGCGATAGTTTTCCAGCGTGCTGGGTGTTTTGGGTGGTTCAGGTGCCGGGCCAAGGCTTTCTGCCAGTTCCTCGTTGCCTGGCAGTTCCCTCTTTTGATCCAAATACCCTTCTATTTCAGCTCTGATTTTGTATTTGTGCACGGTTGGGCGGCTTATGCCCAAGTCCCGTGAAATACTTCGTTCACTTTCTCCGGCGCGTAGCCGATAGATGATCTCTTTGTAGATGTTCATATGGATCCGCTCCATTTGCTCTGTCCTCTCCTATTCTGGTTCTTAGGAGAGATTTTCCCATAATGTTTCCCCCTGTTTTTTAGGTGGTAAACACCGGGCGACTATGGGTGGTAAACATCGGGCGATCATCCGTGGTAAACACCGGGCGACTATACCTGGTAAAGTCTAACCTGGTCAGTGACACATGAAAAACGGGAACCATTCTTATGAAGGGCCTAGAAGAGATCGAACAATTTCCCCATACGGGATAGCACCCCTCACTGGGGCCTTCGACCAAACTTGTAATTTTTTGTAGGCCTGGAAGGGATCGAATAGAATCCCTCGATGGGGCCTTCGACCAAATTTAATATATTTGTGGGCCCGGAAGGGATCGAACCTTCGACCAAGCGGTTATGAGCCGCGCGCTCTGCCACTGAGCTACGGGCCCGAAGCGTGCGTGAATTATATCATAAGGGCACGAGCGATCTATGCCCGTGCCCTTATCGATTTGCATCAAATCTACCTTACTTCGCCGTGATCTCTACCCCGTTTTTGAACACGTGCAGCGGCGCCTCATGGCTCCACAGCGCTTCCCATACTGAATTGGCATTCAGTACCACCAGGTCAGCGTTGCCGCCTTCAGCCAGCTTGTGACCGCTCACATTGAGTGCCTCGGCTGCATTGGTGGTAATCAGGTCGTACAGGATCTCCATCTCGTCGCGGTGGGTCATCCACATCAAATGAGCCGCCAGGAACGCCACCTCGAGCATATTGTTGCGTCCGAAGGGGTAGTAGGCATCGGCAATGTCGTCCTGTCCCAGTGCAATGCGCACGCCGGCTTTGTACAGGTTCTTGACCCGCGCGTACAGCGGACCGGTCTGCGGGTCGGACACCACGCCGATATTGGCGCGTTTCAGCAGATATTCGATTTTGCGGTAGTACGGTTCAGGGTACAGCGCCATGGCGCGCGAGTGCTGCGCGGTGACGCGCCCTTCCCAGCCTTCGCGAATGGTCGTGACCGCCAGCATCTCCAGCGTTTTGAGGGTCGGGTCGCCGGCATCATCGATCAGCATCGAAACATCTTTGTCGTACTTCTTGGCCAGTGCGAACATGCGGTCGATGTGTTCCTGCGCATCCGCATCGGTGTATTCGATCCACGGAATGCCGCCAACCACATCAGCGCCCAACTTGAGCGCTTCCTCGATATATTCCTCAGCCCCCGGATCGCGCACAACGCCATCCTGCGGGAAGGCTACCACCTGCAGGGTAATCCTGTCCTTATACTCCTCGCGCGCGCGCAGCAGAGCTTTGACGCCCTCCAGGCGAGCTTTGGTGTCGGTATCGGCAAAGCAGCGAATATGTGTGTTGCCAAATTTGACTGCCAGATCCAGTGCTTTGCGGACGTTTTCGATGATCCATTTCTCATCGTACTTTTCTTTAACTTTGGCAGCCAGCTCGATGGCAGTCATCGCACCGCCCATCGACTCGCCGGTATACGCTGCAAGCGCAGAGTCATCCATCATCGCCAGGGTGTACACCTTGTCCAGGTGCAAATGCCCATTCACAAAGGACTCGGTCACCAGATGCCCGCCGGCATCGACCGTTTGGTTTGCACTGCCGTCCACTTTATCCGCAATTTTGGCGATCTTGCCATCCTTAATTGCGATCTGCAGCGTTTTTCCCCCGGAAAAACGTGTTTTAGCGTTGGTAATCAGAATGTCGTACTGCATACCTTCCCTCCACAGGATTGAATCAGATTGTGATGTTTGGTCAAGCCGCCGCAGCCCCCGCTGCAGCGGCATAAAAATACTCTAGGCGTGTTCGGCAGCGAGGTCCTGCACCACTTTTTGAGCAATCAGCGCCCCGTCGCGGATCGGCTCATAGCCGGTGCAGCGGCACAGGTGCTTGTTGAGCGCGTTGGATAATTCCTGTTCGCTGGCATTGGGTTTGGTGTCTAGCATGGCTACCAATTCCATGACGATGCCTGGCGTGCAGAAACCGCATTGAACTGCACCGGATTCAGCGATGGCCTTTTGCACCGGGTGCAATTCCATACCCTTCGCCAAACCTTCAACTGTCAGGATTTCAGCTCCGGCAACCTTGGTGATCGCGGTGTTGCAGCTCTTTAATGCCCGTCCGTTGACAATCACCGTGCAGGTACCGCAGGTAGCATTGTCGCAGCCGCGTTTGGTGCCTGTCAGGTCCAGGACATCGCGAATCACGTCGATCAGCAATGTATCCGGTTCGACCTCAACGCTGCGAGACTGACCGTTAATGGTAAAAGAAAATTTTTCTGCCATTATGCGTACTCCTTCAGCGCTTCGAGCGCTTTTTTCATTTTGTCCGGGGTGACCGGGATTTCACAGAATTCGATGCCGGTGGCATCATAGATTGCGTTGAGGATGGCCGGTGCTGGCCCGAGAACCGAATGCTCGCCAATACCGCGCGCTCCAAAAGCCCCGATCGGGTCGGGAGTCTCCAGGAATTCAATGGTCTGCCGCGGCATTTCTTTGTAGGTTGGGACGTGATACTGGAAATACTGCGGGTTGGTGATGCGGCCTTCTTCGTCGAAAATGACTTCTTCGTACAACGCCGCACCAATCCCGATATTGACGCCGCCCAGTACCGATCCGCGAATTTGCAGTGGATTGATTACCTGTCCGACATCGAATACCGAGGCGAAGTGATCCACCAGGATTTTGCCGCTCTTCTTTTCGATACGGATTTCTGCACCCTGAGCGCCGAAGGTGTAGGTTACACCCAGTGGACCCTGACCATTTTTATCAGGTGAAGCGTATCGCGGCAAGCGAGCATCCGAGACTGATTGAGCCAGGTCGCCGATGGTGATACCGTTTTCAGTGATGTAGCCGCGTGCCAGCTCGGTCACCGGCACCCGAATAAACGGATCGGCTGTCAGATAGATGAATTCGCCGTCATATTCCAAGTAATCCGGGTCGGTTTTGAGCACCTGTGCGGCGGTATTTTTGAGTAACGCGATCATTTTGTCGGCGGCTCGCACGATAGCCCGACCGCCTTGCATGGTGAACATGGAGCCGATAGTTTGCCATTCATACGGCGAGAACTGGGTATCCAACTCAGTGTACACGCGTACTTTTTCAGGAGCAATTTTCAAGGCTTCCGCCGCGATCTGGCGCACAACCGTCCGCAGCCCCTGACCGACCTCAGCGCCGCCCATGTTGATGTTGATGCTGCCATCAGTATTCATCTTCATATAGCAGCCCTTGGTGGAAAAGGGTGCACCCTTGGGGGACTTCATTACCGCAGCGAATCCGCGTCCGTAGAAGTAGGTATCATCCTCTTTCGGTTTGTCATGACCGAAAACCAAGTCCTGTACCTTGGCGGCTGCCGTAGCCACGTCACCGTTGAACTTCCACATATGTTCGCCCAAAGCGTTGACGCTGCCTTCGCGCAGGTAGTTTTTTGAGCGCAGCGCAAACGGGTCCATGTTGAGTTTGCGTGCCAGCATATCTATCATGCGTTCGATTGCCAGATGCACTTCCTGGTGACCGTAGCCGCGGAAGGCGCCTACTGGCGTTGTGTTGGTGTACACGGTGTAACCCGTCAGGTCGCAGTGCTCGAACTCGTACGGTCCAGTGGAGTTGTGGGTGGCTGCCATGGTCACATTGACGCCGGTATCAGCGTAGGCACCGGTGGAGTGCAGCACTTTCACCTGCAGCGCCACCAGCTTGCCATCTTTTTTCGCGCCGATTTTCATCTGCGTGCGGATGCCGTGACCGATCAGCGTGCTGGTGAAATCTTCCTCGCGCGAAGAAACCCACTTCACCGGACGTCCCGGCACGAAACTGGCGATCCAGGCGATGGTCTGCTCAACAGTGATATCCGATTTATAGCCGAAGCAGCCGCCAATATCCGGGATATGTACCCGTACATCAGCGGCGGGTACGCCGTAGGAAGTAGCCAGATCATCCCGCACGATGAAGGGACAGATCGAGGAGGACCAGACTTCGATGGTGCGGTCCTCTTTGAACCATACGATCGAACCGTGCGGTTCAATGGCAGCGCAGGAACCGAAGGGGTAGTTGAATTCGCCTTCCAGCACGACTTCTGCATCGTCGAATCCGTCGGCTGCGCGGCCTTTGCGCACTTTATAGACATTGGCGATATTGGTGCCAGGCACAACCGCCAGGGTTGGCAGCGTCCAGTACTGACCCATGTCTTCATGGATGATAACGGCATCCTCGCTCATCGCCTGGCGAGCATCGATGTACACCGGCAGCGGGTCGTAGGTAACCTGGATCTTGGCCAGAGCTTCTTTGGCGTGTTTGGGTGTATCTGCCACCACTGCCGCCACCGGCTCGCCAATGTAATGGACTTTTTTGTCCGCCATGGGTACCAGGTCGCGGATATTGTCACCATAGTGGAAGGTGCAGCCTTCGCCGGTGACGACTTTGACCACACCCGGACATTTTTCTGCTTCGCTGGTGTCGATGCTGAGGATTTTTGCATGCGCATACGTCGGACGCAGGATGGCGGCATGCAGCATGCCCGGTAGGCGGATGTCATCCAGGTACATGGCTTTCCCGGTGACCTTGCTGATGGCATCAGGCCGGATGTAACTTTTGCCTACATATTTATATTCCATAGCCGAACTCCTTTACTTCTTGACAATCAAGTCGGTTACATATATGAAACGGTCATTCACGCCGGTATGGTTTGAGCAAAGCGGCCGGGTAAGATGCATTCCGGCCTGCCAGAACCAGAGCAATAATGGTGACGACATAGGGGAGTGCTAAAAAGGTCTCGTAGGGGATGGGTAATTGCAGCCCCATCGTTTGCAGGCGCAATTGCAGCGCCGAGGTGCCGCCGAAGATCAGGGCACCCCACATGGCGCGCACCGGGTTCCAGTTGCCAAAGATCACGATGGCAATGGCAACCCAGCCGCGGCCGGAGACAATAGCATGAGTGAAGGAACCTACCTGTGCCAGCGACAGGAAAGCGCCGCCTGCCGCCATCAATCCACCGCCAATGGCCAGCGCTGCATAGCGTATCGCATATACGTTCACACCAGCAGCATCCGCGGCTTCAGGATTTTCACCGACCGACCGGATCTTCAGACCGAAACTGGTGCGGAACAGCAGCCACCAGGCCAGGGGTACGATGACCAGGAAGGTGATGTAGGTCAAAAGATATTGTTCGGTAATCGTATTGAGCCAGGGGATATTCTTGAACGGCGCCAGCTGATTGAACGAATCAATCGATGGCGGCACCGAGCGTCCACCGTAATTGAGCCGGAAGGCAAACAAAGCCAGCCCGGTGCACAGCATGGTAATTCCCAATCCAGAAACATGCTGGTTCACCCTCAGAGTGACGGTCATCAGTGCCATCAACAATCCAAAAATCACACCGCTCACTACGGCCATGAAAAAGCCAAGCCATAAAGAGGAGGATTGGTCAGCCACAAAGAAGCCGATGAAAGCCCCGAATAACATAGTCCCTTCGATGCCAAGGTTGAGCACCCCAGCGCGTTCCGAGTAGGTTTCTCCAATAGCTGCCAGCAGGATGGGGGTGGCGACGCGTAATGTCGCGCCGATGAGGTTAACGATAAAGATTTCCATCACATCCTCCGCACTCGGTAACGTTGCAGCAAGAACAAGCCAAGTGCCACCAGCAGCATCGCCGCCTGGGTAATTTCACCCAGATAAACCGGTACCCCCAGCACCCGGCTGACGTTTTGTGCTCCGGCATCGACCAGTCCGAAGAACAGCGAGGCGATTGTCACGCCGATCGGGTTAAGCGAGCCAAGTGTGGCGATGATAATGCCGGTATATCCATAACCAGCCGACAGATCGCTGATGAGGTGATATTGAATGCCGCACACCAGAGCGACGCCGGCTATTCCGGCAATCCCGCCGCTGACCAGCGCGGAAATCAAAGTAGTGCGGCCAACATTGATGCCGGCGAAGCGTGCTGCGGGTTTACCTAAACCAACCGCTCGCATTTTCAGGCCGAAGGAGGTACGGGAAAGGATGAACCACAGGATCGCGATGACGATCAGCCCTATCAGGAACCCAAAATTGAGTCTGGATCGCGGAATCAACTTGAAAAAGATGGCATTGGCGCCAATCTCGGCACTTTGCGGCCAGCCGGAATTTGGGTCGCGCCATGGGCCATTCAACAACGCGCTGACAATGAATCCCATCACCGAGTTGAGCAGCAGGGTGGTAACCACTTCATCCACCTGCAGCTTGACCTTGAGTATTGCCGGGACCCAGGCCCAGGCCATACCCGCGGCGAATCCCACGATCAGGATGACTGGGATGGTGATGATGCCTGGGATGCCTTCCATTGCCATGCCCAAGCCGGCTGCGGCGATAGCGCCGGCGAAGAGTTGCCCTTCTGCGCCAATGTTGTAGTAACCAGCGGCAAAGGCAAAGGTCACGGCTGCTCCCGTCAACAACAGGGGAGTGGCGCTTACCAGAATTTCAATGGCTGAGACCCTGGTCATGAGTGGAGAGATCAGCAATTGATAATAGGCATCCAGGGGATTAGCCTTGGCCCAGATGATCAATCCGGAGGTGAGGATAAAGGTAATCACCAGCGCGAGGACCGGGATCAGCGGACGCACCCAGACTGGCGGATTATCCGTCTTGATAAAACGGAGTCTTGGTCGTGAAGTTTCCATGCCGTTAATGCTCCTTCACCGCGCCGGACATCAAAAGCCCGAGCCGTTCCGGGGTGGCTTCCGCAGCTGGTAAAACACCGACAATTTCGCCTTCGTAAATCACGGCGATGCGGTCGGAAAGTGCCAGGATTTCGTCCAGATCTTCCGAAATCAATAAGACGGCTGCCCCGCGTTCCCTTTGTTCAAGCAGTTGCTGCCGCACATAATCTGTGGCGCCAACATCCAATCCGCGGGTCGGCTGAGGCACAATGACTGCCTTGGGGTTGCGTGAAAGCACGCGCGCCAGCAGCACTTTTTGCATGTTTCCGCCAGACAGGGTGCGGATCGGATCATTGGGTTTGGCCTTGATCTGATACTGGCGAATCAGTGCTTCGGATTGGCGGCGAATGGCTTTGTGGTCGAGCACGCCATTGCGCGTGAACTCAACCAGATGCTCCAATGCCAGGTTTTCTGTTACTGTTAAATCGCCAACCATACCCTCGTGCCGATCTTCAGGAATGCGTCCCACCCCGACCTGTGTGAACTCGGCAGGGGTTTTGCCGTTCAATTCTTTTCCTTCCAGCTGAATGCTTCCGCTGGCACAGGCTCGTACGCCGCACAGCGTCTCAGCCAGTTCCATTTGCCCATTGCCGCCGACGCCAGCAATGCCTAAAATTTCACCGGCATGGACGTCCAGGCTGATATTTGTAAGACTTTGCTGCCCCTGGTCATTTTTGGCGCAAAGATTTTGGATGCGCAGGGTTACCTTCTGCTGCTCCATTTGTTCATCTTTGCGCGTGACGCCAAAGGTTTCGCGTCCAACCATCATGGCAGCCAATGTACTCTGACTCATGCTGCTGGTATCCACCGTGCCGATCAACTTGCCATCGCGCAAAACGGTTACCCGGTCGGTAATTTGTGTTACCTCATGCAGTTTATGGCTAATGAAAATGACCGATAATCCATCTGCCTTCAACCTGTTTAATGTTTCGAACAGTGCGTCCACTTCCTGCGGAACCAGCACTGCAGTTGGCTCATCCAGAATTAGAACTTTGGCGTTCCGATACAATGCTTTCAGAATCTCAACCCGCTGTCGTTGACCGACAGCCAGGTGCCGAACAAGTGCTTTCGGATCAATTTCGATCCCAAAGCGGTCGGCGGCAGCGCCTACTTTTTCTTCAATGACAGCCCGATTGACAATAAAACCATCTGTATTTCCCAGCACAATGTTCTCTGCGACGCTCAAAGGGGGGACAAGAGCGAAATGTTGAGTAACCATCCCAATGCCATTGGCTATGGCATCCTTCGGGGAATGAATTTCAACTGGCTTCCCTTCCACCTTGATAACCCCTGTATCCTGGCGGTAGAGACCATAGAGAATGCGCATCAGCGTAGTTTTACCTGCACCGTTCTCGCCGAGCAGTGCATGAACTTCACCTTGACGCAGCTGGAAATCCACATTGTCGTTGGCAACCAGTTCACCAAAAGTCTTGGTGATCCCGAGCATTTCTACAATGTACATTTTTTCTCCGGGGATATTCCTCCTCCGGTTGCCCGGAGGAGGAAAAGTTCTTCAGGTTTGGGATGACACCTGAAAAACCACCTGCTCAACGAGGAGGCAGGTGGGATTTTGCTACTAATCAGATACCGGGGGTTCTTCTTTGATGTCAACGCGGAAGAGACCGTCTTTGATCTGCTGTTCGGTTTCCTTGACCTTGGCCAATACTTCAGCCGGGATCTTGGCATCCATTCCGTGGAAATCGGCCAATGAAGCGCCGCCCTTGGCTACCATCGAGAAGTCTTTAAGATCGATGGCGGTGAAAGCTCCGGCATTAACCTGAGCAATCAGATATTCCACAGTCGGGGTCATGTTCCATACCGGTCCAGTGATAACAGTTTCGGGAGCAAGCGAATTCTGATCGCTCATATTACCGAAAGCCAGCAAGCCTTTTTCAGCGGCAGCATCGATGACACCGAAGCGCTCGGCAAAGAGAACATCCGCACCCGCATCAACCTGAGCTAATGCGGCTTCTTTGGCTGCGGCGGGATCGAACCAGCTATTGATGAAGGTCACAATGACTTTGGCTTCAGGGTTGACCGATTTTGCGCCGTCAATGAAGGCGTTCACGATGCGGTTGACTTCGGGTACCGGGTACCCACCGACAACGCCGATGACACCAGACTCAGTCACGCCGCCAGCGATCATCCCAGACAGATAACCAGGTTCGTGGATCCAGTTGTCGAAGACAGCCATATTTGGTTCGGCTGGTCCAAGACCGGAACCGAAAGCGAAAGCGATTTCGGGGAACTCAACTGCTACACGGCGGACGGCTTCTTCATTACCGAAGGCATCGCCCAGGATGGCGGCAGGTTTTTGGTTGTGGCGATCTCACGCAGTACGCGTTCCATGTCGCCGGCATATCCGATGTTATCGGTGAATTCGTAGCGGATTTTGCCTTCATCGGCTGCTTTTTGCAGCGCAGCATGAATAACACCATCCCAGGGTTCTTCGATGGGGGTGGCGAAGGCGCCGTAGAACAGCGGGAGTTCAGATTCAGCAGTTGGGGCTGCGGTTGGCGCAGCTGGCGCGCATTGTGCAGCGAATACGATCACCAGAATCGTGATCAGGATCAACTTAAAGTACTTCATTTGCTCCTCCTAAATCGAATAGAAAACGGGTTGTTGGGTGAAGCGCTTGCTATGACGAGCCAAATTTGCCAGCAAAATTACAGGCATCACCTCCCTTTCATTGTGGAATCCCAAGCGTGAAAAATTTCACTATAGATGTGAAATGATACCGTTGGGAAATTGACAGTTTTACCCTTCAAGGACTACCTATAGGTTTGTTATTTTCTGCAATGGATAATGAGGTGTGATAGAGCCCCTGCGGGAAGCGGATGCCTGCGAACATCTCACATGCACCGTTGTTTACAATTAAAGTGTATAGTGAATGAAAGCACTTGGCAAGTTACAGACTTCCTTTTTCACCTTTTTGAGGGAGTTGTCTGGCAAACTGCAATGCATTGGCAACGTTTAAATCGGTCGAATAAGTGCAAAATCCAGCAAAAAATCCTGGAAATCCGTTTGATCAGACTGGCGCGATCTTTGCATGGTTTATAATGATCCTCAGTCTGGGACAGGATCCGGTCGTTGGCGAACCAGGTAAGTAAACCCTTTCCAGCGTGGGGTACATTGTGGGGGAAGGAATAATTGACGGAAATTCCGGGCAAAGTATGGGTGTGGATAACGGACTAAGCGAACGGGAAGTTGAGATTCTTCTGCTGGTTGCCACGGGTGCGAGCAACAAAGAAATCGCCACCCGTCTGGTAATCAGCCCGAACACCGTTAAAGTCCACCTGCGCAATATTTTCACAAAAATCGAGGTCAGCTCTCGTACCGAGGCTACCTTGTTTGCCATTCGTACCGGGCTGATTCAGCCTGACCGTGCCATCCCTCTGATTTCCGGAGACGGGAATGTTGAAACCCCGCTTGTGGCGGCTGGTGATACTCGTTCCACATGGTGGCGGCTTCCAATCATGATTGCTGCCATAGCGATTTTGGCCTTGGCAGCCTATTTAATTTTCCGCCCAACCACCATACCGCCCGATCAGACCGGTCTCACTGCGGCTAATTTACCGGGTCGCTGGCACACCTTAAAAGAAATGCCAGAGAGCAGCTCAGGCATGGCAGCCGTCAGTTACGAAGGCCGCATCTTCGTAATCGGCGGAACCCGTGGCGGATCAGTCAGTGGGTCTGTCAGCGCTTACGATAGTGGGAGCGATTCCTGGAGCGAAAATGCAGCCAAGCCCACGCCAGTCGAAGCTTCTGGCGCTGTCCTGATTGGCGAAAAAATATATATGCCAGGCGGACAGGCGCAAAATAGAGTGCCCACAGCGGTCCTTGAAATCTATGATCCGCGAACCGACCGTTGGGAAACGGCAGCGCCAATGCCGAAAGCCCTCAGTCGATTTGCTTTAGCGGCGCTTGAAGGGACTTTATTCGTGTTTGGAGGTTGGGACGGCTCTGATTTTTCCGACGCGGTTTATCAATACGACGCTTCGGAGGATACCTGGCACGAGCGTGAGCCCATGCCATCCACTCGTGCTGATAGCGCCGCAGCCGTGCTTGGAACGAAAATTATTCTGACGGGTGGGGTTAATGCCAACGGATTGCTGAAAGATACCCTGGCATTTTTCCCCCAGCGCGAGGTTGATGGCGAAAATGCCTGGGAAGAGCGCGCTGATCTACCTGCCAGCCGCAGCGGATTCAGCCTGACCGAACTGGCTGGCAGCCTTTACTTGGCTGGCGGTCTGGCCGATTCAACAGATGATGCGGAAGCACTCTTACGCTATGACGATACCGAGGACCGGTGGGAGGTACTCGAACCGCCGCCCCATTTAATCGGCGTTATGCCCGGTATGGCTGCCCAGGGTAATTTTGTGCATATATTTGGCGGCGTTGCCGATGACCAACCCCAATCGTCGCATCTGGCCTACCAGGCGATCTATACCGTTCTCATCCCGGCAATTAGCCGTTGATCTATGACATCGATCACAATAATGCCCTTAAATGTGATAAATATTCAGGTTAAAAGTGATTCCCATGAACTTGTAATCTATGCATTCCATGCTATAGTAAAAACAGGCTTATTTTGGTCAGCTTACTGCCTCACGTTTCGTAGGCAAAACAACAATTCCCTTAAATCCACAACTTTATAAACTGAATACCAAATTGTTTTAAGGTAGCCATCCGTTGAGGATGATTTGGCTGCCGTCACGCACAATACTGCTTTCAATCGACCAGGTGACTCGCAGGATTGTAATTTGACAACAAGCCCGGTATTTCTATTTCCTGTCCAATTAGCGGAGCCCTATTTCCATTTTTCACAGGTGAAGGGTCTCTGCATCTCTTCCGTTGAGACTGTACCTTGCCGTTCCCAATTGGACATTTCTTTCTGTAAACTGTCACGGTTAGACAGTATTTTGGTTTCAGAAGACAATGGAGGTGAACAGGATAAAGTCAATGGGTTGTTCAGATCAAACAGACCATTTGTATTTTTCAAAAGAGGAGAATAATATG
>DATMXL010000279.1:0-2534 GCA_035561555.1 Bellilinea sp.
CTCCTTTACCATCTCTGCCACCCCATTGTCCGCCAGCGCTTTCGCGATGCTATCAAAGGCGCCGTCGATAACCGGACCCAGTACATTTTCCATCAACTTGGAGCCGGCTTCATCGGCAGCTTTTTTAGCCAGCACCTTGAGCACGCCTTTCAACACGCCTTTAAAAGATTTATCCGGCAGACCCAGCTTTTCAAAGGCGCGCGTAACCTCTTTTTTCTGCTTATCGTCCAGCAGTGCATCGATCAGCGCCACAACCGCGTCGTCGGACAGTTTGACCAGGCTGGGCGAGAAGGATCCGTCGCTGGCATAACCCAGGCTTTGCACTTTGGCGCGCAGGTGGTCGCTCACCACCGGGTTTTCGATCTCCAGCGCAAACAACTCGCCCTGCTTTTGCACAATCGGGCGCTTGAGCAGTTCTTTGACCCGCCCGTCCAGTACTGCCTCATCCATGCGCCGCAGTTCGCGCTCGTACAGCAGCAGGCGCGCTTTGGTCCTGGTCACCCGCAGTTTTTGAATCAGCGAATAAACTGAGGGGATGGCGTCCAGGTAGCCAATTTTCTCCAGCGCATCGACTATTAACATGTCGCTTTCACGTTTGCTCAGAACCCCGAACGCCGGCGTCAGATAAGCCGTCAGAATAAAGTCCAGTACCGCTTTGGCATCCGCTTCACTGGCTGACTGTATTTGTTGATGTATATCCATGTGTCCCTCCGGTCCTAACGCGGCAATTGGCTGTCCAATGATTATAGTACTGTGCGCTTTCCGAAGGACACTGTAAGTGCAACGCACCAGCCTTCTGGCTGATCATCGGAAAACCCCTTGATTCTATAGGGTGCGCTTTCCGCAGGACACTGTAAGTGCAGCGCACCATTTCTCTGCTGTAAGTGTAGCACACCACTTTTCCGAACCCCGGAAACCCCTTGATTTTATAGGGTGCGCTTTCCGCAGGACACTGTAAGTGCAGCGCACCACTTTTCCGAACCCCGGAAACCTCTTGAATTACCAGAACATTTGATCTATAATAAATCCGGATTGTACCTTAACAACCTGCCGCCCACGCAATACTCCCTCTCCATTCGCGATCTTCCGGTCTTTGGACTCGTGTTCGCGCCGGTCTCCCGACCGAGCGCCACAGTGAGCGAGCGGGGCGTATTCGTTTCTCCTGTACCCTCCCGGGGTATTCGTTTGCTCGGCAATAGCGCAGTTTGCCAGGGTATTCGTTCCTCCGGTACCCTCCCGGGGTATTCGTTTGCTCGGCGATTGCACGCAGTTTGCCAGGGTATTCGTTCCTCCTGTACCCTCCCGGGGTATTCGTTTCATTCGTTTGCTCAAAACGAATATTTATGCCCAATGACCCCCAGCGCTGGAATTTTTCCGGCTTTTAAACCCCTGAATCCCTAAATCTGGCCATCATACCGTATTCGTTTTGGTCAATAAATGCCGTATTTTCCCCTTAGCCGAACACCTTCAGCTCCGGCCAGACGTAAGCCACTTCCAACAAATCTTCCTCGCCAATGCGGATGGGCTTTTCGGCGGTCAGGCGGCCGCCCAGCTTCTCGTAGAAACCGCGTGCTGACTGGTTGTCCTTCATCACCCAGATCACCAGGGACTGAAAACCGCGGCTGGCCAGATCCTGCGCCACCGTCGTCACCAACCGCCGTCCGCAGCCGGATCCCTGATAAGCCTGCCGGATGTAGATCACCACCAATTCCGCGTTCCATTGCTCCAGCGGCTCCCGGATCGGGCCGCCGGAAGCCAGTCCCACCACCTCGCCGGCCGGGGTGACCGCCACGAAAGCGCGCTCCGCTCCCGGGTTGGTCAGGTGCTCGATCCACATCTTCTCCGAGCGCTCGTAGCTCAGCCGGGCCAGGTGCGAATCAGCGATGATGCCGGGATAGGTGGTGCGCCAGGTGTCCACATGCACCCGCGCCATGGCGGCGGCATCCGCCACCACGGCGGGGCGGATCGTCAGCGGCGGGGGCGCGGCATCCCCGGCGTTCTGGCTGGGAGATGACTGGAAGGCAGACTGACCGTCTTTCATCGGCAGCCTAATCGCAGTTGGGCACACCCAGGAAGCACGGCCATTGATCGGCCAGCACGTAGCTGAACGACCAGATGCTGATGCCAATGACTACCAGCAGCAGCAGCCGCATGAGGATGGCACCCGGGTTTTTCTCACCCTTGCGCAGACTCCGCAGCCAGGCCGATCCGGCAAAGCTGAAAATCAGCGCCACCAGCCACATATAGCCAAACAACCCGAAGGGGAAGCCCAAAGTAAAATCCCGCACGTTGATCCACTCCATTAGCATGAAGGGCAGCACCAGCAGCAGGCTTAAGATCAGCGGGGTCTTAAATTTGAGCAGTTGGTTGTTCATCTCGTCTCGTTTATTGACAGGACCGCATTCACGCAGTCAGCCATACCCCATTATAGCGACTCAGGACCTGGGCGACAAATGCCCCAATGGGGCAAAAGGGGCGAGTGGAACCCACGGGTGATGGATGAATTTGTTGACATTATGTATGATGTACTTTAC
>DATMXL010000280.1:0-4293 GCA_035561555.1 Bellilinea sp.
TATTATTTAGATGGAGTAAAGCATGTCAGAACGTTTTGTTGGGACCGTAAAGTGGTTCAACCCTGCCAAGGGCTATGGTTTTATCGGCCGTGAGGATGGGGAGGATGTCTTCGTACACTTTTCCGCTATTGATATGGACGGCTACAAACAACTCAAAGAAGGCCAGAAAGTGGAGTTTTCGATTGAGAAGGGGAACAAAGGTTTACAGGCAGCGGCTGTGGTTGCGGTTGAGGCAGAGTAAGTCTTCCAACCCTAACAGCAATCTCAGAAAACTAAATATTAACTGCGTCACGATGTGGCGCAGTGTTTATTTAACCTCCACGCATGCCGAAAATTATGGCGCCTATCTTAACCAGCTCGGTAGCCGTCACCCGCCACCCTTCGCGGCTGAACATCCAGCTGATGGGTTTATACCAGTGATCGGTGGCAGCTACTACTCGCACCTTAACGCCTTCCGTTCCAAGTTCGCCAGCAAACAGGATGCGCGCGCGTAAAGAATGGTAGGGATCTGTCACGATCAGAACAGATTTAAACCCGGCGCTTTTAGCAAGTTTGGCTACCTGGCGGGCTTCATCGAATGTGCTGGTGGCGGTGCCATAGGCGGTCTGAATCATGTAAGATGGCACGCCGCCTTTCATGAGTTGGCTGCGGGTTTCCGTCATGGTCGATAAACTACCCGGGCCGGATGTCTGCGTCAGCACAATTGTCTCGGCAGCCGAGTCCTTGAACAACGCCACCGCTGCGGCATTCCGTGTTTTACCACCGCCGCTCAACAATACGATCGCATCAGCTTTCCTAGTCACATCCGATGAGACCAGCAGCAACCCGATGACGACAAGTACAAGGTAGCTGCCGGCAATGAACAATAAAGTACTGTTAACGAGCTTCTGAAAACACCCGATGGGTGACTTGTTGGTTTGGTTACTCAAAAGAAAGCAATGCCTTTCAGAAATTCACTGGGACTTTCTCCAGCGTGATTCGGATACGCTCCAATGCTTCGGTCAAAGTGCTGCGCGGGCAGGCAAAATTGAGCCGCACAAAGCCGGAACCTGCCTGACCAAACTCAGCGCCGTCATTCAGGGCGACCCTGGCTTGTTGAATCAAGAATTCGCTTGGCGCTGGTTCAAGATTGTAAGCCTGTAAATCGATCCAGGCAAGGTAGGTGCCTTCCGGGGGGGTAATGCGAGCGTGGGGAAGTTGATGCTGGATTGTTTCAACTAGAAAATCTCGATTGCCTTCAAGGTAGACCAGTAATTCCCGCAGCCAGTCTTGACCGCCGGAATAAGCCGCCTGAGCAGCGACCATGCCCATTAAGTTGGCACCGTGCACCAGGCCGCGGCGAGCCAAATTAAAGGCATTTCGCAACCTGGGATTGGTAATGATGGCAAAAGAACAGCCCAACCCGGGAACATTGAAGGTTTTACTCGGCGCCATGAGCGTGATAGTGTTGGCAGCGATTTCCGGAGAAAGCGAGGCTAAGGGGGTATGCTCGTAACCGGAATAAACCAAGTCTGAATGGATTTCATCGGCGACTATGGGCACTTCGTAGCGCAGGCAAATCTCAGCCACGCGTTCCAACTCGGATCGGGTGAACACTTTCCCCACCGGGTTGTGTGGATTGCATAAAATCAACAAATTCGGCCGGGCTGCGATGGCTGTTTCCAGGCGCTCCCAGTCGATCAGAAAATGTCCGCCAGCATCCTGAACCAGATCAACGGTCACCTGTTGCAATCCTGCGTTTTTGGCCAATTCAAAGAATGGCATATATACTGGCGTCATAAATACCAGACTGCCACCGGGTTGTGCCAGCGCCTGTGTCGCCAGGTTGAACGAGATCACAACCCCCGGCAGAAATAGGAAATCCTCGGCGGCATCAACCTGCCAATCATATTTCCGCTGTAAATGAGCCTGAATCGCTGTGATTAAGCCTTCCTGTACCTTAGGATAGCCATAAATCGGATGTGCGATACGCTGCCTGAGGGCCTCGGTCACAACAGGTGGGACGGCAAAATCCATATCCGCCACCCACAACGGCAAGACATCCGTCGGGAAGAGGTTCCATTTAACAGATTCAGTACTGCGGCGGTCAAAAATCGTGTCGAAGGAGTAGGTCATGAGTCTCTCGGTGAGGTTGGGGTGGACTGGCTCTACAATTATATACCCGCCAGTTAAAACACGCTCCACGGGACAGTCCCACGCGTGAAAACTGGTATACTGATGCTTACTATTGTTCTCCAGACGTGACAAATGGCCGACCCCATCCTGAAACCCCCTCCTCTTGAAGTTCTCACCTCGCCGAACTGGCAGGATTATGAATTGTTGGACAGCGGCGATGGGCAGAAATTGGAACGTTATGGTTCTTATCGGTTGCTGCGACCTGAACCGGAGGCAGTCTGGCAGCGCAAGCTGCCGGAACAAGAATGGCGAAACGCACATGCAGTGTTCAAGCCAGCACCGGAAGAAAATGGTGGTCATTGGCAAGTGCTACAAAAACTGCCTGAACGCTGGACGATGGAATACAAACAGCTGCGCTTTTATGTTCAAACCACCGCTTCACGCCATCTGGGCGTGTTTCCCGAACAGGCGGCGCAATGGGATTGGATCTGCCGCCAGATCGAGATCAGCCACCGGCCGCTGAAAGTACTCAATTTATTCGGCTACACCGGTCTTGCCAGCCTGGCTGCTGCTCAAGCCGGAGCGGTTGTGACCCACCTGGATGCCTCCCGCAAGGTGGTGCAATGGGCTAATGACAACCTGTCGCTCTCCAACCTTGAGGACCGCAGTGTGCGCTGGATTGTGGATGATGCGCTCAAATATGTTCAGCGTGAAGCCCGACGCGGATCGACCTACGATGGCATTATCCTAGACCCACCAAAGTTTGGCCGCGGCCCTAAAGGCGAGGTTTGGGAATTTTATAAGCTGCTGCCTACATTGCTGGATGCTTGCCGTCAAATCCTTTCACAGCAGCCGGTTTTCGTTGCACTTACCGCTTATGCCGTAAAAGCATCGCCGTTGACCCTGTATTACGCTATGCAGGAGATGATGGCTGGAAAAAGCGGCAAACTGAGCGCCGGCGAAATTGCGCTAACCGAAAAAAGTGCCGGGCGTCTGCTTTCCACTGCTATATTTGCCCGTTGGACCAGTGTAGAATAATTTTCTCAGGAGGACCCTATGACCAACACTCCCAGCATTACCATCATCGGCCCCGGCGTCATGGCTGAAGCGGTTATCGGCGGTCTGATTCGGAATAAAGTCACCGTATCCTCCAAAATCACGGCTGCGGGTCCGCGAGTTGAACGCGGCGACGAGTTGATCGAGCGCTATGGAATTCATTTCAATCCGGATAATAAAGCTGCCGTGGAGGGTGCTGAAATCGTCGTTTTGGCGGTCAAGCCGCAACGGCTGCAGGGAGTTCTGGCTGGACTGCGGGGCGGTATCGACCCTCAAGCGCTGGTGCTTTCCATCGTGGCTGGTGCATCCATTTACACCATTTCACAGGGTCTGACCCACCCGGCAGTGGTACGCGTCATGCCAAACACTCCGGCTCAAATAGGCCAGGGTATCTCTGTATGGACAGCCTCCCAGGCGGTTACCCCCGAGCAACACGATCTGGCACAGTGCATTTTGACCGCTTTGGGCCAGGAGATTTTTGTGGAAGATGAAAATTTATTGGACATGGCTACTGCTCTTTCCGGCACCGGTCCAGCCTATGTTTTTCTTTTTATGGAAGCCCTGGTCGATGCTGGTGTACACCTGGGATTCCCGCGGCGCATTTCAGATGCGCTGGTATTGCAAACCTTGCGTGGCTCAGTGGAATATTATGCTCAGAAGAAAGACCACCCGGCTCAGCTGCGCAATGAAGTCACTTCACCAGGCGGCACCTCTGCCGCCGCCTTGTACTACCTGGAAAAAGCAGGATTCCGAACAGCCATCAGCCGGGCGATTTGGGCAGCCTACGAACGCTCACAGGAGTTAGGGCGCGGTAAAACCAGCACCCCCCCTGAAAAGCAAGGCAATTAAACAGGAGGTCGAAATGAGTCTCTTTCTGCTGGATGACACGCTAAGTGTCGATATTTATTTTGAGTCATCCGATAATCAATTCAGTGATAATGTATGCATTCGCCTATGGGAGTCCTGCCCGGAAGATGAAAAAATTTTCATTGCAGATGAGACAAACATCTTTGTTACACGTGACCAGGCGTATCAAATGGCGATGATGCTGCTTGAGGCAGTGGATGCCAGCCAACAATAATAAAATGCCTCCAAATTGACCCGTATTTGGTTGTTTACACT
>DATMXL010000281.1:0-12143 GCA_035561555.1 Bellilinea sp.
ATGGAGATCAGGCCATGGAAATCTTACACAACGAGCTAAAACGCTGCGACGTAATCAAAATAACTGGGCGCGTCGACAGCGCCACTGCACCAAAATTCGCTGAAATTGCGAATGAAATCGTTGAGGCTGGCCGTTTTCGCATTGTGGTCGATATGGATGGCGTTGATTTCATTTCCAGCGCTGGTCTGCGCGTGTTGATTGGCACCCAAAAGGTTTGCCGCCGCTACAATCGGGGTGAAGTGGTGCTTGCCAATGTGCCAACAACCATCATGGCTTCCCTCGAACTGGCCGGTTTTACGCCCCTTTTCAAAATTTTCGACGATGCCGTCGCCGCAGTTGGTAATTTTTAAGGCTGGTTACGTTTGGATGCCACCGGTGAAATTTCCTGGACGGTATGACAGCCTGGCAAAAATAGCTGAATTGGTTCATAAGGCTTCCCAGGAATTTGGCCTTGAGCCATTGGCCGCTTACGGCGTTGAAACAGCCGTCGATGAAGCCTGCTCAAATATCATTGAACACGCCTACGGCGGTGAAGGCAAAGGCAATATTGAATTTAATTATCGCATCGAAGGTGATTCGCTGATCATCACCCTGCAGGATGTAGGAAAAGGGTTTAACCCGAACAAAGTTCCAAAGCCGAAAATCAATGTGCCGTTAAAACAACGGCAGGGGAACGGCCTGGGGTTGTATTTTATGCACCAGTGGATGGACGAGGTTAGTTATCAATCAGTCGGCAAGACCAATATCTTGACGATGATTAAGCGAAAAGGTTAAGCCGCCATGGCCGCAACCAGTCCGCATCGCTCTCCGGATTGGAAGCTTTTTCTGGAACTGGGTAAGGAACTTCTTGCCTGCGAAACGACCGCAGCCCAGAGCGTTCTACTCCGCCAGTTCGTTTCCGATCATCTGCAGGCTAGCGGTAAAACCTGGTTTGCCCGGCCAGCTTACCCGCTGCCCTGTGAGCCGAACCTACCCCTGTTACCGGATCCCCGCGCACCCGCTCTGGTTCGCCAGAGCTTTGCGGACCACGCAGTCCATACCGCCGCTCCTAAAACCGGCAAAAAAAACCAAATCGCCCTGCCATTAATAGCCCAGGGGTATCTATTAGGTATATTTTTGGTGGAGCGACCGTTCAGCCTGCCTTTCTCTGACGAAGAACAGGGTATTCTCCAGGGAATGGTTGACCACGCCGCGGTCGCCCTGCAATCCACCCGCCAGATGAGCCTTAAGAATTGGCGATTTGACCAGTTAGCCCTGGTGCGCTCGGTCAGCGCCCGGATCGCCAACCAGCGGAATTTGGATGAGTTGTACCGCCAGGTCACCGCTTTGATTCAGGAAACATTTGATTTCTACTCTGTCTCGATCTTTACCCTGGCGGATGACGCCGATACCCTCCATTTTCAAGCCAGTGCCAGCCCGAATGGTACAGGTGTTCCTGAATGGGAACCAATATCCCTTCGGGCTGGGATCGGCATTATTGCCACCGTGGCAAAAACGGGTCAAGAGATATTGGCTCCTGACGTCAGCCGTGAGCCCCTTTTCCGCTTTAGCAAAGCCCTGCCTGAAACCCGAGCCGAAGTCGCTATACCTCTCAAAGTCGACAACCGGGTGTTAGGTGTTTTGGATGTGCAAAATGACGAAGCTCGCGCGATCCATGAGTTTGATCTGTCGATCCTGCGCACTCTGGCAGATAATATCGCCCTCGCAATTGACGGCACGCGCATGTACACCCATCTTGGCAAGCGAGCAGCCCAACTCTCCACAGTGCTGGAAATCAGCCATGCGGTGACATCCACCCTGGACTTCAACACTCTGCTGGATGTAGTCGTGAATTCAATTCGGAAGCATTTTGATTACGATTTCATCCACATCTATTCAATCAACCCGGGCCGGCGCAAAATCAAATATGAAGCCGGCACCGGATCGCGCAGTCAATCCTTTGAGGATTTTCAGGTCACCTTCAACCTCGACGATCCTGATGGCATTATTCCCTGGGTAGCCCGCGAAGGAAAATCCCGCCTGGCGAACGACGTATCCCTCGAACCACTCTACCGCCCGGCCATTTTACGACCCGAATCCACCCATGCCGAGTTGGCCATTCCCCTTGAATATGCCGGCGAGGTATTGGGAGTCCTCGATCTCCAATCCTCGCACCTCAACGGCTTTGACGAAAAGGATATCCCTCTGCTTGAAGCGATGAGCGCCTCCATTGCTATTGCTATACGCAATGCACGCCTTTATAATTCCGAGATTTGGCGCCACCAGGTAGCTGATTCTTTCCGCGAGATCGCTGGCTTGGTTTCGGCCAATGTTGCTTTGGACGACTTGCTCGAGCGCATTCTCAGCCAACTCGACGCTATTCTACCGGGGAAAGCCTTTGCAATCTGGCTGCTGGAGGAAGATTTCAACGCTGGCAGCCCGGGACAGCATTCCCTGCGCCTGGCAGCCACCCGCGGATTGGATAAGGAGCGCCTGTTGACTATCATGGCTGAGGACCGCGCCGTCCGCGATATTCTCACCGAGATCATCGACCTGGAATCGCCCTCCATTCGCTCTCCGCAGGATCCCATCGGACCGCTTGGTCAGACCATGGAGTACAGCTCCGATTATTCTTCGATTTCCACTCCCCTGCGCGCCGGCGACGAACCCCTCGGTGTACTGATTCTGGCTCACCCCGATGCCGGGTGTTATGGCGAGGAAGCCGGTCTGATTTCAATGACCTTTGCCAACAATGCCGCCGTGGCTATTCAGAATACCCGGCTTTTTGCCTCGGCGCAGGAACAAGCCTGGATCTCGACCATCCTTTTCAAAGTTGCCGAGGCGGCGCAGACCAGCCTGAGCGTTGATGAACTGCTGCAAACCATGGCTCGTCTCACCCCGCTCCTCATCGGCATTAAAAAATGCGCCTTTTTCACCTGGGATGAAAACCTGCTGGCACTGATATTAAAATCGCACTACGGTCTGGATACGCCCGGTCTGGAAAATGTAATCCTCGCTTCAGACATCCCCGTCATCCAGCGCATGGTCTCCTCGCGGATGCCAGTTTTCATCGAAGATCCGCTCAACGAGTTGAATCTGCAGGATCTGGTGCTGCCCAAACCGGACGGAACGGTTGTGCTTTTGCCGTTGATTTCACGCGGCAAGCTGTTTGGCGGATTCCTGGTTGGTCACCAGGTTGAAAATCCCAGCAGCAGCTCTATCTTCGACCAGCAAACGCTTTCATTGCTCATCGGCATTGCCCAACAGACTGCCGTCGCCATGGAAAACCTGGAATTGCTCGAGGCACGGCAGGAAGAGGCATACGTAACCGCTGTTCTGTTGCAGGTCGCCCAGGCAGTGGTCAGCCAGAATACCCTGGAAGATATTCTGGATACCATCGTCCATTTAATGCCCATCCTGGTCGGCATTGACTCGTGTGCTATTTACCTGTGGCAGCCTGAGGAATCCGCTTTTCAGGTTGCCCGAACCTTTAGCAGCAAAAGCCATGAGGACCGCTATCTGGAAGGCAAATTGTACCGGAAAGGCGATTTCCCCTTCCTGGACGCGGTTCGCGACCGGGATGAACTGTTAGCCAGTCAGGTGGATGATCCTGAGCTTCCCATTGAGGCCTGGTCCAGCTTGACTCACCTGCTGCCGGGGGATGAACTCAATGATCAATATGCGCCTGGCTCCAACTGGGTCCTGGGTGTCCCGCTCTCAATAAAAGGTGAGGTTTTTGGTGTAATGTTGGCAGCCGAAGCCAACGTGCCGCCTTCTTTCCATGAACGCCGGCAGGAGATCATCAGCGGAATCGCTCAACAGGTATCGCTCACCATTCAAAATGACCGGCTCAACCATGAAATGGTTGAAAGGGAACGCCTCGAAAAAGAAATTCAGCTGGCCCGCCAAATTCAGCGCACCTTCCTCCCGTCGCGCTTGCCCGATCTGCCCGGTTGGGATCTTGCCATTGTCTGGCAGACAGCCCGTGAAGTCGGCGGTGATTTTTACGACATTTTCAAATTAGGCTCCGATAAGCTCGGCATTGTGATCGCGGATGTCTCGGACAAAGGCATGCCGGCAGCCCTCTACATGACCGTTGCCCGCACCTTGATCCGCGCCTTCGTTCGCGATATAGCCTCTCCCGCTAAAGTGCTGGATCGGGTGAACCGTTTACTGGTCGGCGATTCGCAGGATGGGTTGTTCGTCACGGCGGTGTATGCGGTGTTGGATCTGCGTGATGGAACCTTAACCTACGCCAATGCCGGTCACAATCTGCCGCTGATCGTGCATGCCAAGACCCGCCAAATTGAAGCGCTGCCCAAAGGCGGTATGGCATTAGGTGTGGTAGCCAGAAGCAAAATTCAGGAACACACGCTGGAAATTTGTCCGGGTGACCAACTTGTGCTTTATACCGATGGGGTTAGCGAGAGCATGTCGGCTGCTGGTGAGATCTTCGGCGAAGCCCGCCTAACCCAGGCGATTGAGCAGGCGCCAAATCGCGGTGCTCATGAAATTATCCAGCATATTACCGGCATCTTACGCGATTTTCGCCAGGGTGCGTCTCCCAGCGACGACCTGACCATGGTCGTGATTGACCGTTTATCCCCCGACCTTGAGGTATCCCTGGACGCATAGGTTCATATTAAACAAAAAAACGCCGGAAACGGCATCTTCTGATCCAGGAACCGGTTTGTCAATCCCCGAAAAACAACGCCCACCAGATATCCTGATTGGATACCTTTACCGGGGTTGCAGTAGCCTCTACAACGTTTTGTGGTACCGGTGTGCTGTTGCCTAGTGGGACGATCAACTTTTCACCCTCCCGCACCAGGCCATTATTACGTGCATACTCATTAACCGCCGCATCCGAGGTGGCGTATTGAATTTGCTCCTGCAAAGCGCTTTCGGTGGATTTATTGGCTTGAACCTGAGTCTCCATTCTGGATAGCTCGGTATTCAGCCGGTTTAGTTCGTTGATTCGGCCATTAAAATCCATGAGCAGGAAAAACAGCACCACAAACGCCCCCAGTACCGCCAGCTGCTTCCAATGAATTTTGAATTTCTTCATACCCCAATATTACAGCAAAATATCCTGACGGACAAGGTAAACAGCTGCTTAAACAAAAATCCCGCTCATCGCGGGATTTGTGCCGAAGGAGGGATTTGAACCCTCACGAGCGTATTGCCCACTACGCCCTGAACGTAGCGCGTCTGCCAATTCCGCCACTTCGGCATATACAACGACCAGTATTTTATTATAAAACAGCCATTTGTCAACCTTTTTGGCCAATACGCCAGTTCGTGCCCCTTCTGACCACCCGCATCCACTGATGCACCTCGGGGAAAATGCTATAATCGATTTTGGACTCATTTCATCATGGAAAACATACTTTCTCAGATTTACCAGGTCCTTGTCTTACCACCAGGCAACCTCATCTACCATCTGGTGATAATTTTTGCCGGATTGGCGGGTTTACAAACAGTTTTTCTGCTGGATTCTCCGGCAAATCGACGCATCGCCAATCGCATGAAAATTGGTTTTTTGGTTATTTTAGCGGGTCAGGTCTTCTTATTTATCGTCAGCGCACTGGGTTGGCAGAATATCATCGACCCACAGTTAGTTCTGCCGTTGTTGGACCGGATGGTCATTGCCGTTTCGCTGATTTGGATCGGCTGGATGGTCATCAATCCGCCTTCATCCAAATTTACAGACCTGGCAGTCGGAATTTTAACTGCCGGCGCATTTGTCTTCTTCGGATTCACCCTGGTCACCTGGACAGATTTTACCGGTAGGGTGGATTTCAATGGTTCACCGTATGATGCTAACTGGGTTGTTATCCTGCTGTTGATCTCGGTCGTCTGCGGGATTCTGTTGGCTTACTTCCGCCCTGATAATTGGGGCACCAGTTTAGGATTTTTCACCATCGTCTTTATGGGGGCTGTTTTACAGCTGGCTTACCCTTACCGGGGCAGCGATTACCCGGCTGCGGTTCGGTTAGCATTGATTTGTGTTTTTCCTTTATTACCCGGCATAGCCAGAGCATTAAAACCCACCAATGAACCTGCAGCCGGCAAAACTCGCGGAACCACCCCACCTCAAGCCAATAAAGTGGTTCCACCTCGGGCAATGCATGCCTGGGCAAAATTAGCCGGGGTCAGTGAGCCAGAGCAAATTTGTTCGAATCTAGTGCAAGCCTTGGGACTATCGGTTGGGGCAGATATCTGCGCCTGGATTAATGCAGAACAGGACACCGGTCCGCTCACCCTGCAATGTGCCTATGACCTGGTGAAAAACGACCAAATTGCCAGCCGTCAGATCCCCAGAGAATCACTGCCGCTTCTAACCAATTCCTTGCGGATGGGCAAGCCTATCCGTCTGTCCGTGGGTGATAAAAATGCCGCTAAAGATTTAGACACTTTGACCTTCGCCATGGGTGTGAGTCAATGGGCTAATGTCCTCGCAGTGCCATTCCACAACCTTCAGGCTGCCTGGAGCGGCGTAATTGTATTATCGCCTTACACCAATCATTCCTGGACCAATAGTGATGCGGTCAATTTAAAGCTGTTGTGCGATGAAAGTGCTTCAATTTTGGCTGAACAAAAGCCTGCACAAGAAAAAGCTCTCACAGCCGATAACGTGCAGCTCTCATTGGAGCAAACCCAGCGTCAACTGATGGAAGCACTGGATGATCGCCGTACGCTTCTGGAAGAATTGGTAACCCTTCGTACGGAGCGGGAATCCGGCGAAATGGATTATGATCTTGCCTCCATCATGGCTGTCCAACAAGAGGCACATGAAACCATTTCCCATTTGGAAGCCGAAAACTCCTCGCTGCGGCTGGCCATACAGGACCGAAGTGCGGCGAATGCTCAGACCGATACGCAATTTTTGGAACAAGAATTGCATACCTCTCTGGCAGAATTAGCGCGTTTGCAAAATGCTCTGGCTGAAGCGAACATTACCATCATGAACTTGCAGCAGCGTTCGATTCTGCCTGGTCAGGTTACGGATGAAGTTCGCCAGAACATTCAGGATACTGTCCTCAAACTCAACAGCCCGGTAGTTTCCCTGCTCGCCTATGCCGATTTATTAGCTGGAGAAATCGCTGACAAATTGGATCCGCAGCAAATTAGCTATGTCGATCGAATTCACGAGTCTGCCGATCAGGTAAAAGTCCTGGCGGACGAATTAATACGTTCAACCGACCAGAATACCAGCCCGGTGGAACTTGCGCCGCGCCAGGTAGCGGTAAATCCGGTGATGGAACAGGCAGTGAATGTTGTGGCGCCTTATATCAATCAGAAAGGTATCGACCTTCAGGTAAAACTACCCGAATCTGAGGTTTTCGTGTATGCCGATCGGGATGCGCTGCAGCAAATATTGACCTACCTCTTGCAAAACGCCGCGGCGATCACCCCGTCGACCGGCACGATCACCCTGGAAGCCAGGATCTCCGCCGGCGATGATGACGGACCCTACCTCATCGTCGAGGTGACTGACCAGGGTGGCGGCATTCCGATTGATGAGGTTGGCAGGGTATTCGACCGTGAGTACCGCTCGGAGCACCCCTCCATCCCGGGGATCGGTGACCGTGGTGTTGGTCTGGCCATAACCCGAACGTTAGTGGAAGCCCATCGAGGTCGCATCTGGGTGGAGAGTAAAGGCAATGGTTCTTCCACATTCAGCGTATTGTTGCCGGTGGAGAACGTTCAAACCAACGGTTTTAATCACAAGTTATGAACGGTTTGCGCAATGGTGTTTTGGGGATGGTAGGCGCTGTTGCTACCGGTATGATGGTGATTGGTGCGATTGGCCTGGGGTTGCTTGAGGCTGTGCCGCTTTCAATTTCCTCGCCAACTCCCAGACCTACCTTGCCGCAGCCCAATCTAACCCCCCTGCCTGGAACTGAACATACCGCCGCGCCCAGGAGCGGGTTACCAACTCCATTGGCATTGGCGACGCTGGCATTCACGCCAACTGCCTGCCCGCCGCCTGCAGGTTGGGAAGGCTATGTTGTCAACCCCGGTGACGATTTACTCGCTTTGGGTAAAACTCGTGGCGCCACTCAGGAACAAATTATGGGTGGAAACTGTCTTATAAGCATGCTTGTGATTCCTGGAACCGTAATCTACCTGCCGCCGGTCGCGATTGGTGCACATACGCCTCAACCAATGACGGCAACGCCATTGGCTTTAATGCCGACATCTACGCAAAGCTGCCAACGCCCCGCAGGCTGGATTGAATATACGGTAAAATTCGGGGATAATTTGACCCGCATAGCTATCAATTATCGGATAACGGTTTCTTATTTGAAGCAAGTTAATTGCCTTACGGACAACACCATTCGAGTAGGGATGAAACTGTGGGTTCCCAATGTTCCCACCTCCACACCCGTACCCACCGCAACTCCTACGCAGACGCCTACGGACGAACCTGAACCTCCGACTGCTACACCGATTCCCCCAACCGAGGTTCCTACCTTACCAGATACACTGGTGCCTACACCCACTGAAACATTAACACCTACATATACAGACACACCTACGAACGCGCCAATTCCGACCGAACCCCCCGCGCCTACAGTGGTTCCAGGCTTATCTGGAATGTCCTGGCGTACAACGAAGCGAGAATTTTAAAGCCCTATGAAAAAACTGCTGGTATTTATCACCATTTTAGGAATCACTGCCCTGGCCTGTAATATGCCCGGAGTCCAACTTGGCGCGCAACAGGGTCCTCAGGCAATCTCACAGTTGCTGGTGACGCCTGATCCAAACGCTACCGCCACTCCAACACCCTTCCTGCCTGTGTTATCCACGCCGGGAGAAGGAACCAGCTTACCCACGGGTGAGCCGACGCTGGAACCATCGGTCACCGTCACCATTCAACCCACCCTGGTGACCTCGAAGGATGTGGTCAAAATACTGCTGCTTGGCTCGGATTGGCGCCCAAATTCAGGCTTCCGCACGGATGTGATGATGCTGGTAGCCATCAACAAGAAAACCGGCGCAGCCAGCTTGGTTTCATTCCCGCGTGATCTTTTCGTCACTTTGCCAGGCGTCAAGCAGGAACGCATCAACACCGCCATGGCTTTCGGCGGTTTCGAACTGACACAGCAAACTTTCCAATACAATTTTGGCTTCACCCCGGATTATTATGTGATGACCAACTTCCAGGGGTTTGTCAATATCATTGACACCCTGGGTGGAATCACGGTTTATGCCGGCAGCCAATTAACCGATACCTGCTCCCTGCCAATCGCAGATGACGAAGGCAATTGCACTCTTGGCCCGGGCCAGATCTCAATGGATGGTGCTACTGCTCTGTGGTATGTGCGCTCACGTTACAGCACCAGCGATTTTGACCGGACCCGGCGTGCGCAGGAAGTGATCAAGGCGACCTTCTTCCGTTTGATGAACCTGAACGCGATAGGTCGAGTTCCGGAACTCTTCAATTCGTTGAAAAACAACGTTGAAACCAACCTGCCTTTGGATGTCGCGGTCAGTCTGGCAAGGTTTGCCCCGGATTTGTTAGCCAACACCGATAAAATCCATCAATATGCAATCGGTCCGCGCGAGGTTTGGGCGTGGAAGACACCCGAAGGTGCCCAAGTCCTGCTGCCAAATCCTGATTTAATTCAGCCTTTGTTGTACGAAGCACTTAACGTAAAGTAACAATTCTTAGAATCGGCATAAACAGGCTCAATTTGACCACGAAAAGTTTGACTTTCGTGATATTGTGATGTAAACTGTTACAATAATAAAGCTATACGCAAACTTGCGGAGCCGCTATGCCTAAGGAAATTACTCCCGACCTCCACATCACCACACAAACACCGCTTTTGCCAACCATCGGATCCTGGGAGTTATTCCTGCTTGACCAGGGGAAATCGCCCTATACGGTCAAAGCGTTCATGGGCGACCTGCAACTATTGGCAAATTACCTGCCGCCAGATAAGACCGTCGGCACGGTTACAACCAAAGACCTCAATAATTTTTTAACCTGGCTGCAAACTGGGCGCGGCGTACCCTGTAGTCCAAAGAGTCTGGCGCGCCGCATCACTTCCATTAAAGCTTTTTTTCGCTGGCTTCAGAAAAGCGGTCGCATCCTGGTTGATCCAGCTGAAAAAGTGGTTCAACAGTCTGTCATCAGTCCCCTGCCCGTAGTCCTCACCCTGGTTGAGCAGGAAAAAGTCACCCAGGTTGCTGAAAAATATCGCAAAGCTAAAAAGCCGGATGCCCGACCTTATACGCTGCTGGCGCTGTTGTTAGCGACCGGAATAAAGAAGGGCGAATGTCTGGCCGTTAACGTCAACCATATTGACCTGGAAGCTCCGGGCGGACCCATCCTCTTTGTGCGCTACGCCAGTCCTAGCAATCGTTATAAAGAACGCAAAATAGATCTTCCCGCTGAGTGGGTGGAGTCCTACCAGGAATACCTGGAACAATATCAGCCCAAAGATATCGTCTTCCCCTGGTCTCCGCGTCGCCTGGAATATTTACTCGAAGATTTAGGCGAAGAAGCCGGCATCGAGAAGCACCTTTCCTTCGATATGTGCCGCTGGACCAGCGTGCTGCGGGATTGGCAATCTGGCATGGAACAGGACCAAATTCGTCAGAAATTGGGCATCTCAAAAATTCAGTGGCGTGAAATCAGCATGAAATTACGTCAGCTATCCGCTCAACAGAGCGGATAAAGCCTTCTACACCGACTTAATCAGCTGCAGACGGACCAGTCTGCGGCTGATTTTTTGCACCTTGGCAAAATCCGCCATCCGCACCCCAGCGACCCAGGCAATCCGCTCGCCTGAGATTACCAGAGGCCAGGTGGCACGGGCTTCGCCTGGTAATTTTTCGTTGGTGTAAAAATCGCCGATCTTAAGCGAACCATCTTGCATTCCGAGCGGTCGAAAAACATCGCCTGGTTTTCGCCGGCGGACGGATAGCGGAAAATTAAGCTCGGAGGCATCCATTAAGGCTGTATTTTGATCGCCTTCGGTCACCGCAATCCCGGCAGCGTTATCAATCCATTCGGATCGAATTTCCCAACCTTTCTTCAAAATCAGGCAGCCGGGTACAGCCAGTTCTGCTGATTCAGCGTCCTCAATCATAGGCCAGGCTGAATCTGTGATTGCAAATCCGTTTAGAATAAGGTGAAACCGGTCACCGCTGATTTGCGCCATCAACCCATCAGCCATTTCAACTTTGCGGCTTCCCTTCTGCAATTTCAATAACGCGGCTGCACGCTCGAGAGCAGCCTGATTGATGTCTTCAGCAGCCGGCAATAGTTCCTGTACCGCAAGCCGAATGATCTCAACCTGCATTGCCGGGGTCATACTGGTCATCTGCTTACGATCAAAAGCCCGGACACCGTCGCCAGCTGAAACAATGCTCTGGTCATAGGCTAATCGCACCACAGGTTCAAGGATTTCAATCGAGGAACGCACATTTGCTGCCAGACCGGTGAGCCGGGCTTTAATTTGTGGATTATAGGTCTCCAGCAGTGGAATTAATTTCTGCCGAATTCGATTGCGAGCATAAGAAGTGTCTACATTGGTCGAATCAACTCTGGGTTGCAGTCCATTCCTCCTGCAGTAGTCGTCAATTTCATACCGCCAGGTGGTCAATAATGGTCGCACCAGAGGCATGGTCTGAGAAAATTCACGCAACCTGGTGTTGGGTTGCATCCCGCGTAAACCGGTCAGCCCCGCACCCCGTAACAGGTGCAGCAGCATGGTTTCCGCCTGGTCATCAGCATTATGGGCTGTCACGACTGCCTTCGCACTGGTTTTCTCGGCGGTGTCAAACAGAAACCGGTAGCGCGCTTTTCGCGCTGCCGTTTCGATTGAATTTTTTTCGAACCCTGCCAAAGCAGCCACGTCGCCATCACCGCGAATAAAGGGCAAACCCAGCTGTTCCGCCGTTTCAGCGACAAAGAGTGCGTCATCCTCCGCGTCGGGACGAATGTGATGATTAAAATGAGCGACGGTTACCGGATAGCCAATCTCCACTAGAATATAGAGCAGCGCCAGACTGTCTGCGCCGCCAGAAACCCCGACCACCAGCGGCTGATTGGGTTTTATTTTGGCGTATTCTGTCAGAAAATCTTTGATTCGACCGGGAAGCATTTCGAAATTATAGCATCAGGTTTTGGCACGGGATACAGC
>DATMXL010000282.1:0-3115 GCA_035561555.1 Bellilinea sp.
GTATTATATCTACATCTGTAGACAAATCGAACATAGTTAGGCGGTAGAACTCCATGAAACAAGCCATTTCCGAAATCACTATTCGCCACATCGGCCAAAAATCTCTTGAGGAATTCGCTGGAACCCTCGGCATTAATGCCAGCCGGCAAATGGTGTGGTTTTGGAAAGAGGGGAAACAAGAGCCTTCGTTTGACACTCTCTCCAAAGTAATCAACTCCCCCACCGCCACGCCTGAAGCTAAAGCCTGGGCGGCTGAGTGCATGGAAGTTCGCTACGGGGTGCGGGTGGGTCCGGCTGAACCAACTTTTGATCAGGAACTTGAGCGACGGCGATAAATCAATCATGAGCATTACTCCAGGTGAATGATCTCAGGATAAGTCACCTATACGAAGCGACAAAGAATCGGTACACAAACGGACATTAATCGGAAAGGAGGACGCCATGACAGCAAAAATAATCGGTGGATATTCGTTCCGCGAACAGATTGCACGTGTGGAAAGCGCGACTCGAATCACCCGGCAATCATTGGATCAAATCATTAATTATCAACAAATCGAAGGACGAACGGCAACCCTGGTAGCCAAAGCAGCGACGTCTCAGATGACCATCCTGGAAGCGCTGCGCGAGATTGAAAAAATCGCCGGGCAGAAATCCCCCTAACCTGCCCTGAATCATGGTGGGGCCTGACCTGCCACAGGCCCCACCCACTGAAACTCCTGGCAGGCCAATGAAACAAAATCTAATTTAACCAAATCGATTTCGATAAGTTTTGTTAACGAAACCAACAGGCAGGCAACAAAATGGTCGTTTTATGCGAAGTCACCTACCAATTGAAATTGAACGATAACGTGCTGGCGACTGACTATTCTGGATCCGTTTTCCCTGGAGTAATCCAGGGGTACACGAAAGATGATGGCCAGATCAAGATCATTGTTGCCCATGATCCGAAGACACCCAACCTGCCAGAGGTTTTGATGCAATTGTACAAGGACGACATCTGGGTTTTGGCATATTACCCACCCGAACAGGTTTCACCCTATAAAAAGTGAGCTCCCGGTCTGGCTGGCCTCCTCAGTCCGACCGGCACTCCCCTGCCGGCGGTTATCGGTGTACCACATGCTGCGCCGGCAGGGATTTTTATTCAAAAGCTCATGTCGGGAGACAGCGGCACCACCCCCAAAAGAAAGGAAACCGCAATGCGCACGATCACTTATTTCCCCCTCTGGATCGCGGTCCTGTTTTGGTCGATTTGGAGCAGCAACCGCACCAAATACGACCCCAACTCGCTTTTCTGGCTGTCCGAGCGTCTGAGCTTGCTCGAGTACCTGCGCGGCAGCCTGCCGGTCCCACAAACGCCTTACCAGCGCCTTGTAGTCCGTTTCGTCCTGAGATGGATCGATGCGGAAGGCCGTAAGGCCAACCAAATGGCTTACGGCCTGACAGCTTTAAATAGTTGATCAGCTGCGCGAACAGCTGATCAACGGGGTGGAACCTGTAGGCGCCACCCCTCCATGATAGCACATCCTGGAGGTTGAATGAGCGAAAACAGACGACTTTACGACTACGACCGGGAGCGGCGCGAACGCTACGCCAGCAACCCGGTGCAGAAATACCGCGAAATCCTGCGCGGCATCAATGACCAGCTGATGTACCAGGTGGCAGTGGTGATCATCGACCGGGCTGCCACGCGAAACCCGACCGTCACCCGCGAAGAGCTGGCCCGGACCATCCTGGGAGCGTTCAATTCAACCACCGACCGGAAGATCCGCAAGATGGTCAAAATTCTGTTCAAGGAAAAAGGCATCCCGATTGGTGCCACATCCACCCAGACCGGCTACTTCTTGATCACCAATGAAACCCAGCGGGACGCGGTCAAGAAAGACCATATCGGCCGGCGCGATGAAGAGAACGAGACGATCCGGCTGCTGGATAACATTGACTTTGGGCGGGAGATTAAACCACCTGAGCCAATCAATCAGATCGGGCTGGGATTGTGATGGTCGAGTGGGAGGAAGCCTCACCCTCGGTGATCCACATCGCCGAAGAATTGATCGAGCAACACCATCCCTGGCTGAAAGACGCGCGCATCGGGTTTGTCTTCCGCAACGAAGCCCAGAAATCACAGGGCCGAATGATTCTGGCGCAGGCGTCGCTGGTGCCGAGCAAGCTGCAGGTCTACCTGGAATTCGACTTCATGATCTGGGTGAGCAAAAAAGACTGGGAAGGGCGACTTACGTCCGCTCAGCAGGAAGCCTTGATCGATCACGAATTATGTCATTGCATGCCTAACCAGAACGGTGGATGGGCGATGCGACCGCACAATGTGCAGGAATTCTGGGAAGTCATCCAGCGGCACGGGTTATGGTCCAACGATCTGCAAAGAGGGCGCGAACTGCTGACCCGGATTGTCCAGGAAGAATTACCCCTGGGGGTTGTCCGAGCAGGCGGGATGGTCGGCGCAATTTCAGTCGAAAACCTGGTCAACGGATTTAAGTCCCAGCTTATCGAGGAAGCCAAACAGTTCGCAGAAGAAGAGGGCGAAATCAGCGCGGTCAAACTGCAACAAAAATTCAAAATCGGCTACGTCAGGGCCAAACAATTGATGGATTTAATCAAACTCGCTTCACCCGAGCAGGCCGAATGATGCTGACCGCTTCGATGGTACGAGGGTTAAAAGGTGCTGCCGCATCGATCATCCTGCTGTTGATGACCGAGCCGCGCGGCGGCAACCAGGAATGGCTGGAACGGTACACCGGCTATACCGACAAACCCATCAGCGCTGCATTATCGTTTTTGTTTGAGAATGGCATGATCGTCAAGACTGGCGACCGCGGAGAGTACTCCTATCGGTTGGCAGGGGAAACCAGGCAACTCCCCCTTTCCCTTGACCAGCTGGGTGATGGATCCCAAGCTGAATCCATCCCGGACCAATCGCTCCCCGGTGATGTTATCGAAATCGTTTCCATGGAAACGGAAACCGAGTCGGAGAAATATTCCGACTCGACCTCTCTAGCTAGTGGATTTAACCAGAATCCAGATTCTGGAATTAATCCACCACCACCTGGATTTAATACCGAGTCGGAAATTTTCCGACTCAACCTGGCAGCGATCGACA
>DATMXL010000283.1:0-19964 GCA_035561555.1 Bellilinea sp.
GAATACACAGGATTATTCATTTGTATTTAAGGTAGCAGCAGGTACTTGTGTTGGAATCAGCCACTCAGGATAGACGTCATTAATGATTTCAGGCTTGACAGAAATGATTAGAAAGAGTAAACTGATTATGGTCCGAAGAGACCGGCGTATTGGATTATTCAGGAGTTACTTTTCGCATGGATTCAGATACAGCGGATAGCGGAGCAGACAGTAACCCTCCCATAGAGGGAGACGAAGCCGCACTATCCCAGTTCATTGAAAATATGGGTTTGCACTTCGAGGATTACGGGGTGCCGCGGATCGGGGGACGGATGTTAGGCATGATGCTGGCAGCCTCCCGCCCGGTGACGCCGGAGGAAATGTCCGATTATTTACAAGTCAGTCGCAGCAGTGTTTCGACAAATTTGCGCACATTGCTCATGACCGGACTGGCGGATCGGGTTTCACTTCCGGGTGAACGCAGCGACCACTACGAATTCTCGGATGACGCCTGGGAAAAATCGCTTGAAATGCGCCTGGAAGGCATTCTCTCGCTGCAGGAAATGGCGGAGGAAGGCTTGCAGGGCATGGAGGACGAACATCCCGCCCGAAAACGCATGCTCGAGATACTGGCCTGGAGCGACCTGGTCAGAACCAGTTACGAGCAGCTCATCGCAGAGTGGCAAGCCCAAAGGGAGACTTTAGCCTGACGACGGAATCGTAAGCCGTTGTCTGATCCTCTCAAGATCATTCCAGGCTGGTCTCTCTGAGTCCAGCCGGTTTTGTATCTTGCCAGAAAAAGAGAGGAGGCAGCGATGCGCTACCTGGTCATTCGCACGGAAAACCTTACAAAGACTTTCGGCCGTAAGCCGGCGCTGCAGAATCTGACTCTGGAAGTTGAACCGGGGGAAGTATATGGAGTCCTCGGACCGAAAGGTTCGGGGAAGTCAACATTTCTTAATATATTGATGAATATCACCCGTCCGACCAGCGGCATTGCACTGGTGATGGGCATGGATACTCAGCGCAACGGCCTGCAAATTCGCCGTTTGACGAGCTACCTACCTGACGTGATGACATTGCCATTGTCACTCACCGGCGAACAGATATTGGACCGTTTCGCAAGTCTGACGGGTTTGATCGATGAAGACTATGTCACCGATTTGGCAGACCGTTTTAAAATTGACCTATCCAGCCGTGCCCAGGATTATTCATTGGTTGAAAAACGCTCCCTTGGGATTATTCAGGCGTTTATGCGCCATACCGAACTGGTTATGATGGATTCTCCATCGGTTGGACTGGACACCGAGCGGCAATCTCAGCTCTATCATCTGATTACGGAAACCCGCACTGCTGGCGTGACCGTGGTGATTGCTTCTCAATCATTGACGGAAATGGAGCGCATCTCTGACCGGGTGGCTGTGCTGTATTCGGGTAAATTGGTGGCGGTTGAGCGCGGCGTCACCCTGCGCACCCGCGCGTTACGGAAAATTGAATTGCGCTTTGCTGATCCCATCCATCGGGAAGCTTTTGCCAATTTGCCAAATATCAATGACCTGGTGCTGGAAGATAATAAGCTGCGCTGTACGCTGCAAGGCGAGCCGGATGCGCTGTTCAAGGCTGCCAGCCAGTTCCGCCTGTTGGACGTGATCAGCCAGCAGCCCAGCCTGGACGAGGTATTTCACAAGTTTTACGGAGTCGGGGCAAACAACTGAATCAGGTTTTGAAGAGACGGTCCGATTCGGGAATACATGAACCCCCTTGTGCTGTATAATCTTATTAACAGTCAAGGAGGAATCGATGAATTTGCTTATGGACCCCAACGTTGCCTACGTCCTTTTGGTCTTGGGGCTGGTGTTGGGTGTTCTGTCGTTGTTTGCGCCAGGGACCGGGTTTCTGGAGATTGGCGCGCTATTCGCATTGGTCGTGGCTGGCATTAGCGCGGTCAACATGGATATTAACCCATGGGCTTTGATTGTACTGATTCTTGGAATCGTTCCCTTCGTGTTTGCCCTGCGTAAATGGCGCAACTGGCTTTTCCTGGGTATCGCGATTGCCGCCTTGATTGTCGGGTCGGTATTTCTGTTCCGCAATCCAGCCGGCGGTCCGGCGGTGAATGTGTGGTTAGCCACATTCGTCTCCACCCTGGCGGGGGGACTGGTTTGGATCATTGCGCGCAAAGGGCTAGAGGCAATTTCCCGCCGCCCTGATTTCGACCTGGGACGCTTGCAAGAAATGACCGGTATCGCGCATACCAATATATTCCAGGAAGGCAGTGTGTACATCAACGGTGAAGAGTGGTCTGCCTGGAGCCGTACCCCGATCCCGGTTGAAACCCGGGTGCGGATAATAGGCCGGCAAGGGTTGGTACTTGAGGTGGAAGCAGTAGAAGGTTAATTAGCAATAACCGGCGGTGATTACCGCCGGATTTTCGCCCATCACAGGAGGTCTGACAATGCAATTCGAATTAATCTATTGTTTAATTGGCGTAATCGTTTTAATCGTCCTGGTCTTCCTGGCCTCGGCGCTCAAAATCGTGGCAGAATACCAGCGGCTGGTTGTCTTCCGTTTGGGACGCTGCATCGGCGAGAAAGGCCCCGGTCTGGTTATCCTCATCCCGTTCATTGATCGGGCAGTTCGGGTGGATTTACGCGAACAGGTACGCGAGATCCCAGTTCAGACGTCCATCACTGCCGATAACGCCCCCATCTCCATCGATTTCCTGTGGTACTACAAGGTTTTCGATCCGGTACAAAGCGTCCTGGCAGTTGGCAGCTTTGAACTGGCAGCCCAGGGTATCGCCACCACCACCCTGCGCTCGGTGATCGGCGGAATCATGCTAGACGGTGTGCTCTCCGAACGCGAGAAGATCAACCAGGCACTGCGCGCCAGACTGGATGAGGTAACGGAACGCTGGGGTGTCAAGGTAACTAACGTCGAAATCCGCGAGATTATCCCTCCACGCGAGGTTCAGGAATCGATGAATCGCCAGTTGACGGCGGAACGTACACGCCGCGCGGTGGTGACAGAATCCACCGGTACCCGCGAAGCTGCGATCAACGTGGCGGAAGGCGACCGGCAGGCAGCCATTCTGAAAGCCGAAGGTATGAAGCAAGCCGCTATTCTGGCAGCGCAGGGCGAACGCGAAGCTCAACTACTGCGGGCTGAAGGCTATTCACTGGCGCTGGAAAAAATCTTTGGGGTCGCCCAAACGGTCGATTCCAAAACCATGACCTTGCAATATTTTGAAACGCTCAAGAATATGGCACAGGGTCCATCGACAAAGTATATCTTCCCCATGGAATTCACCAGCCTGCTGGGTGACTTCATCAAAGCGCGCGAGAAGTAGGAAACGAAATCAAATTAAGTTCCCGCCGTCCGGATTGGTTCCGGGCGGCGGGAATCATCGCCGCCCATTGGGGGTATGCATTGACGAGTGAATTTGAAATCGTTGAAGCTAATTTGCGTGACCTGGGAGATTTGCGCCGGCTGGAGCGGGCTTGTTTTGAATTGGATGCCTGGCCGCTGTTTGATCTGATTGCGGTGCTCAGTTTTCCGGGAATTGTGCGCTTGAAAGCGGTGGTAGAAGGCAAAATGGCAGGTTTCGTTGCCAGCGATTTACGCCGGGGTCCGGACCTGGCATGGATCGTGACGATCGGTGTCTTGCCAGAGTTTCGCCGGCTAGGCATGGCCCGAGCACTATTGCACGCCTGCGAAGCCCGGCTGCAGGTAAAGGCAATTCGCTTGAGTGTGCGGCGGTCCAATCAACCCGCCATTGAATTGTACCTGACGGAAGGTTACACCCAGGTGGATGTGTGGGGGAATTACTATATCGGCGGGGAAGACGCCTTAATTCTCGAAAAGAAAATTAACGAACCCTAAGAGTAGGTTGACTTTCACTTTGAGTCGGGCTATTATTAATTGTAAGGAATTCCAGGCAAAAAAAATATGCGAGAGTTAAATACATATCCGAGCGCCAAGCTCTGATCGGGGGCACGCAAGTGTACGCGCGTGCCTTTTTTTCTACCTATTTCTTGAAAGGAGACTGTGTCATGGATTACGGGATGATCGGCAAGCGAGAAAAAGCCAGACGGTACGCACAAGAACGTGAGCGGGTGCATTTTAAAAGTTTCACAGTCACTATGGATGGGGAAAACAGTCCGCACAATGTTGGTTACGATCACGGCAAATGGTCCTGCGATTGTTCATTCTTCAGCACGCGCGGTGTGTGCAGTCACACTATGGCACTCGAAATTCTCCTGGAAAATATGATTGCCGAACCGGTAAGCTAGCCCAAAAAATTAAATTGAATAGATCAAACAAGGTCCAGCACTGTGCTGGGCCTTGCGGTTTAAGGTTGGATCTTGCCCCTGAAATCGGATAAACCGAACATCTGTATAATTAGTCTTCAAGAACCCCATAATAATACGAATTTCAGCAGAGGAATCCCGGCCATTGAAGCCAATGTAATGCAGGCGCTCCGGCAGCATCGATTATCGGTAATTTCTAGTGGTGACGATGATCGATCCGGGTAGGACATTCGCGACAGAGGATGAGTATGTCGAAACTTGATATCAATGGAATCATTTTAGATCTAGACGGCACAATTTACCTCGGGGATGCTGCTTTGCCAGGTGCCGTTGATACCTGCCTGGAGCTGCGCCGCCGCGGAATACGCTTATTATTCGTCAGAAATAAACCGCTGCAAGGCCGGGAGGTCTACTCTGCTAAACTGACCCGTCTGGGGATCCCGGCATCGGAGGAGGAAGTCATTACATCCACTCATGTGCTGGGGATGTACCTTAAGCGTACCGCGCCAGGGCAGAGCTACTACGTTATCGGCGAGGAAAACACGCGCACTGAGTTGCGCGGACACGGCTTGACGGTTCTGGATGATCGGCTGGAGCAGGATTCGCGCGAGGTAATTGACCCGCAGGGGATCGATGCGGTCATTGTGGCTTTTGACCGCTCCCTAGACTACCGTAAACTCAACATTGCCTATCAGGCGCTCATGAAGGGAGCGCATTTCTATGCCACCAACGCTGATAAAACCTGTCCGATGCCGGGTGGTGCCATACCGGACGCCGGCGCGACAATTACTGCATTGGAGCATATCAGCGGTCGAAAAGTCGAGCTGATCGCGGGGAAACCGTCTCCATTCATCCTCAAGCAAGCCAGCGAATTTTTAAAAATCCCACCGGAGCGCTGTCTGATGGTCGGCGATCGCATCGAGACCGACATGCGCATGGGTGTTGAAGCGGGTATGCACACTGTATTGACGCTGACAGGGGTCACCCGGCGCGAACAGATCGCAGATTCCGCGGTGAAACCGGATTTCGTTATCGAACGGCTGAGTGAAATCCTGGAGATTGTTTAAGCGGTAACCGCTTCTGTTTGAATTTCATCATGGTCCGGCAGGCGGACTTCGACGTCCCTGAGGGTTGGCACGGTGTAGGCTAAAATGGCAACGATTGCTGCTATGCCGCCGCCGAACACAAACATCAAACCCATGCCGGCGCCAGGGCCGACCCCCACCAGTCCACCAAATATTCTGCTCAGTGTTCCGCCCGGC
This sequence comes from Bellilinea sp., assembly GCA_035561555.1. Lineage (GTDB taxonomy): Bacteria > Chloroflexota > Anaerolineae > Anaerolineales > Anaerolineaceae > Bellilinea. The sequence goes on from DATMXL010000283.1 coordinate 5,552, forward strand.
ATCATCGCCGGTTCGAGGACATGATCCGCTAATGGGCCGGCTATCGCATTGGAAAGCGGCATCACAAACCAGGCGATCAGCCGCCGGATGGCGAAGACACGACCTTGCAGGTCTGGGGGCACTTTGGATTGCCAAATCGCCTGATTGGAACCATTAATCACCGGAGCGAAAAGAGTGCCGAAGAAGCTGGAGACAATCCACACTACCGTTGTCTGACCCATGCCGAAGATCACCGCACCAAATAAACAGGAAATTGCCCAACCCGCCAACACGCCGTGGATGCGGCGTTTGGGTCCGCCCCAGATGCCCATTAACAGACCGCCTACCAGCCCGCCAATGGCGGCAGCTGACTGGGTGCTGCCAAAAATCAATTGGTCATTGCCGGTGCGGGCCAAAATATAGGGCGCGCGGACACTCAGCGCGATACTAAAAAAGAAGTTGCATAGTAAGAACAATAGCTGGAGCTGCAGCAAGCTGGAACGCTGAAGGATATATTTCAGGCCGAAGCTGGCTTCTTTGAGGATATTCCCCCGGGCTGCGTCGCCCGCCTGACTGCGCAATGGTTGCGGAATTTTTACAAAGATCAGCGTTACAATCGCAAAGCTGGCAGTCACCAGATCCATAATTAAGAGTCCGCGCAGACCAATGGAGCCAATTAATGCTCCAGCCGCCATGGGCGCGAAAATGCCAGAGGCGGGTCCTGCCATTTCCAGCATGGCGTTGGCGCGGGCGTAATGCTGCTTGGGCAGCATAGTGCTGATGGCGGCTGAATAGGCAGGCCAGTGGAAACCCTGGAAAATGCCGGCGATCACCGCAGTCACATACAAATGCCAGATTTGCAGTTTGCCGGTCACCAACAGCGCAAGAATGATGATTGAGATCAGCGCAGCTGAAAAATCGCTCAACATCATCATCAATTTGCGGTTGTAACGGTCAACCATTACCCCCACCACCGGGCTGAGCGCCAGCATGGGTATCATGTAAAAAACGCCGATCAGGGTGAGGGGAGTGGCTTTTCCGGTGGTCTCATAAGCCCACAGCGTGATGCCAAATTCGGATACTGCAGAACCGAAAATTGACAGGATTTGACCGATCCAAATGATGATAAAAATGGAAAAATTGCGGGAACTGCGATTTCCAGATTCCATGGATACGTCCGTTTAGAAGTTTGCGGAATTGTACTGCAAACATTCTGTCTTTGAAAAGCTTTTTAATGTGTAGATTTAGTGGCGTAACTATCAAGGTTTATCGAATATATTTCTGGGTATTCCATAGCAAATCTAGCTCAGAGTTGATTACAATGGGCGAAGTAAAATGCAATTTATTGTTGTAAAGAGAGGTAATCATGGTCGACCTTGCCATTATGATCGAAGGACAAAACGGGTTGAATTGGAAGCGCTGGCAGGCTATTGTTCAGCTGGTCGAGGAGCTGGGTTTCTACGGCTTGTTCCGCTCGGACCACTTCACCAATGGCCGTCCGCCTGATATGGACTCGCTGGAGTTGTGGACATCATTGACCTGGTTGGCAGGCAACACCCAGCGAATTCAATTTGGTCCGCTGGTGACACCGTTTTCCGTGCGCCACCCGGCTTTGACTGCGCGCATGGCGGCATCTGTGGATGACCTGTCCGGCGGTCGTTTGACGCTGGGCCTGGGGGCGGGCTGGCAGGAACGCGAGCACCAGAAGTTCGGATTTGACCTGCTCCCCATCAAAGATCGCTTCGACCGCTTCGAGGAGGGGATTCAGGTGGTCAGGGGGCTGCTGCAGCAGGCAGAACCTCTGACGTACCATGGGAAATATTATCAGTTGGTGGAAGCGCAGGTCTTGCCGCGGACGCAACGTCCGGGTGGACCGGCGATTCTGGTTGGCGGCAACGGCAAGGGGCGGACGCTAACGCTGGCGGCACGATACGCATCCGAATGGAATGCTATTTTTTTGAAACCGGATGAATATCAGTCGCTTAATTCCAATCTCGATCATAAAATTTTAGCAGCCGGGCGAGAATTGACGGCAGTTAAACGCTCATTGATGACCGGGTTGGTGTTTGGGGTTGACCAGGCTTCACTGGAACGGGTAATCCATTCCAGAGGCAGTGCCAGCGCAGAAGAACTCAGGCAGCGCGGTGTAATTGTCGGCACCTCGGCAGAGGTGATCGATCGAATTGGCGCGTTGACAGCGGCAGGTGTGCAAGGCATTATGCTGCAGTGGCTGGATCTGGATGATCTGGCCGGGTTGGAAGCGCTGGCGAAGTCCGTACTACCTAAGGTCTAGGCTTTACTTCCTCGGCCGCAGGCTCATCGAAACCAGGTCCACGATCAACACACCAGCAGCTATCAGGGCAGAATCCATCAACACTCCGGGAATGTCGAAGACACCGGCATCGACGTATTCCTTGATCTGCATCACGAGGAATGCGATTACCGCGATTTTGAAGAATCGTAATATGAGTTGTCCAAAACTGAGAGGAACATCCTGAGAAAACACACCTGTGCTGCTATTCATCCATTCCCTCCTTATTTGGCGACGACAGCTTCTGAAGGCGCCATTTCCAGGTATTTCGTAGGGCTCAGCACGAACTGATCAAAACCCACCCCCTCGGCACCAGCCTGGATGCGCACCGTCACTGCACCGCTGACAGAGAAATTGACCAATGTGCCTTCTGCACCACCCTGCAGGTCGCAGCCGACCCAGGTCCAACCTTCGGTAGTGGGTCCCTGAGCTGTCAGATAGCTGTTGGACCCCGGCAGATAGGCTTTATTTCCAGCAGCATCAAGCGCGTTGGAAAACTGCAGAAAGACGAGATTGGCCTGTGATTTCTCCAACGGAGTACCGACCTTCATGTGTACCCAGCAACGGTACGGCGTTCCGCTAACCACCGTAACCGGGAAGGTGGCATGCGGGTCATTCTCCGGCGGCGGATCCAATTCATCGCCATTGTTGGGCAAGCTGACATAAAAACCGCCAGGCGAAGCGGAATCTTCCACAAAATCCAATTCAGTCAGTGCACCTTCACCGATATCGATCATGTACACCACAATTTCGGCGGCAGCAGCGGTGGGTTGGTCGCCACTATCCGTCGCCATCGCTGGTACAGCCGGAGAGGTCTTGCCGTAAACATCCGGGCTGTGTTCGTAAGCGCTGGCTTCCAACTTAAGCGCTTCCGCCTGAACCTCAGCCATGGCGGCTGCATCCAGCATGGTAAATCCGGTTAATTCCAGAGTTTCCTGCGTTTGGTCTTCCCCGGTCCAATCCACCTTAATATTTCCCACGCCGCGGGCAAAGAACTTCAGCTGGTGTGCATCCGGCTCGAGCAGACTGGTTTCGTCGATGACCAACACTTCATCATAGCAATCAAACGGCACACACACCTGTTGGCCTTCCTTAGAAACCATGGCGCGGTCGGTGTATTCAACTGCCGGACCCCAACCTTGAGAGTAACTCTCTGGGCCAGGCTGGGGATCACCCTGCATGGAAATACCGGCAACCGCCTCCTCGACGCCGTGAATCCAGCTCGGGCTGTCGATTATTTTCCCTTCATCATATTCCTCTGGGTATTGCCCCAGACTCCATACAGTCCCATCGTCAGCCTGTGCGAAGAATACCAATTCGGCTTCCACCAGTTGATCCTCACTGTAATCGCGTTCCCAGGCGACCACGTTTTTAATTCCCGCGATCTCCTTTACCAGGTCGGTGACCGTAAAGATCACCCGGTGCGTCAATTGTTCACCCTGAGAGCTGGTGAAGCCCTCAAAAGTCAACTGAGCACCGGGAGGTAGTGGGAACCATTCATTGTCGATCTGAGTCGGCTGGCTGAATTGCCCGGGATCGAAGTTTTCATACTCTTCCCCGGTCGTTTTCGGGCTGCAGGCTGCGGCTACAATCAAGAATAACAGTGACAAAATCCGTAATCCGCGCAGGTGTAGCATCTCCACTCCTTTTAATGAACCGGCTCAGGCAATAGGGCAGTCGGATGCCCTCCTTATTTTTCCACTTCACGTCGATATTGTTTTATGCAGCCTGGCTGGGCATCAAACTCGCCTTTTCACGTTTGGATTTGCCGAATTTCAGGTACAGGGTTGGTACAACCAGCAGGTTGAGCAAAGTGGAAGTGACCAAACCGCCTAAAATAACCACCGCCATCGGGTGTTCAATTTCCTGTCCGGGGATGTTTCCTGCAATCACCAGCGGAATCAGCGCCAAACCGGTGGTCAATGCGGTCATCATGATGGGTGCGATCCGCTCGCGGGCTCCCTGTATAACCAGGGCTGGACCGAATGGTATGCCTTCTTCTTTTTCCAGGTGCTGGAAATGGCTGATCATCATAATGCCATTGCGCGTGGCAATACCCAGGATGGTCAACAAACCTACCAACGAACCCAGCGAAAGAACACCTTTATTTCCCAGGAAGGCAGCCAACAGACCGCCTACCAATGCCCAGGGCAAGGTAAAGAAGGTCAGAGTCGCCAGGCGCCAGTTGTTGAACGATGTTTGCAGCAGGAAGAATATCGCCAGTAGGGCAAACAAACCCGTACCGAATATGCGGTTCTGGGCGGCTTGCCGTTCGGCAAATTCTCCCAAGACTTCGGCATGATACTCCAATGGGAAGGATACGGTTTGCAGAGCGGCTTCCACATCCTTGGCAACCGAGCCAAGATCGCGGTCCTTTACGTTGGCGGAAACATCGATCTTGCGGGATTGGCCTTCCCGCTCAATCACGTTAGGGGAGGGGACGATTTGTACACTGGCGACATCCGCAAGGCGGACCCGACCGCCATTGGGCGTGTCGATCAGCAAATTTTGGATGTCGTTCAAACTATCGCGGGTTTCAGGCGTACTCCACACGTTTACGTCATAGGTCCTACCGCCGATGAAGATATCACCGACCTCTTCGCCTTGCAGCAAGAAGGCTGTTGCCCGACGGATGTCGCCTGGCTTGAGCCCAACTTGCTGAGCTGAAATCAGGTTAGCCTCAATGTTCACCTGAGGCATATCGGCATGCAATTCCTTTTTCAAATCCACGATGCCTGGAATGCCTTCGAGAGCCGCGCGAACTTCATCGGCTTTTACCCGCAGCACCTCAAGATCCGGTCCATAGATGCGGATGACCACGGTATCGCTTGACCCAGTCAAGACTTCACGAATTCTTTCTTTCAGGTAAGTCTGAACATCGCGAACCAGACCGGGGTAGCCGTCCACTGTTTCCTGGACCTTGGCAAGAGTGTCCTCATAGTCAACCGCTGGATCGATACTGATCCAGTTTTCAGTAAAGTAGACACCGTACGGCTCATCAGCCAGCAATGCCTGACCGATATGGGAACCGCAGTTTCGCACTCCATCGATGGTCAGCAGCTCACGGCAGGCTTGAGCCGTGATGCGCCACATTTCAGGGTGAGAAGTGCCTGGTTTTGTAATCCAGTGCATCAGGAAGTCGCGCTCCTTGAACGAAGGCAAGAGCTCCGAGCCGAGTGAAGGCGTCACGACCAGTCCTGCCAGCACAATCACACTAGCTGTGGCATATGCAAGTTTAGGAGAGCGTAAAGTCGTATTTAAGACGCGATTATATATGCGATGCAGCCATGGAATTACGGGTGATTCCCGGTGTTCGACTGGCGCATTCTGCATCAATATCAAAACCATGGCAGGCGTGACGGTCAAGGCAATCAGAGGCGAGACCAAGCCTGCGACAATGTAGGCTGTCGCTAATGGTTTGAAGAACGCACCTGAAAGGCCGTCCAGGAAGAAAACAGGCAGCAAAGCCGAGATTTCGATCAAAGAAGCATAGATGATTGCGCCGCGCACCTCGATCGAGGCGTCCAACACAATCCTCGCGGTGGATAAAGTACTCCCCTCTTTCCGCAGACGCCGCAAGCGGCGCACAATATTCTCCACATCCACAATCGCATCATCGACAACCGCTCCAATGGCAATAGCCAATCCTGCCAACGTCATCACGTTAATGGTGACTCCGCGCAGATTAAGCACCAGCAGGGAAGCCATCAATGAAAGGGGAATAATCGTCGCGCTAATTAATGCCACCCGCCATTCGAAAAGGAAAAACAGTAGAACCAGCACTACCAGCAGACCGCCGATTAAAAGTGATTCCGTCAGGTTATCAATGGATTGTTCGATGAAGGTGGCTGGCCTAAAAATCGTGGTATCGATATCGATTCCCTGCAATCCTGGTTTCATCTCCGCAATGGCTTCTTCGACACCGCGGGTGACTTCCAACGTGTTAGCCCAGGGCAGTTTTTCGACGATCATCATCAAGCCTTCACCATCGTTGATGACAGCATCACCAAATAACGGCCAGGTATCCCAGACTACATTCCCGATGTCGCTTAAAATCAAGGGGTTGCCATCAGGTTTATACCGGTCATAAATAGGCACCTGACCCAATTGTGCTGGTTCCAGAATTGGTAGAACCGTTTGCAATCCGATACGCTGGTTTGGCGTATCGATAAAGCCGCCGGTACCGATGTGAGAACCCTCCGAATACATTAACAGGCCCACATCCAGCGCATCAGCGGTGGAATCCATGACTTCGTTGAGTGCCACGTCATAGGCTTGCATTTTGTCCAAATCAACCTGGACCTGAGGCATCTTGATCCGTTCACCCCAGATTGGAGCATTCGCAACTCCGGGTACATCCAGCAGTCTGGCGCGAATTTTCCAGTAGGCGATCATCGAAAGGTCCATCATATCGACCTGATCCGATGAGATGCCGATTTTCATTACCCGGCTGGTGGAGGACAAAGGTTGGATAATGACCGGCGGCGCAGCCCAGGTCGGCAAAGACGTATAAACAGCCGCAATCCGCTCCTGGACTAACTGCCGGGCCAGGATCAAATCTGTATCCGTCTCAAAAATGAGCACGATGTCAGAAAGATCAGGCACCGATCTTGACCGCATCACATCCAAACCTGGCAGGCCGTTTAACGCCTGCTCAAGCGGTACGGTGACCAACTCCTCCACCGCGGCTGCTGAGAGGCCAAGGGAAAAGGTTTGGATTTCCACCTTTGGCGGGGCAAATTCAGGAAATACATCCACAGCTGAATTGCTCAGGCGGGCACCGCCGATAAAAAGCAGAGCAGCCGCGGCGAAAACAATAAGGTAACGAAATCGAAGGCTATTTGCTACGATCCAGCGCATGTGATACCTCCTGAAAAGTTATTTGGATACCCCGGTTTCAGCTCCAAACAACTCTGCTACTCCCATAGTCACAACCGTTGAACCTACGTCTGGTCCTTCAACGAGATAAACCGAATTTCCATCGATGTAATCAATCACGATCGCCTGACGAACATAGACGAGAGGTTCCGGATTGAGGTATACCCAGGTTTCGCCTTCCACCCCGTAGATCACAGCCGAGTAAGGGACGACCTTTCGATGCACCTGACCACTAGATAGAGGTAAATCAACGAAGAATCGATCACCGACCACCAGGTCGTAATCATCCCCATCGATTTCAAGGTAGTAATCATCCAGATCGTCATCCTCACCATCATCGAAGAGTCCATCTTCTACGTCCACTGAATTTGCGGCAACCGATTGAACATCCGCCTCACCAGTGATGGGTACAATGTAAGCCTGCTTTGCCCGATCCACCACCTGCGATCCACCATTGTTAAGACGGACCCGGATATAAGCGACAGCCTTCGCAGCTGTGTCGGTTGCTCCAGTCGCCATGGGTGAGACCACCTCACCGCCAACCCTTAATTTTGGCTCGACCGTGGCTTCTCCAACCAGTGCGGTCTGTACGCTGATGCGGCTCGCGGCTTTTTCTGTCAGCACGACCCGCTTGAAATCGGAACCGTCAATATCTTCTAGTGTTGCAGGAAGGACTTTCTCCGAACTTGCTGCTTTAGGTGTGCAACTGACCAATACGACGCTTGCCAGGGTGGCAATAATCATGAAACGAAGAAAAAGGGGTTTCATTTCCATATCCTTTCGCTAAGCACTAATCAATAATTGAGGCATCATCCATTATCTATTTGCTTACGGCGCATCCGATAAAGGACCAGAATCCCGATCAGCACAATCACCGGACCACCGATGGCATAAGGCAGAACACCACCCGGATTGATGCGGGTGAAGGGCATCACCGTTAGATGAATTCCCGGACTGGCAACCGGATGACTGGATGTATCTTGACTGCCCGGTGCCGGAATGAGTACCATATACACCATGTAGTCGCCATCCAGGATGGTATTGATAACCCAGCTATGCGACACGGAACCACCTGGAGCCAACGGCTGACTGTATTGCGTCCGCTGCGGCGACCAATCCTCAGGGTCAACCACATCACCCTGTGCGTTAAGGTTGATGATATTCATCGCAACAATTAAGGGTAAAGACTGGCTGCTGCCGTTATTGGTCACGACGGTATTGAACTCAACCTTGTCGCCGGTTTTTACCACTGCGGTATCGACGTCTATCGAGATGGACAAATCATCGACCGAGGTGTTTCCTGTCTGAAATCCCATGGCTGGGGTTGCGCTTGCCAACAAAATGATCGCCAGGATTATCGCGGTGCTGATGCGCGGTTTCAAGCGCCTCAGGAATTTGCTGCTTCTACCTGCCTCAAGCCGCAATCCAGGTCCGGCGATCAAAAATAAGATTCCCAGGACAATCACCGCGAAAGCCACTGGCGAGATGAGCCAGGTCCAGAATTCAGCCAGAGTCCGGTAATTAACCAGGTGCTTCGAGAGGAAATGGTTAACCGCAGCCAGGGGATTGACCCATTGCAGGAATTGGCCAGCTGCGCCGGTTTGAGCACGCCCAGGCAGCTGCGCCGGCACCAGGAACAGGATGTAGAGGCCGAGGCTGACAAAATAGCTGACCTTGTTGCTGCTCGACCAGAAACTCACCAGCATCCCAAGTCCGGTATAGGCTGGAACGAGGACACTACCGGTAATTGCGCCCCATAAGATGGCGGGACCAAGCACCTCATCGCCTTGCGAAACCACAATCAAATAGGGGATGGCGATGATCAGCGCCGCCGGCCAGGGGGAGATGCCTGCCAGAAATTTGCCAAAAACGATTTGCCCCCTTCTCGCCGGCGTGAGCAGCATCGATTCGAGCGTGTTGCGTTCCCGTTCCCCGCTCAGCATATCTGCGCCTATCACCAGGCCTATGAACAGGCTGACCGCCATGGCGTTTTTGAGCATCTCATACACCATCTCTTTGGGTGGGATGAGGCTTAATTCGCTGTTGTACGAATACACATAAACCATGACACCCAAAAGGACGCTGTAAATCAATATCATGTTGAGCGCTTTGCCACCAATCCACAGATCAGCCATCTCTCTGGTGAACACCAGCCACCAGGCCGGTCGGACACGACCTTTCGGTGCAGCCACGTCAGCCATGTGACCTTGAGCATCTTTTTCGGAAATAGAGGTCGTATTCATTTAATTACCTCCTCGGTGAGTTGGAGGAATACATCCTGAAGCCGCCCACCTTCGGCTTCGTAGCTCAAGACAGGAATTTCCGCTTGAATTAATGCCTTCAGCAGACTGTTTCGAGTCTTTTCATTTTGTGTAATGCTCGCGTCGTAATCGGCTAATTCAACCGATATCCAACTCTGCATTTGAGGGTTATGCGAGACCTTAAACACATTTTGCAAGGCGCCTAGCACCTCGAGTGAGGCATCGACATTCTCGACTGGCACCCGCACCCTGGCGACGTTTCGTTGGATATTGCCAACAACGGAGTGGACAGGACCTTGTGCCACCACTTGACCTGAGGAGAGAATAATGACATCGTCGCAAATACCTTCAATCTCTGATAGCATGTGGCTGCACAAAATGACGCCGGTATGGTGTTCTCTGGCAATTCGCTGAATGAGCTGCAGTAATTCCTGCTGACCGCGCGGGTCTAATCCGAGCGTGGGTTCATCCAGGAAAACGACTACCGGATCATTCACCAATGCTCGAGCAATACCTAGCCGCTGGCGCATGCCATGGCTGAAGCTGCCGATTAAGGATTTCGCCCGGTTCTCCAACCCGACCTCATTCAATAGCCTAAAGGCGTTCGCTTTAGCCTCTTGAGGAGTAAGACTGTATAACTGACCAAAGTAACGCAAGTATTCAAGCGCTGTCATCTGACGCGGGAACCCCAGGTTTTCCGGCAGCACCCCTATCTTTCGCCGGATGATTTCAGGGTGTTTGGATGAAGTGCCGTCTACCGTAAAATTTCCGGAATCTGGCTCCATAATGGTGGTCAGGATACGGATCGAGGTTGTTTTTCCGGCTCCATTAGGCCCAAGAAAACCCATTACACGCCCGGCAAGCAATGTGAAAGTCAGATCTTTCACCGCTTTGCGATTCCCGTAAGTTTTTTGAATATTTTCTGCAACCAAGATCGCTTCTGGAAGTTCAGGTGCAGAATTATGGTTGTTATTCGGTTTCATAAAGGACTCCCGTTAATTCCGACCAAAGGTTGGCTATCCAGGACACAGCCCAACGCCCTATCCATAGTGGGGGACAGGTTCTTGAGTGAGCTCCAGTTCAGCTTCCTGGTAAGCGCTAAAACGCAGGTACAAAGCCGGAGCGATGAGAGCGGTATACACAGCGGTTGTGATCAGGCTGCCGACAGCTGAGATCGCGATGGGTAGAAGGATTTCGTGCCCGGGAGCATTGCCAAAAATGATGATGAGCACGAAGACTGAAGCAGTCATCAACATGGTCATCAATGATGAAGCAAAGCGATCGGACGAACCAGCGACGACCAAATCGGGGGTGACCTTCTCATGTTCCTGCACCAGCGCCTGAGATTTGTTGATCAACAGGATGACGGATCTCAGGCAAATTCCCAGGACTGCCAGCATGCCAAGCAAACTGAGCAGGGTAATCTGGCTTCCAGAAATCAGTGTGGCCAGAACCCCGCCGCTCACGGCTGCCGGCAAAGTAAATAAGAGCACGAATGCCAGCCGCCAGTTGTGGGTTGCGGCCTGAAGCAGCAGGAAAATGCCGATGAGCACAACCAGACTGGAGATCAGGAGTTGCTGCTGGGTTGCTTGCCGGGTCGAATAGTCACCCATCACCTCAGCGTGATATTCAAGCGGGAACAGGTATTTTTGCAGATAGGCGTTAATTTCAGTTGCGACAGCTTGCGCATCGCGCGCTGCAACCGTGAATTTGACATCCATATACGGCGAGACGGCTTCACGCTTGATTACGGTCGGTGATGCTACCATGCGCACGTCCGCCAGGTCTCCCAGGCGAACCTGACCACCGGAAGGAATATCGATCATCAGGTTGCGGATATCGGAAATGCTGTCCCGGGACTCCGGGGTGCTCCAGACAACCACATCGAATATCTTCTGTTCCTCGAACAGGCTGCCTACCTGAATGCCCGAGAATAGTGAAGCCGCAGTTCGACGCACATCACCAGGCTTGATGCCGTATTGCTGCGCGACTGGCAGATTGACCTCGATTTCAATGGTTGGCTCGACCACCGGGTAGTCCACCGTGGCGTCTGAAATACCGCGCATGGTAGATAATACGGATTGAAGTTTTTCAGCCTCGGTCTGCAGCACACCTTGTTCTTCACCGAAGACTCGTAAAACCATCGATTCTTCAGTCGCAAAATGCGGCTGGTTCAACACTTGATCAACGTAAGTCTGGACTTGCATATTTACGCCGGTGTAACCACTGGCTAAATCCTGGATGGCGGTCACCGTGGAAGCGTAATTCCGGTCAGCGGCAATTTGCACCCAGAGTTGAGCAGAATTGATCCCAACCACTTGGTCTCCGAAGACAGCTCGTCCAACGTGCGCACCAACATTTTTTACGCCTGAGACACTGCGAAGATCGCTGCTAACCAGAGAGACGATCCGATCCATCGCCTGGCGAGAAGTTCCCGGTGCCGCTTCCAAACTCACCTGCAAATAAGGCTCCTTCATGGTTGGCAGCTTTGGGGAATAACCGATCAAAGGTATCAATGACACACCAACCAACACCAGTATGATCATGGCAGCGAAAATCGCATTTGGCTTTGTCAGGCTGCGCTTCAGGAAACGGCTGTAGCCGCCCACGATCCAGCCTGATAAAGGTGAAATTCGCTTTACCGGTTGGGTGTTCGCAAAAAGAATGAAGCTTAACGCCGGTGTGATGATGAATCCCGCCACTAGAGCGGCCAAAATCGCCAGCAAATAAGAAACGGCTGTAGTTTGGAATAAGGCTCCAGTGACACCAGCGATAAAGAAAATGGGGACGACCGTAAGTAACAGGATTAATGTTGTGAATATGGTTGAACTGTGAATTTCAGCCAGACTCTCACGGACAACATCGCCGGTGTTACGAGGGTGTTCCATTTGCCTGTTTTGATGAACTCGGCGGACCAAAATTTCACTGCTCATCACCGCCTCACCAATGATGACTCCAAGGGCAACCACCAGCCCCGCCAGGATCATGGCATTGAGGGTTTCTCCGCGAAGGTACAAAACATACAAGGCCGCGATCAGCGAGAAGGCAATGGACGCAACGCTTACAACCACTGCACGCCAGCTGTAGAGGAACAGCCCCAACAGCACGAGGATCAGAAATGCCGCAACAACCGAAGTTTGGGTAAGGCTGGCGAGCGCCATTTCAATAAAGCTTGCGGGTCGGAATAAGCTGGCATCGAAGTTAATGGCAGTGAAACCCGGCCGCATCAAATCCAGCGCTCGTTCAACATCCTGGGTAACCTGCAGCGTATTCGTTCCTGGGAGTTTTTCAATCACCAGGAGCAAATTTTGATTGTCATTGACAATGGCATCACCAATCAACGGCTGATGATCTTCAACCACATTGGCGATATCAGAGAGTAATAACGATTCAGCGCCTTCAATTGGCACCTGTGCGAGTTCCTCGGCCGACGTAATCGGCAGTACATGCCAGATGCTCAGCCGTTGATTAGGCGTGTCGATGAACCCACCCGTCCCAGGAGTCGATGCTTCCAGGTAACTAAGCGATGAAACCCACAGTGCATTCCCGGTGGTTTCTACGACCTGTTCCAACGTCACATCCCGCGCTTCCAGGCGTGCGGGGTCTACCTGGACCTGCAACTGGCGGTCGCGGTTACCCCAAACAGAAACGTGGGCCACTCCCGGCACACCCATGAGCCGCGGTGCAATTGTCCACCGAGCCAGCACCGACATTTGGATCAACGACAATTCGGTTGACGACAAGCCCACGATCATGAACCGACTGGCGGAAGACAGAGGCTGGATCATGGTCGGTGGTTTGGAGACATGCGGCAAACCGACTGCTGCCTGAGACAGTCTTTCCGAGACCATTTGGCGTGCCTGGTAAAGGTCAGTCCCTGGTTCGAAATATATAAGCACACTGGATAAACCGGGGACCGATTCAGACTGGATGACATCCAGCCAGGCCACGCCGGCGAGCAAATCCTGCTCCATAGGCATGGTGATCATTTGCTCGACTTCTTTAGCTGATAACCCGAGCGCCTCGGTTTGGATCTCGACATACGTCGGTGAGACTTCCGGAATCATATCCACCGGCATATTCGTCATCTGATAAACGCCAAAAACAAGCAGAACCGCCGCGATGATCACGACAAGAAAGCGGAAGCTAATACTTGAGTTAATAATTCCGCGCATCATAGGTTCACCTCCTGGAGTGGACTGACCGTCTCCTGTAAATGGATTTTGGATGAAGGATTACAGCCGGGGGATTACTCACGCTCCACGACTTCTTCACCTTGTATTACTTTGATCAGATCGTCGATGTAATTGACCGCCTGGTTTTGTTTTTCGTAAATCTCCACCTGACTGTCCCCCAGACTGACGACGAGGATGCGGATCTGGGGGAGGGATTCCAAAAAGGACAATAAGATACCAACTTTAGATTTTCCCAGGCAAGAATCGATGATGACAGCTTCCGGATGAAATTGATCGATCACAGCATTCAGGTGCTGTTTGTTTTTGTAAATCGAACTGCTAACCTCGAATCGTCCGTCCTGCTGAAGCAAGCTGATTAGTCCGGCGACCAGAATGGACTTGCTCTGAACGATGAGGACACGCACCATGAACTCCTTATCGGTCGATTACGGCTTTCACAATCGTATACAAAAGTTGTCCTACAAGCTATAACCCTTTATGGTTCGAGGGTATGGGAAAAGGACTATATTTCGCGTTCAGCTTTGACGCTGGAACTAGTTCTTTTTGCTGGCAGGGTATAAAAATTACCGGCAGCTTTCGATGAGCTGCCGGTAATGGCTTTGCCAACCCGTGGAGAAAGAAATTAATATGCGAACAAGATCAATGAAGAGAACGGATCCATCAACAGGAGTGCCAGGAAAATTGGAGAAATGATCGACTCAACCAGAGCGGGGAAACGTTGCTGCCGCCGCGCAAACCCTGCTACCTCATTTCGGCTCTTGAGTTTAAGTTTATGCAAAATACTGTGC
>DATMXL010000284.1:0-11521 GCA_035561555.1 Bellilinea sp.
ATATTAAAGAGGTCAATATGAACAAAACTCAAAATGTAACGCTTTCAATCCCCAAAGAAATCCTTAGGAAGGCCAAAATCTTGGCGGTGAGGAAAAACACGTCCCTCTCGGGATTGTTGTCTCAAACCCTGGCTGCGATGGTCTCAGAGGATGAAAAATTCGATCAAGCACGTCAGAGAATGATCAAATTGATGCGAAAGGGATTAAATTTAGGAACGCAAGGGTCAATTTCTTGGACTCGTGAGGATCTGCATGATCGAAAATCCACTTGAGGCGACATTCATTGATACGAACATTCTGGTTTACGCCTTTGATGAGACCGCAGGGAAAAAACATTCCATTGCAGTTAAGATCATCGAAAATGGTTGGAACAACAAAAATGGGAATATCAGCCTTCAAGTAATCCAGGAATTTTATGTGACTCTTACTCGTAAAATACCTAATCCGGTTGATATCCGCACTGTCCGAAAAATTGTATCTGATTTGTCGACCTGGAGAATCCATAGTCCTACAGTTGAGGACGTTTTACAAGCAATCGATATCCAATTTGAAAATAAACTCTCTTTTTGGGATTCGTTGTTGATCCAAAGCGCTATCCGTTTGGGTTGCCAGACTCTGATTTCCGAAGATCTTTCGCATGGTCAAGTCATCGCTGGGGTTCGAATATTTAACCCATTCATTGAGGAGGTGTCCTAATGGATCTCTTCACCCACTCAATGAATGAAGGTATGCAGCTCGAGGCGCCGCTGGCAGCGCGCATGCGGCCGCGCACGATGGATGAATTCGTCGGGCAGGAGCATATTATTGGACCGGGTAAACTGCTGCGGCGTGCGATTGAAGCCGACCGACTGTTTTCCTCAATTATCTTCTTTGGTCCGCCCGGAACCGGCAAGACCACCCTGGCACGCATCATCGCCAACACTACCCAGGCGGATTTCGTCAGCATTTCGGCAGTGCTGGCCGGCGTCGCCGATCTGCGAAAAATCATTGTTGAGGCTACCGACCGCCGCCGGCTCTACCGCAAACGCACCATCCTGTTTGTGGATGAGGTTCACCGCTGGAACAAAGCGCAGCAGGATGCCTTGCTGCCGCACGTAGAAACGGGCATGTTCACACTGATCGGCGCCACCACCGAGAATCCTTATTTCGATGTCATTTCCGCGCTGGTATCGCGCTCGCGGCTCTTCCAGCTGGAACCGTTGACCGAGACTCATTTGTCTGCCATCCTGGACCAGGCTCTGGCCGATAAAGTCCGCGGCTACGGCAGCCGTTCCATTGACCTGACACAGGAAGCCCGCACCCACCTGATGCGCGTGGCTGGCGGTGATGCCCGCAATATCCTGAATGCGCTGGAATTGGCAGTCGAGACCACGCCGCCAGCCACGGATGGCATCATTCATATCGACCTGGATGTGGCGCAGGAGTCCATCCAAAAACGCGCTGTGATCTACGACCGCATGGGCGATGCGCATTACG
Organism: Bellilinea sp.; assembly: GCA_035561555.1. Classification (GTDB taxonomy): domain Bacteria; phylum Chloroflexota; class Anaerolineae; order Anaerolineales; family Anaerolineaceae; genus Bellilinea. Next base: position 1,477 of record DATMXL010000284.1, read on the forward strand.
ACACGATCTCAGCGTTCATCAAATCGGTGCGCGGCTCAGACCCGGATGCAGCCCTGTACTGGTTGGCGAAAATGCTGGCAGCTGGAGAGGATCCGCGTTTTATCCTGCGGCGATTACTGGTGCTGGCCGGCGAAGATATTGGCCTGGGTGACCCGAATGGGCTGGTGGTTGCTGCGGCAGCAGCTTATACCTATGAATATATCGGCCTGCCTGAAGGGATTTATCCACTGGTGGAGGCTACCCTGTATCTCTCCACCGCACCCAAGTCCAATTCCGCCGGGGCTTTCTTCAAAATCCGCGAATTACAGGAGCAGGAGGGCATCGGTCCGGTGCCGGTGCACCTGATGGATGATAACCGTGACGCCAAGGATCTGGGTCATGGGAAGGGTTATGCCTACCCTCATTCCTTCCCGGAACATCACACCGGGCAGCAATACTTGCCAACCAATCTGCTAGGACGAGTCTTTTACAAGCCTTCCGATCAGGGTTACGAAGCTGAAGTGACCGAGCGGGTGGAACGCTGGCGCAAGGCACAGGCTGCCGCCCTGGGCTATGATTATCCCGCCAATGCTCCAGTTAATAATGAGGACGCTGCCAATGACGCTACTGCTGCTGATTCGCCACGGGGAAAATGATTTCATGCTGCGCCGGTTGACCGGGCGCACGGCGGGAATATCGCTCAATGCAAAAGGCCGGCAGCAGGCACAGATGCTGGCAGATGCGCTAACCCATGCACCCTTGCAGGCTATTTATGCCAGTCCGCTGGAACGCGCCGTTGAGACCGCCCAACCATTGGCGGCGGCGCACGGTCTGGAAATTCAAGTCCGGCCGGCATTGATCGAGGTGGACTACGGCCGCTTGCAGGGGCGAACCTATAAACAGCTGGCACGCATCAATTTGTGGAAGATCTTGCTGGAACAGCCCTCGCAGATTCGCTTTCCGGAGGGGGAAACATTCGCCGAAGTTCAGCAGCGAGTGGTGACTGAGCTCGATTCGTTGGTGCGCGTTTGGCAGCCAGCGGAGGACATCAATAACCCCGCGAAGGAAAAAAAGCCCGAAGAAGCAGTAATCGCAGTGGTGGTCCACGCGGATATCGTTCGGTTGGCGCTGGCGCATTTTTTGAACATGCAGCTGGATGACTTTTTACGGCTGGTGGTGGGACCTGCTTCAATCTCCATGGTGCAGAGTAATGGCCGCAGCCTCCCGCGGGTCATTTGCATCAATCAGACTGCCAATTTCAGCTGGCACGAGCCCAAACCGCTAAAAAAACGGTCAAAGGCTATTCCGGATTAACCTGAACGGGTTAAATTTCAACCATCCTGCTGCCAGCCCGAAAAATCGATCCGCCACATGCTATAATTTCGTCAATACAGTTAATCATTCCCGTAAACCATGGGATTAATCAGAAGGACAAGGAGAAAAACCATATGATGATCGGCAAAGAACTCAATGATGCCATTAATGCTCAAATCGGCGCTGAATTTGGTTCTTCGCTGCAATATGTAGCGATCGCAGCCTATTTTGACGGGGAAGCCTTAAAGAAACTGGCTGCCCTTTTCTACAAGCAAGCCGAAGAAGAGAACGAACATGCCATGAAGTTCATCAAATACCTGGTCGATACCGGCGGGGAAGTCCGTATTCCAGCCGTGGCAGCCCCTAAAGCCACATTTTCTTCTGCGGAAGAGGCGGTCAAACTGTCATTGGACTGGGAATTGGAAGTCACACGGCAGATCAATGGCCTGTACGACATCGCTAAGGCTATGAATGACTATGCTGGCCAGAACTTCCTGGATTGGTTCGTCGAAGAGCAGGTCGAAGAAGTCAACTCGATGGACAATTTGCTCAAGATCGTGCGCCACGTTGGCGAGAAGAACATAATCATGATGGAAGCCTACCTCTCGCACGGCGGCTAAATTAATTTCTTCTAGAAAAAAGTCGGGAGTATTCGCTCCCGACTTTTTTATTTGCTGAATACCAACGCCCACAACAACCATACTAACATCACCAACACACCAAAGCCGAAGCGCGCAATCACCCCCCAGCCGCAGCCCAACGCCAACCCCTTGGTCGATTCAAGCGCTTTACGCCAGTCTTTAATTCGCAAGTACTCCACCAGAAAAATGCCTGCGATTGCCAGCAGCAGCCCGCCAAAAGGGGGGAAGACCATACTGCCAATGACCGCGCCGAGCAGTGCCACGCCAATCGCCAGCCAACTGGCGCCGCTGACGCGAGCCTTGGCGCCCATCATGATATTGTCCATCAATCCCCCGGTCACCGTCAGGATGGTGATGATGATCATGAAGATGATGGCGGTAGTGTTGAAGCCAGGAACAATCGCATAGACCAGGGCGGCGATCCACATCACCCACAGACCGGGCAGAATGGGCAAGAGCAGCATGGCTAAACCGGTCAGCATCACCCCGCCGATGATCCAGGTAAAAGATGCTGTGAGAAAAGCGTCCATAATTCGGTTAAACCTGTTCTGGAGTGATAATTTCGATGCCGCCCATCCAGGGTCGCAACACCTCAGGTACCACTACAGAACCGTCAGCTTGTTGATAATTTTCCAGTACGCCGATCATTGTGCGCGGCATACCCAGCCCGGACCCGTTGAGGGTATGCACCAGGCGGGTCTTGCCGCCTTCACCCGGGCGGTATTTTATGTTAGCGCGCCGCGCCTGGAAATCGGTAACACTGGATACCGATGAAACCTCCAACCACTCAGCACAACCCGGAGCCCAGACTTCCAGGTCATAGGTGATGGCGGAGCCAAAGCCAATGTCGCCGGTGCAAAGTTGCACCACCCGGTAGGTCAAACCCAGACCAGCGCAGGTAGCCTCGGCGTCTGCCAGCATTTTTGCCAGTTCTGCTTCCGTGTCTTCAGGCTTGCAATAGATGTACATCTCCACTTTGTCGAACTGGTGGCCGCGTTTGATACCGCGCACATCTCGCCCGGCGCTCATTTTCTCGCGCCGGAAGCAGGGTGTGTAAGCGGTGTAGCGCCGCGGCAGGCTGGCTTCATCCAGCACCTCGTCCATGTGCATCCCAGTCAGAGGCACCTCAGCTGTCGGCACATTCCAAAAATCCTCTTCGATGTCGTGGTACAGGTTGTCAATGAACTTGGGCAGTTGACCGGAGGCATACAGTGTGGCCGCCTTAACCATGAACGGTAGATAGCGCTCATGGTAGCCCTGGCGGGCATGCAGGTCAAGCATCCAGGCGATGAGTGCGCGTTGCAGCCGAGCGCCAGCACCGTTGAGGATGTAGAAGCGCGAGCCGGTGATCTTAACACCGCGGTCGAAGTCGATAATACCCAACTGCGGACCCAGATCCCAGTGCGGTTTGGGTATGAAATCATAGGAAGGCAGGTCACCTACCTGGCGGAGAACCACGTTGTCCTGTTCTCCGGCGCCGTAAGGCGTACGCGGATCGGGTAAATTGGGGATGGTCGCGACGGTTTCCTGCAATTGGTTGTCTACCTCCCGTACTTTTTCGTCCAGGGAGGCGATCGTGTCACCCAGGACACGCATAGCTTCGATTTTCCCCTGGCGTTCTGCAGGGTCTATCATGCGGCCGATTTCTTTGGAAACGTTATTGCGCTCAGCCTTCATTACCTCAACCTGACTCAGCAAACTGCGGCGTTCCTGGTCGAATTGTAGGACGCGGTCAACGATCTCAGTTTCCATCTGACGTGCGCGCAAGGCATCTCGAACTACATCCGGTTTGTCACGAAGCAAGTTGATGTCCAACATGGTGAAACACCTCCTGGTACGTTAAATGCAAACCCCCACGCCTATGCAGGACGAGGGGGGATCAACTCGTGGTGCCACCTGCTTTCGCTGCGATATTTTGCAGCCTCTCGGGAAGATAACGGTTCCAGCCGGCTCCCTTACGGCTTTTACGAGATAAGCCCCTGCGAGAGCGAAACCAGGGGGGATTTCTTCGAAAAAGCCTGTCAGCTCGCACCTCCCGCCGACTCTCTGAAAGACTTTTCCGGTTACTTGACCCTGGGTAGATCGTTGACAAAGATTATACCTGAGCGAAGAGGCATGTCAAGTGCCATACCACAGGCGAAGATTGATTGAGTTGGGTTTCAAAAAACACTCCGCTACGATGCCTGGGTGGGGATGATAAAGTTGATGGAGGAAAGGGGGATAGATTACAATCAAAATCGAGACTGATCAGGAAGCGACACGCTTGAGACGCTTTTTGATCCGTTGATTTGAGCGCGTATTTAAGGGATTAACAGATTGGGCATAGTGCTGTCCGAGACAGGATTAAGGTATGGATATCATAAGGATGGCGGCATTTTCTCATAATAACGAAGGCGGAAATCCTGCGGGGGTAGTGATTTGCGATGAAATGCCAACCGAACAAGAAATGCTTGCAATTGCAAAACAGGTTGGCTATTCGGAAACAGCCTTCCTGGTGCAAATCGATGGGGGTTGGAGAATTCGTTATTTCGCTCCTGAAATGGAAGTGACTTTTTGCGGTCACGCCACAATCGCTGCTGGTGCAGTATTGGAAGAAAATTTTGGCGAAGGCAGCTACAAGCTGATCCTCAATCAGAGCGAAATAAGCGTCACCGCTAATAAATCTGACAAGGGTGTACTGATTGCAACCCTGGAATCACCAAAAACCTGGTCTGAACCTGCTCCCCAGGATTTCGTGGAGATGGTGTTAAATGAATTCAATTGGACGATCAAAGATATTCATGTAAATTATCCAGTGGTTTTCGCTTATGCCGGTGCCAAGCATCTCATTTTGGTATTGAAGGACCGCAATAAACTCCGGGAAATGTCGTACCATTTTGAGTCTGTAAAATCTCTCATGCAACAAGAAGATTTAACCACAATCGATTTGTTATGGCCGGAATCAAACCAACTTTTCCGCTCCAGAAACGCCTTTGCCTCAGGTGGAGTATATGAAGACCCTGCAACTGGGGCTGCGGCTGCAGCATTGGCGGGTTATCTGCGTGATATTGGTTGGGGTGGTGAAAATAGTTTTGACATTTTGCAGGGAGAAGAAATGGGATCTCCTTCTCGCTTGTCCGTGCAATTTACAAGGACCAAAGGTGAAGGTATTAAGGTGAGCGGCGAGACGCGTTATATCACTGAAAACAACAGTTCAGCAAAAGTCTGATGAATCCGCTTGCGCCGATGACAGCTCGCGGTGGACTGGTGGAGCCGCTTCCCGATGGCGGTCAGCGACTGTCTATTCCATCCGGACCGGCTGGAGAATACCGGCTGGCGCAGCTCGACGATACACAGAATTTGCCGCGAGGCAGTTTCAACTGGCAGCCACCCTGCAAGATGCTCCTGCGGGCGCGGGTTTCCGCCGCAGAGCTGCCCGGCACCTGGGGTTTTGGCCTGTGGAATGATCCCTTTACAGCTTCCCTGGGTTTTGGAGGCGGAACACGCAAGCTGCCAGAACTGCCGCGGACTGCCTGGTTCTTCCATGCCTCCAGTGCCAGTTGGCTCTCGCTGAGGGACGACCTGCCAGCGAACGGATTTTTGGCAGCGACCTTTTGCAGCCGCAAGTTTTCCCCGCTACTTGTGCCGCCGGCAGTCCTGGCAGCACCCTTGTTGGTCTGGAGGGTTACGGCTCGCTGGATCCGCCGGATCGCACAGGCCTGGATCAAAGAAGATTCTGCTCATCTGAATATTGACCCAACCAACTGGCATAACTACCAACTCGATTGGCTTGCCGACTCCGTCAGCTTTAAAGTGGATGGGCGAGCGGTGCTGGAGACAGCGGTTTCTCCGCACGGACCTCTGGGACTGGTGATCTGGATCGACAATCAATATGCAGCCTTCACCCCGCAGGGACGGCTGGGCTACGGTACCCAGGTGAATTTGGAATCTGCCTGGTTGAAAATCGACGGATTGCAGATCACATCAGGCGGTTAAATCGCAGACCGCGCATGTTCCCATACGCTGTCTGCACACCCAATCTCCCAAACCCCTTCATCGGAGGAAGAGGCTTGCGTCTGACCGGTCCCCACCGGGCAGACACAGACCTTGCTAAGGGAGGAACAATTGCAGAATTAACCCCAGGAGTAAAAGCATTCCATAGGTTCGGTTTTGATAAAAAGCTGCGGCAACGAAGTACAACGGCCAACCTTCGGCACTGGGACCCGAGGTCGGTTTTTCGGTGGGGCGCGGCTGGCTGAATATTTTCAGCACTGGCGGCAAGCGCAGCCAGGCCAGTAAAACAATCAACATAACTGGCGAGAAGTAACCAGTAATTACCAGGGTAATGACAGCCAGGTACTGTAGCGCGATCATCGCCAGGACGGTATAGCGCGAGGCAGTCTCGCCGAGGATGACTGGCAGGGTGTGAATGCCCTTGGCTTTATCTTCCTTGAGTTTGTCAATGTGTTTGCCGAAAATGACCGTCGTCGGACCAATGGCATAAGCCAGCGATGCGATGGCTACGTTCCAGTCCCACTGACCGGTGATGACGAAATAACCTCCGCCGATCATCAAGGGACCCCAGGTGATCAACACCGCGATTTCACCCAGACCGATGTATTTAAGCGGCCAGGTGTAGAAGAGCACAAAAAATGCACCAGCGGCTAAAAAGATCAGTGCCAGCCAACCATTAACCGCTACCAGGTAGGCTCCGGCAGCCAGCGCGATCAAACCGGTGACCGCGGCATAGATCAGATGAGTCTTGCGCGACCACAACCCCTGTTCCAGCGGCTGAGGACCATACTGTGTGCGGTAGTAGTTGTTCTGATCTACTCCGCGGGAAGAATCTGTCAGGTCATTGAGCAGGTTGTTGGTGGCATGCGCAAAAATCAAACCAATTGCCAGCAGTACCCAACGTAGTCCATCGAACTGACCAGTGCGTAAGGCAAGCAAGCCGGCGATACCGGCGGAGATGAAGGTCATCACCAGAACGGCTGCGCGGGTTGAGATCAACCAGCGTGAGATGACATCCAGACCGTCCCACTCGTCTTTGTTGATGCGCGGGATTACTTGCAAGGCTTTGACCCACATGCGTACATTCATAAATTGGTGTGCTCCATACCCCCGGTAGGGAGAATTGCTGATCAGTGTTATTAGATGCACAAAAGAGCTTTAAGTTACCTAATACTATCAACAATAGATTAATATTGGATAAGTATTATTTGAGAGTCATTTAAGGTTTTGCACATTGTTAATAATTGAGCTTGACGATCCGGAAGCGTTGTCCTTATAATCAGACTCATTATGTCATCATTGAATCGAGAGACCAAGTCCATAGCTAAAAATGGATTTAGCCAGCGCTGGTTTGCTTGCGCGGCTGGATTGCTGTTGCTGGTTGTACTGGCAGCCTGCTCAACCAACGTAGGCGGGGGACCGGTGGAGGAAGGAGTAGACCCACAGGTAGCAACAGCGGTGGCTGCTACCCTGACACCTGCGCCAAGCGCTACTCCTGAGCCGTCTTTCACCCCGACGGTTACTGCTACTCCCACCATTACCCCGTCCCCGACACCGCATCCGCTGACGATGGAGTCCATGCGCTCACGGGAATATCCTGGCAGTGAAATTGTCATCGAGCAAACGCTCGACCCGGGCTCGAATTATTTCCGCTATATTGCCTCCTACCTTTCGGACGGACTGAAAATTTATGGGTTGTTGACCGTGCCTTATGCCACAGCAGCGGAAGGCGGCTGGCCTGCCATCGTTTTCAATCATGGTTTTATCCCGCCGGACGAATACCGCACTACCGAGCGTTATGTGGCGTATGTCAATGCGCTGGCAACCAACGGCTATGTGGTTTTCAAAATTGATTACCGCGGGCACGGCGACTCCGAAGGTGAAGCCACCGGCGGTTATTCCAGTCCGGCTTATACTGTTGATGTGCTCAACGCGGTGTCTTCGCTGCAGCAATTCCCGGGTGTCAATCCGGAGAAAATGGGCTTATGGGGCCACTCGATGGGCGGGCACTTGACGCTTCGGTCCATGGTGACGGTGAAAAGCATCAAGGCGGGAGTCATTTGGGCCGGGGTGGTCGGTTCCTATCCGGATATGATGACCAACTGGCGGCGCAATCGGCCATTCCCTACTCCTTCGGGACGGTTATCGCGCATTGGGCAGGAATTAACCGACACGTATGGTTCGTGGGATGTCAACCCGGAATTTTGGGCATCCATCTCACCGATCGATAACGTGGCTGATATCAGTGGACCCATTCAACTACATCACGGCACAGCGGATGGGGAAGTCCCGCTGGCATTTTCAGAGAACCTGTATCAAGCCATGCTTAATGCCGGCAAAGAGGTCGAATTTTACACCTACCAGGATAACGACCACAACATCTCGCAAGCCTTTAGCACCGCCATGCAGCGTACGGTGGTGTTCTACGACCGGTTTTTGAAATAGATTGTTATCCACCCATTGGGTCACCGATAATACCAATTGCATCGCTGTACCTTGACAGTGCAGATCAACTTTCCTTGACGCTTTTTCGCCGTTAAGGTACGATAACCTCGTGAGCCGCACGCTTAGCCGTAACCAACTCGTTGTCCTTATCTCCGTTGACACGCTCATGCTGCTGATTGTCACCTGGGTGGGGTTTATGTCCCACAACCGCGGACTGGCGGACGGACGCTGGTTGACAACTTTCATCCCGCTGGTCTTCTCCTGGTTTATCGCGGCACCCTGGTTGGGGTTGTTTCAGGAGGGAGTCGCCGACCGGCTGCTTGAATTTTGGAGGCCGATGATCGCAGCGTTGCTGGCAGCACCATTGGCGGTGCTGCTGCGTGCATTATGGCTGCAGCAGACGGTAATTCCGGTATTTGGTCTGGTGATGATCGCTATGACTGCCGCCAGCATGACAGTATGGCGGTTGGCCTGGGCGGGATGGTCGACAAGAAAGCAATGGGTAAATGGACGAAGCTGAATTAATCCATGAAGCCATTCAAGGAGATCTGACCGCTTTCAACCGGTTGGTCCTCACCTACCAGGAGGTGGCATTTAACCTGGCATATCGCATGCTCAATGATGACGATGCGGCTGAAGATGCCACTCAGACTGCCTTTATCTCTGCCTACAAAAACTTGCGATCCTATCGCGGTGGATCCTTCCGCGCCTGGGTCATGCGCATGGTGACCAACACCTGCTATGACGAGCTGCGCCGCCGTCATCGACGGCCTACGGTGCCGCTCGAGCCGCTCAGCGCTGAGGATAACGAGGAAATCGAATCTCCATCCTGGCTGGCGGATGACAGCGCCTCCCCCGAAGATCAGGTGGAGAACAAAGAACTCGAAAAAGCCATCAGTCACTGCATACAGGGGCTGCCAGAGGAGTTCCGGGCTGTGGTGGTGATGGTCGATGTGCAGGGGTTGGATTATGCCGAAGTTTCGGATGCCACCGGCAAGCCGCTCGGCACCATTAAGAGCCGGCTGGCTCGAGCTCGGCTGCGCTTACGCGATTGCCTCTCGGGCTTCAAGGAACTTATCCCCTCGTTTTTTCGTCTTGGTGAAGAGGTTATTTGATAATGAAACGGCAACTCTCCACCAAAGACTGGGAGCTTCTATCGTCCTATCTGGACGATATGCTCAACCCGCGAGAAAAATCGCGGGTGGAAACGCTTTTAAGCACCCAGCCGGAATACAAAGAAGCGCTGGAAGGGCTGCGCCGTACCAAATCCATTTTGCATCGAGCGCCGGTTCGCAAAGTACCGCATAATTTCACTTTGACAGCTGCCGATGCTCAACCAGTTAAAGCATTTCGCTGGCTGCCTACCATGCAGTGGTCGTCTGCTGCAGCGGCATTGATTGCGGTATTCCTGTTCGCCTACCAGTTGGTACCCGGATTCTCGGGTGTTTTAACCACCGCATCCCAAAAATCAGCCGATAGTGAACTAAGTGCCACCGGGCTGGCTCCAACCGAGGCTGCCGATCTGGCAGTTCCAATGGCTGCGGCTCAGAGCGCCGCAGGTCCCCCAGAAGTGATTTATTGGGGTGGGCCGCCACTTCCTGCCGGTCCTGCGATGGGCATGGGTGGCGGAGGCGGCGGCGGCGTTGGAAGTGGACCTCCACTTGGGGTAACCC
>DATMXL010000285.1:0-2662 GCA_035561555.1 Bellilinea sp.
GGGGCAAATCGCCTCTTATTTCCCGATCTACGTGCACGTGAATGACTTGGAAGACCCATCCGCACAAGATCGAGATCCTGTCGATGTTTTGATTAAAGCGCTGGCCTGGCATGTGCCTGCCAGCAGCCGGGCCGGTCTGGCCGGATATATCAATAAAATGTTGTCCAGCCAAAAAGCCATCCTTCTGCTCGACGGTCTTGACGAAATTTCTTACGATGCCTACCTGACGGCTGTCGGTTACCTTGGGCGATTAACCAAAGCTCGGGCTAAATTGCGCGTCATCACGACCGGCTCACTGGATCGCGCTTATGGCTTGTTCGACCTGGGTATCGAACCTATGCCGATTGCTGGCTGGTCGCGGATCGAAACTTCTGCTTTTACTAAAAAATGGGGCACACTCTGGAACGCCCATTTTGCTCCTTCCACCAGTCCGGATAACGGCCACAGCCTGGATGACATTTTAATCAACTCCTGGCAAGGCTCTGACGGTGGTTTCTATACCCCCATGGAGCTGACGACCCGATTATGGGGCGCTTACGCCGGAAATTTGTCCGGTGTCCGCGGTGTTGATGCGCTTTCCAGCTATTTCGGGCTAGTAGAGAGCCAGGGCGTACACCTTTTAGCCGTTGCCAGCATTGCCGACCAGATGATCTCGATGAAACAAAGCTACACCAGCTTTGTGGAAGCGGAAAAAGAATTCAATGCCGCCGGCAGCCCCTACAGCAATTTACTCGACGATCTTGGCACAAAGACCGATTCGCCTGCGCCCGCCTTCCAAACCCCATTGGATAATCTGCGACTCGATCGAAAACTCCGCACCTCCTCACTCGAAGAAAAAAGCATCGACAAACTGATCGAGCTTGGCGTATTACGTGAACATCCACATGATCGTTTGGCCTTCACCAGTCCAGTCCTTTGGGGATACGTCGCTTCGTTGTCGAATTATACGTATGATCTCTCGGGAAAATCGCCCGATGACGATCCCTGGAGTGCAGCATCCGAATTTTTCCATTACCTGCTGGCCAGTACCCCGGCAGAATGGTTGAAAGGCTATCTGGCGGGAGATGTTGCGCCATTCCACTGGCGCAGCACCCAGGCAGCCTTGTGGATGCGCGACCTAAACGCCGGCAACGCCAATCGCTCCTTTATCATGCGGCAAGTTTTATCTCTGGCTCAATTGGAAAGTCTGCCTTACCCGGCCCGCCTGGGCCTTCTGGGTGCAGCGGCGATGTCGAACGACCCCGCACTGGTGGTATTGATGAAACAATTAGCCGCTTCATCCTCTGTACCATTAAAGCAAATCGCCACCTTGTGCGCCGGCTTATTAGGAGATCCAAAATCGATCACTGATCTTACAGTCGCGGGTGGCGATGAGCAGGAATTGGTCCGCTTCTCCGCTTGCTTTGCGATTGCTGCATTGGAGACCCCTGAAGCGCAAGCAACGTTGGAAAATACCATTAATCAGGCAGATGAGCATATGCGTCTGGCGGTAGCCGAAGCTGTCTCAGCCAGGCCGCCCTGGGGGTACAAAATGTTGCGGGAGGCGGCTGCCTCAGCCGATATCCTTACCCGGCGGGCTGCCATCTTTGGTCTAATGCAAATTAGAGCGTCCTGGGTCTCTGAAATCATTGAAAAGTTAGCCATTGAAGATGGTCAATATGCTGTGCGTAATTACGCAGGGATGGCGCAGGAAAGCTTGCAAAAGGCTGGTAACAAACACCAGGGTATTCCGACCTCGCCATATGATACCCCCTGGCTGATCACTTATGCCGCGAAAAATGGCCGCGGCGTGCCGCGAAACGAATCACCCGTTCCGCTGCTGCTAAAGGTGGCAAAAACAGGCTCGCCAGATCAACAGACTGCGGCGGTCCAGTTATTGGCGCGCTGTAACGATGCATCGGCCGTCGATGGCATCCGGGAAGCCATGGCTGCTTCAGACCTGGACTTACGCGTGACTGCTTACCACTCGTTATGGTTCACAGCGCTGAATCAGACGAAAGTCAAATAATTACGCTGCTTAGGTCTTAGCTGGCGATATTAACTATCTTTTGCTGCAGATCCGCCGCAGACATACCCGTCACAGTTACCAGCCGATCCAGCGAGTCGACCTGCCCAACCACTTCAACCCTATCCACATTTATGGTGAGCAACCTGGCGATGTAGGTTGACAAATCTGCTGCTATCTCTTGAGGCGATTTCACCGTCAGGTGTATCAGAACGACACCTTCGCGGTCGATCCTTGATATTCGGTTTGCCGATGCATTGAGTTTAATATGAGCTGCGATGGCAGAGCCTAAGTGTCCATCTTTGAATCGAACTTTCGCGGATCGAGATAACTTCATCGGAACCTCGCCAAAATTGCAACCAGGACGGTCTCGAGGACTTGAATTAAAATAATCAGGACTATGGGACTGAAATCTAGCATACCAAGGGGGGGTACCACCCGCTGAATAGGCAGCAGCAGCGGGTTGACGATTCTGTCCAGAAAAACCCTGATCGAATGATACGGCGGAAGAAAATACGAAAGTAAAACCGAAGCCAGCACAATTAACAATAGAATTGAACCCAGCGTTTGAACAATAGTAATCAAAATCGAAATAAGCATTTTTACCTGTCTATTTTCTGAATATTCTACACTTATAACGGTCGCGGACCTAAAATT
>DATMXL010000286.1:0-7502 GCA_035561555.1 Bellilinea sp.
ACGTCGTTCATGACCCGCGAGACCGTCACCCCTACGATATGGCTGTCATGATAAGCCAGCTGAAGGCGCTGCAAATGCCGAAACAGGTCGCTGCGGATTTTCGCCAGCATCTTCTGACCCACCCACGCCAGCAAATACCGCTGACCGCCGCTAACGAAGAATAATGCGACGAAAGCCGCCAGTATTATTCCGGCAATCCCCCACAGCCCGCGGGCGTCCCGCGGTGTGATGTACTGGTCAATTGCCACCTTGGTGAGATAGGGGGTGATTAACGTCAATCCGGATTCAGCCAGCGTCAAGACCAGCGCGATGGCCATTTTCGCGGAATGCGGCCGCAGATAGCCCAACAAACGCTGGATGACATGCGGATTGTATTTCCCCGTGTTCTCACGATTACCACTGCCGTAGCGGTCCAAAGCGTCGCGCGGACCCATTCCCGGAGAAAAATTGCCAATCGAGAAACTCATGACTGGACTTCCTTGCGCGTCAATTGACGGTTGTAGATCTCGCTGTACAGTCGCGATGAGGTCAGCAGCGTCTCGTGTGTGCCGCTGGCGCTGATGCGGCCTTTTTCCATCACCATGATGACATCGGCATTGCGTACCGTGCTCAGCCGGTGTGCGATGACGAAGGTCGTACGCCCGCGAATCAGGTTTTGGAAGGCTGACTGAATCAAGTGTTCGGTTTCAGCGTCGACCGAGGCGGTGGCGTCATCTAGAATTAATATTTTGGGGTCAAGCAGTAGTGCGCGAGCGATTGCCAGACGCTGCCGTTGCCCGCCTGAGAGCGTCACACCGCGTTCGCCAATGCGGGTGGCATATCCCTGCGGACTGCGAATGATAAACTCGTGCGCCTGTGCAGCCTGCGCCGCGTTGAGAATATCGCCTTCGCTGGCGGTTTCGCTGCCAAAAGCTATATTGTCGCGAAAGGAACCAGCAAACAGGGTGGCATCCTGCATCACGATGCCGATCTGGCTGCGCAATGAATTCAGAGTGATCGTGCGTATGTCAATGCCGTCAACCAGGATGCGCCCTTCTGTCGGATCGTAGAAACGCGGGATCAAGCTGATAATCGTAGATTTTCCCGAGCCGGTGGAACCCAACAGAGCCACTGTTTGGCCGGCTGAGACCTTAAAATCGATGTCGTTGAGCACCTTTTTGGCGCCATAACTGAAAGACACATGCTCGAATACCATATTGCCTTGCAACTGGCCTATCGGCGCTGCACCGGGTTCATCCCGCACCTCGGAGACAGTATCCAGGGTGTCGAAGATACGTTCGGCGGAAGAACCGGCGATAGCTACAGCGGGAATGATCATCCCCAGGCGCCGCACCGGCTCAATCAACTGACCGAGGTAAGTGATGAAGGCAATAATCTCGCCAATGGTCATTTGACCAGCAATGACCTGCGATCCGCCGTACAGAATAATCGCCACCGTGCCAAGGTTGGCAATTAGAAACAACAGCGGCAGGTTGACAGCCTGCATCTGCGCCGATTTTACAGAAAGGTCAAACCAACGGTCGTTTTCAATATCGAAGCGCTCGATCTCGGCATTTTCCTGAACATAAGCTTTTACTTCGCGCATGCCGCGTAGATTCTGCTCAACGGTCGTGGTCAGCCGTGCCAGTTGCTTCTGCACCAGCAGCGATAACGGCCGAAAACGCGAACCAAAATGCAGCGCCCGGTAAACCAACACCGGCATGGTTGCCAGTACCAGCAAGCCAAGCTTCCAATCCATCACCAGCAGCACAATGGCGGTGGTCACCAGCAGCAGAATTCCGTCCATGATCCGGATGGTAGCCCGGCCGGTGAGAAAACGGATGCGTTCAACATCCTGCACAGCTCGCGAGAGCAGTTCTCCGGTTTCCGATTGATCATGGAAGGAGAAACTCAGCTGGGTGAGCTTTTTCTGAATGGCATTGCGCAGGTCAAAGGCCACATTTTGCGAGGCAACTTCGCTTAATGTGCCCTCAAAATAATTCAACAACCCCTTGACTAGCGTCACCCCCAGCAACGCCAGCACTGACCAGGTCAGCACCTCCGGCTGATTGCCTTCCACTCCGGTATCGATAATCCAGCGGATGAATTGAGGAATCAGCGTGTTAAACCCCAAAATAACCAGCAGCGAGGCGTACGAACCCAGGGTTTGCTTCCAGTAAGGACGCAAATAACCGTACACCCGCCACAAAACCTGCGGCAGGGGTTGGATCGTCGGTTGAATTTTAGGGGCCGAGAATGAAATCTTTTCCGCGGTCATATCTTGCCTGAATACCCATTGGCATTATCTCACAAACGAGTCGGCGGAAAAACATGTATCCGGTGGACGAAACTCATGTCCGGGTTTGGGAAGCCGAGGATCAATCCAGCAAAAGCGACTGCCCGGTAAGCATATAGTCCACCTGCATAGCTGATTGGATTTCTTTGAAGCGCGCGGCTGCGCGTTCAAAATGGCTCAGGTTCCAATAACTGCGAGCATTGCGGCCCAACTCCTCCAGGTGGGTGATGATGATGCGGGAGGGGTGGAAGCCCAGGTGGAAATTGCAAAACTTGTCCAATAATATCGGCTGGTCAGTCACACCCTCGCGGCGCCCAAGCCACAGGTGAGCGAAGACGGTATCGATGTGGCCAAAATCCGGCATGGCTGCCGGATTGTAATCCCGGGTATCGCCTGGGAACAGCCAGCGTTGACCATTTACCTCGATACGGTACCCCATTTCCGGGACGCCGTGCATCTCGCCGTCATGCGCCAGGTTGAAATGCAAGCCTTCGAAAGGCAGGATATTAATGCCTTCCAGCTCGAATTCCTGCATTACCTGGGGTACCAGGATATTTTGCCTGGGAATACCGATCTCACCCACTGCGGCGAGCATAAATTCCGGTACAACCCATCGAATCGGTTGGTCGCGCAGGGTTCGTAACGTTTCTCGATCCAGATGGTCGGCGTGCCGGTGCGTTAATAGCACGAACGACAGGCTGCGCAAATCTCTGCCGGTGTCCACGACAGGAGCTGTCGAGAGGCGCGCCTGCAGCGTGAATGGGTCAATTGCCCAACGGATGCCGCCTGTTCTGAAAAGGTAATTGGCTGAATAGGTTAGCCATACGCGATCTTCAGCGGAGTCAACCGACCATTCCTGGATTAATTTGTCCCAAAGACTCGGGTACTCACTAATCAGCTGTGTCCGTCTGGCCTCAATTTCCGCCTGACGCTGCTCAGATGGATCCATGGTTGTAATGGCTGTGAATGAATGCCTCAACCTCGCTGATTGGCCGGTTGAACGGTCCGGGTACTTCCACCTTCAGACTGGTGACTGCGGCAGCCCAGCGTCCAGCCTCCAGCGGCGGCAGGTTGAGTCGTTTGGTAACGTAGGTGCCCAGACAGGTGTCGCCCCGTCCACTGCGCCCGGCCATGGACTTCGAATGGAACTTGAAGTGGTGGAATTGGCCATCCGCATGGATCAATACACCCGCACTGTGCGTCAATACGATCTCTTTGGCACCCAAGGCGGCATAGAATTTTGCAGCCTTTTCCAGATCGGATTCGCCGGTCAAAAATTCAGCCTCGACCGCATCCGATTTCAGAATATCCAGGTTACTCAATACGCGTCCCATATCCTGCCAGGGTTCGTAAACCAACGCCTCGCCGCGCAAGACCCGCACAAACCCCTGAACATCGGTCGCTAAAATGACGCCATCCCGCTGCCGCATCGCCTCGAAGAATTCCGGTTCTACCTCGCCGCGGATACTGGGACTGACAACGATCGCTCTGGCAGTCAAACCGTCCAGGTGTTGCGGCAGGATCGTCCCGCCAGTAGCCTTAACATACAAATTCCGCCGGTCGACATCGTGGGTTTTATATTCGAGAGTCATCAAGGTCGAGTGCGGTGAGTACACTGGGAAACAATCGATGCCGTCAGCGCGGATGTCATGGACAACGTACTCGTCTGCCGGCGAAAGCCGGGTGACCACAGCGGCTTTGATACCCAGGCGTGCTCCGGCATGTGCAGCGTAATTCATCCCGCCGCCGTCCACGTACCGTGTGCCATCCGGGGTGATGATGGTGTCCTTGGTAAAGTTGCCTGCGAAAATGATGTCGTATTGCTTCGATGTTGGTTGCATAGGAACCTTTCTAGAATAATCGGATAATCGCTGGGAACGCGCTGCTGATCAGCCAGTAGATCGCCCCCGCTAACAAGGCTGTCGCAGGGATGGTAATCAACCAGGCCGACAAAATTTCGCCAGCCACTCCCCAACGTACTTTACTTACACGATCGGCGGCGCCAACCCCCATGATCGCGGTGCTGACCACCTGGGTCGTGCTGACCGGACCGCCAACCAGCGAAGCCGCTAGAATAACGGCAGCAGAAGTGGCTTGCGAGGCAAAGCCATGGACCGGACGAATTTTATAAAATTTTGTTCCCAACGTCCGAATCAACTGCCAGCCGCCCAGGGATGTGCCAAGTGCGATGGCAGTTGCGCATAACAGCACTACCCAAAAAGGCACCTCGAAACTGGTTATTTTCCCGGTAATCAACAATCCCAGAGTTATGATGCCCATAGTTTTTTGAGCATCGTTGGTTCCGTGGCTTAAAGCCAAACCCAGGGAAGTAATGATTTGCAATCTTTTAAATACCGTGTTGATTTTTGGAGTAGCCTTCCAGGACAACAAATAGATCAGGTTGGCGATGATCCATCCAGCTGCAAAACCGATGATTGGCGATGTAAATAGAGTTATTAATACTTTGTAAACGCCTGGCATTTTTATCGCATGGAAACCCGCCCCAACGACCACAGCCCCGATTATCCCGCCGATGATCGCATGAGATGAACTGGAGGGAATTCCAAGCAGCCAGGTCAAAATATTCCAGGTAATTGCGCTGATTAAGGCTGCGATAATAACTTCGACATTGAGAAACTCTGATGCAACGATTTCGTCGCCGATCGTCGTGGCAACCGCTACACCGAAAATAAAAGGCCCGGTAAACTCCGCCACAGCCGTCATTGCTAGGGCAATTCGCGGTGAAATGGCGCGCGACGAGATCATGGTGGCGACAATATTGCTCGAGTCATGCACACCGTTCAAGAAATCGAAGGCGAGCGCCAGCCCGATTAGCAGGATAAGCGAAAATGGCATGGCTGGACCTTTAGGTGGACTTCACGACAATATCGGCGATAACGTTGGCAGCTTCATCGCCGCGGTCGGCGGCGTTGCTCAAGTGGCGGTACACCTCGCGGTACTTCATCAATTTGACTAGTTGTTTGGGATCGTTCATCTCGTGGAACATGTCCGCCAAAGCTTCGCGGTAAATGCCTTCCACCCGGTTCTCCAGCGCTTTTGCGCGCTGCGAATGCTCCGAAGCCACCTGTGGATGGTCCTGCAGACATTCGACCGCTTTGAGCAGCTCGAAAGTGGCATCGCGCAGCAGTGCACATATTTTGATCATAAAGTCAGTCGGTTTGACTTTAAAAATCACAATTTCAGTCATGGTGCTGTAGGCGTAATCCAGTACATCATCCACTGCGCGGGAAAGCGCAAAGATATCCTCGCGGTCAAATGGTGTGATGAATGTCCGGTTGAGCTCGTCGATCAGGATCCGGCGCGACTCGTCCGCCTCTTTCTCTTTGGCAGTCAGCATGTCGGCAATGGTTTGGTCCGGTTTCGCAACATAGGCTGCCAGGAGATCCATGCCTTCCAATGTGAGCGAGGCTTGTTGATGGATGAGGTGGATAAAAACATTTCGGCGTTTTTGGAAAAATTTTAGCATGACGGATTTACCTCTGGTTCTTTAAACTTTTGATATACAGCCACAGCGTTCCAGCACTTCCAGAGCGGTGTGCAATTCCCCAATGGTTAATTTCGGAGAGAGTTCCAGCGTGCGGTGAGCGGTCAATGGCAGATAACGAGCGATCCTGCCAAAGTCCACATCACCTGTGCCCGGTAGTTGATGATCTTTTATCCCCTGCACATCATGCAGGTGCACCCCGATCATCCTATTACTGAAACGGTCGAGCCATTCGTGGTGATCACACAATCCCAGAACACCCTGCGTCTGTGCATGTCCACAATCATACTGGAAACCGTACCAATCATCGCTGCAAAGATCGAGTAAAATTTGCATTTCATCGATCAAAGGGATGTCGTAATAATGATAGCGGTTTTCCAGACCTATCTCCAGACCAGTTCCCCGGCAAAAGGCAATCAACTCAATCATGGATTTAACCGTCTGGTCGAAGTGTGCTGGCGCCAGACTGGCACGATGCAGGATTAATGTATGGATCACCTCGGCATATTCGGGAGAATCTTTCATTCCATCTTCAAAAAGCGCGCGTAGGCGATTTTCCAGCCGCCGGTCGGTGGTGATCATACCAGGGTGAATGACCACCGAGCGTGCGCCCAGTTGGCAGGCCAAATCGATCGTATGCTTGGTAATATCCATCCCCTTGATCCGCCGCTTCTCATCCAAGGAGGAAATCAAGAAATCTTTGACCTTCAATTCCTCATTGGTGTAAATTGCAGGGCATGGATCATGAACGGTGTTGATATAGAATCGGTTCGCGTCCCACTGAGAGAACAAGTCCGGGGAGACTTTGTGATTGAGCTCGAAGCGTGCAAAACCCGCCTGTCTGCCGATTTCAAAAGTCTGGTTGAACGGCATTTTCTGATCTACACCCCACATGGTGGACAGTGCAACATCATAGATCTGGGTCGGTTTTTCAGATAACTTCTGGTGATGATTCCGTTCAGGGAATATCGTGAGCAATTCACTCAACCTGCCAATGCGGAAATCAGGCTGCATGGCAGTTATTTTCGCGTCACGAGAGATGTCATCATCCGGCTCGGTGCCGTTGATCTGGTACCCGGCGATATCGATCAGCACTACCGTGCCATATCCCGCCTGGCGTGGACCCACCGAATCACGAGACAGCTGGTCGCCAACGTAAGCACAACGTTCGGGTAAAACGTCCAACTTCCTGGCAGCCGTCAAAAATAAGGATGGATGCGGCTTGCGCCTGCCAAACGTGGACGACAAAATGACGCTGGGAAATAGGTCAATGAGATCGTTCTCTGCTAGAAGCTGCGGCCCCTCAACGGATGAGGTGGTATTGCTGATAATTCCTAAGGTATAACCCCTCGCCGCGAGTGTTCGCAAAGTTTTTACAGCATCTGGCAAAATGAATTTGAAGCGTGATTCACGCCATAGGATATTCAATTCCACCGCGTGTTCGCGAACAAAACCGGTCGCAATGTCAGGCAGCATAAAATGCGACCACAGGTCCGCCTCGGATAGTTCAATCAGCGTTCTTTGACACCAACGGCGATAATCCGCCTCGCGTTGCCGTAATTTCGCCGCAAAGGCGCGCGGCTCGCTGGTATCTCCAATAAAAGCCTGCAACTTTTGGACAGTCTCAAAATCCCGCCCGCCGGTCGCTTGATTTACACGTAAGGTTCCACCAATGTCAAAAATGATGGCGTCAATAGGTGGTTTTTTCATCATCTCCAAATC
>DATMXL010000287.1:0-6364 GCA_035561555.1 Bellilinea sp.
ATCCTAATGAAGATCCACGATGGATCAAAATTAATCAACACCATATAAGGAGAACATTTATGAGTAAAAAAGTTTGGCTTTCGCTCCTGGCTGCAGGAGTACTGGTGGCAGGCGTTTTCTTCGGCATTAGCGCGGTCAAAACCGTGAGTGCTGACTATGAAACCCCCGCCAACGGCATGTTCGGTATGATGGCACGCGGACGTGTTGGAATTGGATCTGGCGTCGCGAACGAGGGTCTGGCGACAGCGCTGGGAATCAGCGTAGACGAGTTGGAAACCGCCTATCAGGCAGCTACCGATAAGGCATTAGAACAGGCTGTGGCAGCTGATCTGATCACCCAGACCCAGGCCGATGCCATCAAGGCACGCGGCTTTGCTCGCATCGGCATGCACTTTGGCGGCTTCCTGGGCGGTAGCGCCATCGACTTTCAGGCTTTGCTGGCTGAAGAGCTGGGCATCTCTGTAGAAGAGTTGACAGCTGCTACCAACACTGCACACACTACCGCTATCGCCGATGCAGTGGCTGCCGGGACCTTGACGCAAGAACAGGCTGACCTGATGCTTGGACGCCATGCCCTGCGCAACTCCGAGACCTATCAGAACAGTATAACCTCCGCCTACCAGGCTTCCATTGAAGCTGCACTGGCGGATGGCACCCTTACCCAGGCACAGGCTGACGCTCTGCTGGCTAACCTCGAGACCAACGGCTTCTTCGGGGGCCGTGGCTTCGGCATGGGCGGCGGAATCCGCGGCAGCATGCACGGTGGTCAAGGCGGCATGCGCGGCGGTATGATGGGCGGCGGTTTCTAAGCCAACTTCCAAAACGCTGAAAGGGTCGGACTAACAAATCAGGAGGTACGCTTATAGCACTATGAAAATAAGCATGACCTCTCCGGAACATTCGGAATAAGTTAAAAACAAAGGACGAGGTAACTCGCCCTTTGTCGTTTTAATACCACCGTGATTAATTTGCTGCCCGCCTCCGCTGCGCGCGCCCGGTGATGACATACTTGCCTGCCTCGGCTGCCAGGGATGGGATAATGAGCAGCGGTAGCATATAACGCCATTCCGTCCAGGTCAGCGGCACCGTGCTGAAAATGGGGTTCAGGAACGGCACGTACACCACCAGAATTAACAGCGTCAGTGAGAACAAAACTGCCAGGTTCATCCACTTATTGGTGAACAGCCCGATTTTCAGGATCGGGTAGTGTTCCGAGCGGGCGGTAAAGGCCCGCAAGAGTTCCGAAAGCGATAGCGTCAGGAAAGCCATAGTCTCGGCATAAATCTCGTTGTGCAGCAGGCCAATGGCATAAGCGGTCAGCGTCACCGCGGTGATGGCGATGGTCTGGATGATAACCCCCAGCCGCATGGATTTATTGATAATCGGCTCTTTGGGCGGGCGCGGCTGCTGTTCCATGGTGTCCGGGTCGCCTTTTTCCGTACCCAGCGCCAGCGCCGGCGCGCCGTCGGTGATCAGATTGAGCCACAACAATTGAATGGGCGCCAGCGGCGAAAGTACTGCCCGTTCGATATTTGGGAACAGCAGACGACCAAATGCCGTGGGTATGAAAATGATCAGGATTTCAGCCAGGTTGCACGAAATCAGGTAATAGACGAATTTACGGATGTTGGCGTAGATGATGCGGCCTTGCTCAACTGCCGAGACGATGCTGGCGTAATTATCGTCCGTCAGCACCATGTCGGCGGCGCCTTTGGCCACGTCCGTGCCGGTGATGCCCATCGCCACGCCAATATCAGCGCGTTTGATCGCCGGCGCATCGTTGACGCCGTCGCCGGTCATAGCAACCACCTCGCCATTGGCTTTGAGCGCATCCACGATGCGCATTTTGTGCTCTGGCGAGACGCGCGCGAAAACATCAGTGTTTTCAGCCGCCACTTGCAAGGCGGCATCATCCATTTCGTCCAGTTGAGCGCCGGCCAGCACCTGATGACCCGGACGCAGCAGGTGAATGCTTTCGGCAATGGCGCGGGCAGTGTTGGGGTAGTCGCCGGTGATCATGATGGTGCGGATGCCGGCGTGGGCCGCCTTTTCCAGAGCCGGCTGAACTTCAGGCCGCGCCGGGTCGATCATGCCGACCAGCCCGACGAAAACCAGATCCTCCTCCAGCTGCGCGTGGTCGATTTTTTCCGGCAGTTGCGGCAGCACACGGTAAGCCATACCCAGCACCCGCAGGGCATCCTGCGTCAGAGCTTCATTGGCGGCATTGATCCGGCTGCGCGTGGGTCCGTCTAACGGTGCGGGCACATCGGCGGCTGTCTGGTAGCGCGAACACAGTTTGAGCACCACATCTGGTGCGCCTTTGACTACCACTGTGAACGGCACGAGATCGCCATTGCTGAACGGAGACAAATCTTCACTGCGCGGTTGTTTAACGCCGTGGACCGTCACCATGCGTTTGCGGTCCGAATCAAAGGGGATCTCACGCTCGCGCGGGTAAGCCTGATTAAGTTCCTCCGGCAGACCGCCGGCTTTGGCAGCGGCAATCAAAATGGCGCCCTCAGTCGGATCGCCGATGATGCGGAAGCTGGCGCGGCCATTTTCACTGTCCAAACGTTCCAATTCAGCGTCGTTATTGAGAGCGCCGACCCACAGCGCAGTGCATGCCGCCGGGTACTGCTGCAGGTCGATTGGGCTGCCGGCCAGGCTGAAGGTGCCGTCAGCCGAATATCCGCTGCCGGAGATTTCGATGTCCTGCCCGTCCACCCACAGACGGGTGACGGTCATCACATTTTGTGTCAGAGTGCCGGTTTTATCCGAGCAGATCACGGTAGCCGAGCCGAGCGTTTCCACCGATGACAGGCGGCGGATCAGCGCATGGCGTTTGACCATTTCACGCATGCCAAGTGCCAGCGAAATGGTCACAATGGCAGGCAGCCCTTCCGGCACGGCGGCGATCGCCAGGCTGACTGCGACCATGAACATCTCCAACAGCGGTCCGCCCTGAATAATGCCAGCCACGAAAACTAGCGCGCAGATGATCAGCGCCGCCCAGCCCAGCGTTTTTCCCAACTCCTGCAGGCGGCGCTGCAGCGGGGTCTGTTCCATCTCGACGGACTGCAGCATGGTGGCGATCATGCCCAGCTGCGTGCGCATGCCGGTTCCCACCACCACGCCGCGCCCGCGCCCGTAAGCTGCCAGCGTACCCATGAAAGCGGTGTTTTTGCGATCGCCAATGCTGCTATTGGCATCCACAATGGCAACCGCATTTTTCTCCACCGGCACCGATTCGCCGGTGAGGGCAGCCTCTTCCACGCGCAGATTGACCGCTTCCATAAGGCGCAGATCCGCCGGGATAAAATTGCCGGCTTCCAGAAAAACGATGTCCCCGGGTACCAGCTGATGGGCTGGCACGGAGACGCGGTGCCCGTCGCGCAGCACCTGTGCGTCTGGAGCAGCCAGTTTTTTCAGCGCCGCCAGTGCCTGCTCGGCACGGCTCTCCTGCACCACCCCCAGCACAGCATTCAATACCACGATGGCTAAAATGGCGATCGATTCGATATAGGGTTCATTCTCCACTGCCGAGACAATGGTGGATACCACAGCTGCGACGATCAACAGGATCACCACAAAATCATTCAGCTGTCGTACCACCATTTGTAAAAAGGTGGTGTGCGGCGGTTCAGTCAACTGATTGAGGCCGAATTCTTCCAGGCGGCGGGCAGCTTCGGTGGTTGTCAGGCCGCGGGATTGTTCTGACCCCAGCCGGGCGAGCACATCCTGATGGCTCAAGGCATGCCAGATGGCGTTTAGGTCCTGATTGGCAGGTGAATTGGAGGGGGATTGTTTGGGATTATTCATCGATTCTCCACAAAGCCGGGTATGGGTTTTCGCAAAGAAGGACGACCAGGCAGCCGTCCACAATCTGTGTAAATCGACCCAGGCGCGGGGCGATTCGTTGAACGCCTGTTACGGACCGATGACAGTGTCGTCCGGGATGACGGTGCTTTTGGCGACCACCACAATACCGTCGCGCACCACGCATAACGGCAGGTCGAGGTCGGTGCCGCGCGGGTAAGGTCGGATGTTGACACTTTCACCAATTTGGACATTTTTATCCAGAATGGCGCCGCTAATTTGCGAGTTCTTGCCGACGCCTAAAGGGATTAAACCCGATTCAGGGAAGTTCGTCGCGCTGCCAGGCTTTTTGAGGTAATAATCGGCGCCCATCATCACTGTGTCAGTGATTTTGACGCCGCTGTGGATGATGCTGCGCAGTCCGATGACCGAATGCCGAATTTCAGCCTGTTCGATGCGGCAACCTTCCGCCAGCAGCACATTTTCCAGTTGGGAATTTTGCACGATCGACCCTGGTAGATAGCGCCCATGCGAGTAAATGGGACGGTTGGAATCGTACAGATTGAAGGGTGAATCCGGCATGGTCAGCAGCAGATTGGTGTCGTAGAACGAGCGGATAGTGCCAATGTCTTCCCAGTAGCCGTCAAAATCGAAGCCGAAGACGGCGGCATGTTCAATAGCGTGCGGGATCACGTCCCCGCCGAAATCGTCGAAACCCAGGTTGGTCTCCAGCATGTTGACCAGCGTGTCGGTGTTGAACAGATATATGCCCATCGAACCCAGGTACGGCCGCTGCGGGTCGGCACGCGAGACCATTTTTTCCAGCAAGGCCGGGTCTTTTGGTTTTTCAGCAAAGTCCGTCAATCGGCAATCCGGATCGCGCTTGAGGATGCCAAAGCGCCCGGTGTCGGAATTTGCCACCGGCTGCACTGCCACGGTGATTTCGGCCTGGTTCTGGATGTGGAAGTCAAACATCGGCGCGAAATCCATGGTGTACAGGTGATCGCCCGCCAGGATCAGCACGTAGGGTGCGCGCGTGGAGCGGATTTCAAAAAGCTGTTTGCGCACGGCGTCGGCGGTGCCCTGGTACCAGGTGGCGCTGGAAATCGTCTGCTCGGCTGCCCAGATCTGCACCCAGCCAGTGTGGAAAGAGTCGAACAGGTAGGTGTTGGTGATGTGGCGGTGCAGCGACACCGAATTAAACTGGGTCAAGACCGCGATGCGGAAGATGCCGGAATTGATGCAATTGCTGATGGGGATGTCGATCAAACGGTATTTGCCGGCAATGGGTACGGCTGGTTTGGAGCGCACGGCGGTAAGCGGGTAGAGGCGCGTGCCGCGACCGCCGCCTAAAACGATAGCCAGGATGTCGTTGGTCGATGTCATAGCCGAACTCCTCTGCTCCAAATATTCCCCATCCGGATGAAATGCGGTTTATTCAATTGTAAGGCTTGCAGCTGCGATTCGTGAATTAATAATCAGGCATTAACCTGTCTGGAGCGTTCAGATGATTATACAACCGGGCAAAGGAGGGATGTGGAGGGCCGAATAGGATATAAGTTGGACAGGCTTTAGCCAGTCCGGGCTGTTTGCGTCGTTGGTGTAGTCAATTTTTTTACGGATACAACGCTAGAGTAGGCGTCACGGTGGGGGTTGGGGTGCTGGAAGGCAGCGGTGTAACCGTGGCGGTAGCGCTGGGGATGCGGATGGTGGGATTGGGGGTGTCGGTGGGGAAAATGATGACGCCGGTTTCATTGGGCAGGATTTCCACTTCTGTTTCCAGATAATCTTTCACCAACTCAGAAGCCATTTGGTTGCCTTCATCATCCAGGTAAATATTCGCATTGGCCAGTATTGGGCCGCTTCCGATATAGGATGCGCCTACAAAAAACCTGTAGGTATGCATCCCGATTTTGTAGGGAGGCTCTACTAAAACCACACTACCCTCGAAGACATACTCTTTATCCGGCTCTACATTGGATATTATCCACGAAAAGCCTAAATGTTTTTCCTTTTCGAGCGTAGTTTTGGTGCCTTCAGGCAATTTCTCAAAATTGAGACTATCCAGGCCATAGGCTGTCAGAGAGACCCAAAGCTCCTCGGCCTTTTCTGCCGATTTGATGCTAATTCTAATTCCCGTGGGTTTCATGGCCTGGACGGGACCTTCGATGGTGATGGTCACACAACCATATTCATTACAGCCTTCTCTGACGGTTGCTCCGGGGGCACCCTGGCTGCAGGCCGAGAGCATCCCCATTATCAAGACCGCGAAAAGGATCATCAGACGTTTCATCTTGTCCTCCCGTATCATTTTTGCTTTTGGTTATTGCTGTGATAGCAGAGCCCGCTGTGTTGGAATGGGTTCGTTCTACCTCGCCACTGCCCGCACTCGCCGATTCAGACTGGTACCCAGCCACACCACCAGAAATACCGCCGTGCAGGTCAACACAATAGCGGCGCCGGAAGCCACATTGAGGTAATACGACAGATACAGTCCGACCACTGCCGAGAAGGCGGCGATCAGGGCTGCCAGCCCCATCATCTTCCA
>DATMXL010000288.1:0-9634 GCA_035561555.1 Bellilinea sp.
ATCCTTGTAAGCAACAAACCCTATTTGTACAGCAAATCGTTTACCGATTAATAATGAAAAAGGAGAATTCTATGGCACTTTATCTTACAACCCCCTACAGCAGAATGCTGAACCACCGCCGCATGTTCAACCGCATGCTGCAAGATGAGTGGATGGGCGATCCAGCCCGTGTGGCTATTCCAATGGATGTCAAGGACTCCAATGAGGCCTATGAAATATTAGCGGTACTCCCGGGTGTCAGCTCCGACGACCTCAACATCCAGATTACCAACAACACCCTGACCATTCAGGGCGAGGTTAAAGTCGAACAAGATGACAAGGCTACCTACCTGTTACGCGAACGCAGCGCCGGACGGTTTATGCGCAGCGTACAGCTGCCGGAAGCCGTCGACTCGGCCAAGGTAGACGCCAGCTTAAAGGATGGGATTTTAATCCTGCGTATCCCAAAAGCTGAAGAAGCCCGGCCGAAAACTATCAAAGTCAACGTCAACTAAGCTTATTTCCTTTTGGGTTTTGGGAAACAAGAGCCGCAGCAATGCGGCTCTTGAAATTTACCCAACGTTCCACTTTGGGGATTACGGTACAATTGCCCAATGCAACTCGATCTCATCCGTCAATCTCTGACGGACCTTCCCATTCCCGAAATCCGCTATTTCGACACCATCGGCTCCACCAATGACGAAGCTTTAGCCTGGGCGGAAACCGGTACCAAGGACGGCACGCTGGTGATCGCCGACCAGCAGACCAAAGGCCGCGGACGGCTGGGGCGCTCATGGGTGACCAACCCGGGAGCAGCGCTGGCATTTTCGATCATCCTGCGGCCCACTGCAGAAGAAATCGAACATCTGACGCTGTTTTCACCATTGGCGGGCCTGGCCGTTTGCCTGACGCTGCAGAGCATGCACCTGCCAGCAGAGATCAAGTGGCCCAATGATGTACTGCTGGCGCGCCGCAAGACTTGCGGCATTCTGGCCGAGTCCGCCTGGCAGGGAGAAGAGCTGCAGGCAGTGGTCATTGGGATTGGAATCAATGTTGCACCATCCTCTGTGCCGCCAGACGCTGAGGTATTATTCCCCGCCACCTGTGTGGAGGAACACCTGGAAGAACCGGTTGACCGGCTGAAATTGTTGCGATCTGTGTTGATATCCTTCTTCGAATGGCGCCAGCACATAGGATCTGCCGGTTTCATCCAGGCCTGGGAGTCAAGGCTGGCATTCAAAGGCGAGATGGTAACCTTGAAGAATTCCGGCGGACAGGGTTTTAGTGGTATTTTGTCAGGTATCGATGCGCTTGGCAACCTGCTCATGCAACAGGAAGATGGCAGCCAAAAATTGGTATCTGTTGGCGACGTGCATTTAAGACCGATTAATGGTTAAATAGGTTGTGGGAGGGCGACAATGCTCGATGATCTGCGAAATTCTGCATCTCAATCTTTTATAGATGAAATTGGCAAACATGGCCGCAAGAAGAACGATGATGGGCGCATCCTTGGTATGACTGCGCCGCAACGTTTTTTGGTGTCGGTTCTGTTACTGGTGATGACCTGTGCCATGGGCACGCTGTTGTTGATTGCTTTCGGCAAAGTCAGCTTTTAACAAAATTAACCTGGCTTTAAAATAACAGGTGCAGCCTGAAACACAGCTGCACCTGTATTATTTAATTTCGGAAATTTCTTCTTCGCCCACCTGGATCAGGTCAGCTTCAGAGATGCGGGCTACCGACACGACTGTGTCGCCGCTGGTCAGGTCCATGACGCGTACCCCGCGGGTGGCGCGGCCAGTCTGACTGATGTCCTTGACCTTCATGCGGATGATCAAGCCGCTGGCTGAAATGAGTGTGACTTCGTCATTTTCCTCAACGACACGCGCAGTGGCAATTCTTCCAACCTTATCCAGGTTTTTCTGATCAATGGTCAATACACCGTTCGTGGCGCGACCTTTGATCGGGTAATCAGCCAGCGGAGTGCGCTTGCCGTAACCCCATTCCGTCACCACCAGCAATTCAGCACCCGGTTTGATGACTTCCATCGATGCCACCTGATCGCGGTTTGTCAGGTGAATACCGTTCATGCCCGACGCCGGCCGTCCCATGGGACGGATCGAAGCCTCATTGAAACGCAGCGCCTGCCCGTTGGCTGTCACCAGAATGATGTCATCCTTACCACTGGTCAGCCGCACCCAGCCTAGCTCGTCACCTGGCTCGAGACCTATGGCGATCAATCCGGAGGGACGGACGCTGGCGAATTCTGCCAGCGAGACTCGTTTGACCTTGCCGTTGGCAGTCGCCATGGTGCAGAAAGCACCGGCGCTAAACTCAGGTACCGGCACTGCCGCCGTGATGGCTTCATCCGGCCCGAGTGCCAGGACATTCTGAATCGAAATGCCGCGGTCCGTACGCTGCGCATCGGGCAGTTGATAGACTTTCTCGGAATACACCTTGCCTTTGTTGGTGAAAAATAGCAGCGTCTGCAGGGTTCGCGCCGGGATAACCATCAGGATTTCATCTTCGCCCTTCAGGTTCTGGCCGGTGACACCGCGCCCGCCGCGCATCTGGGTGCGGAAATTCTTGGCAGCTACCCGTTTGATATACCCCTTTTGAGTAATATTAATCAGGACGTGTTCGTCAGCTACCAGGTCCTCTTCACTGAAACCTTCCTTACCATCATGGGCAATCTTGGTGCGGCGGTCATCCCCATGTTTATCAGCAATCTCATTCAGGTCAGTTTTGACCATCTCTAAAATTTTGTGCGGTGAAGCCAGCAAATCTTCCAGGAACGCAATGCGTTCCACCAGGGCTTTGTATTCGTCTTCAATCTTTTGGCGTTCCAGGGCAGCCAGACGGCGCAATTGCATGTCCAAAATTGCCTGTGCCTGAATTTCGGTCAGTTTGAAGTTGGCCATCAAGCGGTCGCGGGCGGTTTCTACATCCGGTGACTGGCGGATGGTCTGAATGACTGCATCTAAATTGGCCAGGGCAATCAGCAGTCCGTCCAGAATGTGGGCGCGCGCCCGGGCTTTATCCAGCTCAAACTGAGCGCGGCGGGTAATAACCTGTTGGCGGTGCTCAATATAGTATTGCAGGGCGCGCTTGAGAGAGAGCAGGCGCGGTTCATTGTCCACCAATGCCAGAATATGTGCGCCAAAGGTGGTTTGCAGCGGCGTGTACTTGTAAAGCTGATTCAGTACCTTTTTGGCCTGTGCGCCACGTTTGAGCTCGAGCACGATGCTCATGCCGGTCCGGTCGGATTCATCACGCAGGTCGGAGATGGAATCCAGCCGGCCTTCCCGCGCCAGGTCAGCGATCCGCTCAATTAAGGTGGTCTTGTTGATCTGGTAAGGGATCTCGGTGATGATAATGTTGAAGCGCCCGTTCTTAGCCTCTTCAGCATGCGCCTGCCCGCGCACGATCAACCGCCCCCGTCCGGTGCTGTACATTTGTTTGATCGTTTCAGCGCCGACGATGATACC
The DNA here is from genome assembly GCA_035561555.1 of Bellilinea sp. Lineage (GTDB taxonomy): Bacteria > Chloroflexota > Anaerolineae > Anaerolineales > Anaerolineaceae > Bellilinea. The sequence goes on from DATMXL010000288.1 coordinate 3,468, forward strand.
CCCGGTGGGAAAATCCGGACCTGGCAGGAAGGCCATCAGATCATCCACACTGACCTCGTCCATCTGGTCGTAGTGATCGATCAGATAGTTAATGGCATTGCATAACTCCCGCAAGTTGTGCGGCGGAATATTGGTCGCCATTCCAACGGCAATACCAACCGATCCGTTGAGCAATAAGTTGGGCAGACGGGCTGGCAGCACCAGCGGTTCTTTAAGGGATCCATCAAAGTTGTCCGTGAAATCGACAGTGTTTTTATCGATGTCGGACAGCAATTCTTCGGCCATCGTACCCAGGCGCGCTTCAGTGTAACGCATGGCAGCCGGCGGATCACCGTCAACCGAGCCAAAGTTACCCTGGCCATCTATGAGCGGGTAACGCATGGAGAAATCTTGCACCATACGCGCCATAGCGTCGTAAACTGACATATCGCCATGCGGGTGATACTTGCCGAGTACTTCGCCAACAATACGTGCCGATTTCTTGTAGGGGGTATTGGAACGCATCCCCAACTCGGACATGGCGAACAGGATGCGGCGATGCACGGGTTTAAGGCCGTCGCGGGCATCCGGCAAGGCACGCGCTACAATTACACTCATGGCGTAATCGAGGAACGCCTCGCGCATCTGACCGTCGATATCAACGCTTTGAATCGTGCCAATCTCCATGCTTTTGTGCCTCACCTGAATTGTTCATAACCTTTGAATTATACCAAACTCAAGGTCAATCAGCCAATTTTCGGACCTGGTCGCGAACTCGGCGTCCGGCAGGTTTTGGCGCTTATATAACTTTTTTCAGCCTGGATTCCGGAGAGGCTCGAGTATAATTTAGGGGTATGAAATTCGCTGCCCGAATCATTGCACTGGTGACCCTGCTGACTTTGCTTACAGCCTGCGCGCCTACCTCCAATGGTTCAACAGAACCTCCTGCATCAACCTACATCCAAAATAAAGGCTCCGACACCATCGTCAACCTGGCTTTAGCCTGGGCAGAAGCCTACCAGAGTGTCTTGCCCGAGGTGCGCATTTCAGTTACGGGCGGCGGTTCGGGCACCGGGTTGACAGCTTTACTCAGCGGCACGGTGGATATTGCCAACGCCTCACGTAAAATCAAAGACGAGGAAATCGAGGCGGCTCAAGCCAATGGTATAGAGCCCGTTGAACACGTTATTGCACGCGATGCCATCGCGGTAATTGTTAATCCGGAAAATCCGATTGATCAATTGTCACTGGAAGATATCGCTCGAATTTACCGCGGCGAAGTGAGCAACTGGTCGGAATTGGGCGGAGAAGACCGTCCCATCGTAAAACTATCGCGCGAGACCAATTCCGGGACGCATGTTTATTTCCTCGAGGAGGTTGTGCGGCTGGGCGATCCAGAAAATACGGAAATTTTTTCTGCCGATACGCTGCTGCTGCCATCCTCGGAAGGGATCATTTCCGAGGTAGCGGATAATCCCAATGCGATTGGCTATGATGGTCTGGGGTACGTGACAGCGGAAGTGAAAATGCTGGCGGTTACCGCCAGCCCCGACCAACCCTATGTACTGCCATCGGTTGAGACGGTCAACAACGGGCAATATCCGATCTCGCGTGACCTGTATATGTACACGCGCGCGGATGCACCCCAAACAGTGCTGGATTACCTGGCCTGGATTGTTTCGCCTGAAGCACAGAAAATCGTCACCCGATTGGGATTCGTTCCCATCCTGGTCAAAACGGCCGGGAAGTAGGCGCTGGCAGCATGGAAATGGTCAAAGGCGAGCGCTGGATCACCTGGATTATCCGAATTTCAGGATACTCCAGCATTTTATTTGTCAGTTTGATCTTAATCTTCCTGGCGCGGGAAGGCTTGCCAGCACTTGGCAAAGTACCGCTCGGTGACTTGTTTGGTACACGCTGGTACCCGATTGAAAGTTATTTTGGCATCTGGCCTTTAATTTACGGCTCGGTCCTGGTGACGGTTGGTGCGCTGCTAATCGGTATCCCATTCGGCATCGGCACGGCTGTGTACCTATCGGAATTGGCGCCAGCCTGGATCAAAAATATCCTCAAACCGGTAATCGAAATTCTGGCGGGGCTGCCATCGGTGGTGCTGGGATTTTTGGGTATCCAGCTGGTCGCGCCGTCATTCCGTGAGTTTTTGAATCTCCCGACGGGGTTGACAGCTTTCACCGGCGCGGTGCTGCTTGGGTTTATCGCCATTCCGACCATCGTCTCCATTTCGGAGGATGCTCTGAATACTGTACCGGCTATGTACCGCCAGGGTGCCATGGCGCTGGGTGCCAATCACTGGCAAACCATCTGGGGGGTGACGGTGCCAGCGGCGCGTTCCGGGCTGTTAACTGCTGTGATGCTCGGGGTTGGACGCGCCATTGGCGAAACCATGGCGGTGATGATGGTTACGGGCAACGCGCCTGTGCTGCCGAGCAGTTGGAATGCTCTATTCCTGCCGGCGCGTACCATGACCGCCACGATTGCCTCGGAAATGGGCGAGGTGGCCACAGGCTCGGATCATTATCATGTATTATTTTTCATCGGAATTGTGTTGTTTTTGATTTCACTGGCTGTCAATTTAACCGCCTCATCCCTGGCTTTGCGCAGCAAAAAACGCGCCGAGCGTCTGCTTTCGTAAAGGAGCGTAGTGATGGACAACTCAAATTACGCTCAAGTTTCTAAGCGCAAAGCCATTGTCGGCGTCAATTTGTTGCGGCTGATCACATTTATCACAGCTGTACCGGTCATCGGCGTGATTGTGTATATTATTGTGCGCGGAGCACCGGCGCTCAGCTGGGAATTTTTGACGGCCATGCCGCGGGACGGTATGCGTGCCGGCGGCATTATGCCTGCGATCGTCGGGACATTTTACCTGGCAATTGGAACCGCTATTTTCTCCGTACCACTGGGCGTGGCGGCAGGCATTTATATAGCGGAATATGCCTCCGATAACCGGCTGACCCGGCTGGTGCGTATTGCCATCATTAATCTGGCTGGAATTCCCTCGGTGGTTTATGGGTTGTTTGGGCTGGGTTTATTCGTGCTCTTTTTGAATTTTGGCACCAGTATTCTGGCTGCTTCGCTGACCCTGAGTATCATGACCCTGCCAGTGATCATCAGCACCACCGAAGAGGCCTTACGTCAGGTGCCGAACTCGTTTCGGGTGGTATCCACCTCGCTGGGGGGAACGCGCTGGCAAACTGTAAAAAATATCACGCTGCCGCAGGCTATGCCTGGGGTCGTCACAGGGATCATACTTGGGTTGGAACGAGCAGTGGGCGAAACCGCACCCATCATGTTCACAGGAGCTTCATTCTTTCTGCCGATGCTGCCCCAGTCACCGATGGACGCGACCATGGCGCTGCCATATCATATTTTCGTTATCTCCACTTCGGTGCCGGGAATGCCGGTGCAAATTCAATACGGCACGGTATTGGTGCTGTTAGTCTTTGTACTTGGCATGAATGTGATCGCCACCGTGATTCGCAACCGGGCGCGGGCTCGACGCCAATGGTGAGGCAGTCATGAGTGTGCTGATATCAGTCAAAAACCTGACGCTGATGTACTCGGATGGGGTGGAAAGCCTGCACGACATCAGCATCGATGTGGTTGCCAATGCGGTCAATGTGTTTTTTGGTCCGTCAGGCGGGGGTAAATCTACCCTGCTGCGGGCAATCAATCGGCTCAATGACCTGGCTGATGTTTCGACGGTCGAAGGGCAAATACTGTTTAATGGCCAAAACGTACTCGATCCGTCGGTTAATGTGATCGAGCTGCGGCGCAAGGTTGGCATGGTGTTCTCGCGCCCGGCTCCGCTGCCGCTGACCGTTTACGAAAATGTCATTTATGGATTAAGGTTAATGGGGGAAAACAATAAATCGGTGCTGGATGACCGCGTTGAGCAGGCCTTGCGCCAGGCGGTGTTATGGGATGAAGTATACGATCGGCTTAATGATCCTGGCACGTCGCTGTCTGGCGGACAGCAGCAGCGTTTATGCATCTCGCGCGTACTGGCACTCGACCCAGAGGTGATTATGCTGGACGAACCGACCTCGGCGCTTGACCCGGTTTCTACCGCCAAAATTGAGGAGATGCTGCAGGAGTTAAAATCGCGCATCACCGTCATCCTGGTGCCGCACAATATGCAGCAAGCCGCCCGGACAGCCGATTATTCAGGATTCTTCTTGCAGGGAAAGCTGGTGGAATACGCAGCTGGAAAAGGCTTGTTTGTCAATCCGCGCGAAAAGCAGACCCAGGACTACGTCACCGGGCGTTTTGGATAAACCCTGGCTTTAGTTCTCTGGCGCATCGCTGGGTAGTAATAACCATAGAACAATAAATCGGACATTGACGGCAGAAATTGATTTATTTATACTTGAAATCAGTCGTGTCCCGGTCCCATCAGGACCGGCTAAGCTCGTAGCAGGAGAAAGCAGGAACCCTTGGTACCCATCAGTAGGCGGCGGTTTTTATCCCTAGCTTCTCAAGCGAGTATGGATGTGCCGCTTGATTTGAGCGCGCTGCGAGTCATTCAGAACTGGGAAATTTTCTACCCGGATGGTCTGAGGGCTGAAGACATGCCGGCTGCGACTCCGACCTCTTAAACCTATCAGAAACTAAACTTTGTCAGAGTTTTTATCGATAAACTGGCGCGTAAACTCTATCAGAGTGTATACATCGGTGAAGTTGCTGATGAGCCCCAGGGAAACCCGCACTGCGCCGGTGCTTTTGTCATCGATACAGCGCTGGAAGTCCTGGTACTCCATGCGCGGTTTTTGAATAAAGCAGGCATTCAACTCGCCGGCGCTCAGCCCGAGGGCCAGTTCACCTCCACCCGGATTGCAGAAGCAGCCGGTGCGGATGGAGATGTTACGCTGATTGGCCCGCTCCTCCACCCGCAGGTGGTCGACGAAATGACCACGCGGATCGAAGAAATTCATGGTGATGGTACCCCCGCGCATGCGCGTCTCCAGCGGTCCGTAGTTTTTGACCACCGGCAGCCCGTTGCTATGACGCAGGCCAGATAGTTGATCCAACAGCCAACCCGTCAGGCAGGCAACCCGGTTATGGATGGTGTCGTAGCCGATGCGTTGGATGTGACGCAGACCAATTTCCACAGCCGGCAGTGTCAGATAGTTCAGGGTACCGTCCTCAAAGCCCTCAGCGCCAGCGTGCAGGAAGTAGCGGTCACCTTGCACCGAAGCCACCGTGATGGTGCCACCGGCAAACCAGGGGCGGTGCAGCTTGCCCAGCGCGCTGCGGCGGGCGATCAACGCGCCGATACCCGTCGGGTAGCCGAAAATTTTATAGAAGGAGAGCGAGACGAAATCCGGGTGGACGGTGGATAGGTCAAGCGGATTGGTGGGCGCGAAGGCAGCGGCATCCAGCAACACATCCCAGCCTTTGGCCTGTGCCCGCTCGATCCAGGCCAGGTCGTGCTGCACACCGGAGAAGTTGGACTGCGCCGGGTAGGCAAACAAGTTATTGGAATCCGGGTTGACTTCATCCAGCAGAGCGGAGAGCTTCTCGTCGTCGATGCGCATCTCGGGTGGGATCACCGGTGCATAGGTGATGGCGGCGCCGTGGGCGCGAGCGAACTCGCGAATGCCGTTGACCGAGTTGTGGTTGTCAAAGGTGAGCAGGTAGCGGCTGGCGGGGGAGAAGGGGAAGGACTCACCGACCAATTTGAGCGCGCCGCTGGCATTTTGGGTGAAGATGCAGACGTATTCGGCCGGATCGGCGTGGAAAAAATCCAGTACACTCTGGCGCGCTGACTCGACCCAGTGGGTCATAGCCAGCGAGGTGGGGTTGGTGGAATGCGGGTTGCCGAAGACGTTGGCGAGGAGCAGTTCGAGGTGGGCCAGCACCTGCTTTTCACTGTACAGGCTGCCGCCGGTGAAATCCAGGTAAACGTGACCGTCGCGGTCAAGGCGGGCATACTCCGCCTGGCGCAAGTCATCGAGGGCGCGGGTGCTTTCGTAGCAGGGGTATCGCTGTAGAAAAGCTGTGAAGGAATCAGGCTGAGCGGGCAAATTGAGGTTGGCGGAGGAAAGGCTAGATTTTTCCATAGGAATATTATTGCACAAAAAATGGATACTGGAGGAGTGGATTGCGCGAACCTTGCCACGGTCGGCGCTTATGATATAATTTTCAGACCCCGGGCGCGTGGCTCA
>DATMXL010000289.1:0-7867 GCA_035561555.1 Bellilinea sp.
CGCGCATTGGCAACGGCGCCACAGTCAAAGCCGATGTGCCGGCTGGCGGGGTGGTACGCGCCGGCAGCATTTGGCCTGAATAACAGGTTAAAATACTCCTTCTTTGGTGAAGGAGTCCACCCTTAACCGCCTCGCGCTGATGACTCCTGCATTCCACCATGACAGGGCAAATTAACTTTGGAAAAAATCATACTAATCGGGACCGGCGGATTTATTGGCGCGGTCCTTCGTTATTTTGTTGGCAATGCCACCCAAACCTGGAGCAAAGCTGAGAGCTTCCCTGCCGGGACTTTGATCGTCAACCTGATCGGTTGTCTGGTGATTGGCTTATCGTCCCACGTCAGAGAATACAGCGCGATCATCTCCCCTGAAGCACGCTCGTTCCTCTATATTGGCATTCTGGGAGCCTTTACCACTTTTTCGACCTTCAGCAACGAGACCGTCAACCTGTTCCGCCAGGGTCAGGGATTTTACTCCGTGATCAACGTCGTGGCGCATATATTGATCGGTCTGACGGCAGTATGGCTGGGTCGGCAAGCCGCGCTGCTGCTGTGGAAATAAAAGCGCTGCCCAGGCGGGCATAATTCCCAGCTCGGCAGTCGCTAAAACCTCAGTCGATATAAACCGAATCCACCAACCCGACGATGACCGAGATAACCGGTGCATCCGGGTTGTTCAGTACTTGACGGGCGCCGTTACCCTCGCGGTTGACCAGCACCGTATCCCCCACACCGGCTTGAGTATTATCCAGCGCAATAAAATCAGCGTCCGGCGGTTCGTCCTCCAGACCCAGCGGCTGCACCACCAATAAACGGCGGTGCTTGAAAGCCGGATGGCTGATGGTCGTCACGACCGTGCCCACCACTCGCCCCAGGATCATGCCCCCGCCTTCCCGTAGTACGGATTCCAGCCGCGCCGCATAATCAATTCCACCTCCGCAGCCGGCTGGACCGCCAGTTCGTCTACAATGCCCACCAGTGCCAGGTCAACCGGCACAAATTTGACATCGGTCATAGCCAGAGCAGCCTCGCGCGAGCGCACCATCACGCACAGGTCGCCCGGACCCGCCTGCACCACATCCGCAGCTACCTGCAGTCCGCCCACCGGCGTCAGGTCTTTATCCAGCGGCTGGACGACCAGCAGCTTGACCCCCTCGGTGCCGGGATATTTGATGGAGCACACAGCCGAACCAACCACTCTGCCAAGCAGCATGATCTACTTCAATCCGGTGCTGGACAGCACGCGCTGAATGATCGAATCCAGCAATTTGGGGTCCACCTGCGGTCCCATGCGCGCCATGACCGCATTCTTGATGCGCTGCTGCAGGTCCAGCTCGCCGGCCTGGCTTCCGACCGGACTTTGCGCCTGCGGCAGATACGCCGCTACATCCGCCATGCTCGGCACGGCTGCCGGTTTGGCAGGTGACAGATACGGGCGCATGGGTGCACTGGGTGGATTGTCCGCCGTTGGTTGCACCAGCTTCATCCCCAGGCGGTTGGCCTTTTCATACGCCAGTTCGGTCAGCACAACCGCGTCGCTGAGATCCAGCGACATGACGCCGCGCTTCCACATATCTTCGATGTCTTTTTCGGTATAAAACTCTTTTGCCATAATACCTCCACCTGCTGCCGTACTCAGGCGCTTTCGCGCCCAGCCAGACTTTCCAACGCCTGAATGGCCGCGTTTTTCGCGGTCTGAATCTCAGCCTCGCTGCCGGAGAGCCACATGCGGCCAAAGCGTCCGACTGAGGAGACGTGCACCAGCTTGATACTGGCCTTCTTCTCAGCTTCGTTGCAGGCATAATTAATGTAGGCAGCCGGCGCGCACTCCAACACCAGCAGCGTCTCGCCGGGCACCAGCATGCTGCCGCGGCGGAAACGGTTGATCAACTGAGCCTGGTACGGGTCGATGCGGGTGATCACCTGGGTGGAAGCCACCTCTGGCCGAATGCGGTCTTCGACGCGCAAACCCAGGCGCTCCAGCACCACCTCGCCAGCCTCGATCACCGCGGCCTGGTTAGGAGAATGCACCTCGAACATGCCAAATTCCCGTTCAACAATCTGCGCACCCGGGCGGGCCTCGGTGGCTTTGACAGCGATGTCCACCACGCGGAAGACTTCATTGCCCGGTGCCATCTCGACGTACAGAGCTGCCATGCCCTCAATCGGCAGGTCGCCCTGCGTAATGGTGCCAACGAAGGCAGCATACTGGGCCTGCATGCGGTCCAGAAAACAATAACAGCGCAGTGAAAATTCATCAGCCATTCAGGCCTCCTATGGTGGGAACACAGTCGGGCGCGCTTCCAGGTTGGATCAAGCGCGGCTAGGCAATCGATAGGTGAAAAATGCCGCTCGGATACCGGCCAAACCTTCAGCCGGATCCGGGCGTATGCCCGGCCGATCAATGAACCGGAGCGGGTTTACTTTTCTTTGGATTCAGCCGTTCGACCGCCAAAAGCGCCTTTGCTGGCTTTGGGCAGAATCATCTCGACGTCCACATGCGGCCGTGGAATGACATGCACCGATACCAGTTCGCCAACGCGTTTGGCCGCGGCAGCGCCGGCATCCGTGGCAGCTTTGACCGCGCCAACGTCGCCGCGCACCATGACGGTCACGAAACCGCCGCCAACGTATTCCGAGCCGATCAAGACAACATTGGCTGCCTTGACCATGGCATCGGCGGCCTCAACCGCGCCGATCAAACCGCGGGTCTCAACCATTCCTAAAGCGATGAGTGAAGTATCTAGAGCCATTGTGGTGATTCCTTTCCTGGATCAAAAAATGGGTTAAAAGGGATTCTTCTTCTGCAAAATTTCGTCCAACACCTGGCGCACCAGGCGTTCCACTTCAGCCGGCGACGGACCAGTACTGGCTTCGCCAGGCGCGAAGGCCTCAGGCGGCGGTGCGATCGTTTCGTACGCCAGCCTTTTTACATTCATCAAATGGGTAACGGTGATATTGTCGCCTGTGATGGCGCCGCCCACCCCGCCTGACCCCAACGTCATCGATGGCGCCACGCCGGTGGTGTAACCGATCGCGCCCAGCGTGCCCATCGTATTGACCACTATTCGGAACACGGGCTTCTCCAGCCCAAAAGCCATGATGACCTTCTCGTCGGTGGCGTAGATGATCTGCGTATGCCCGCGCCCGCCGGTTTCGATCATGGCGATCGAAGTATCGCAGCCCTCTTCCCAGCCGTCCACCACATACCAGGCCAGCACGGTGGTCAGCTTCTCGTGCGACAGGACTTCATCCCGACCGACTTTGGTCAGCGGGGTAACCAGAATGCGCGCACCGCGCGGGATGGAAAACCCGGCGTAACCCGCCACATAATCCGCTGATTTGCCCACTACCGCTGTGTTCATGCTGCCGTCCGGGTTGAACAACGCCCTGCGCAGCAGGTCAGTCTCCTGCGGGTTGGTGAAATATGCGCCTTCGGCGCGCATCAGATCCGCCAGTCGCTGGGAGATGGGGCGATCAGCAATGACCGCCTGCTCGGTGGCGCAAATGGTGGAGTTGTCGAAGGCTTTGCTGGCGACAATATAGCGCGCCGCTTTTTCGATATCGGCGCTGCGGTCCACGTACACCGGCACATTGCCCGGACCCACGCCGTAAGCTGGTTTGCCGGTGGAATGAGCTGCCCGCACCATGGCGGAGCCGCCAGTTGCCAGTATCACGGCTGTGCGCCGGTGAGTCATCAATTCCTGCGTGCCAGGCAATGAGACCTGCGTCATACAGGCAATCAGCCCCTTGGGAGCGCCGGCGCTTTCGGCTGCCAGCGCCATGGTGGTGGTGGCGTCGCAAGTGCAGCGTACCGCCGACGGGTGCGGCGCGACCACGATGGCATTGCGCGCTTTGACGGCGGTCAGAATCTTGAAAAAGGCGGTCGAGGTGGGATTGGTGGACGGCACCAGCGCCACCACCACGCCCATCGGCCAGGCAATTTCGTACAGGCGGCGCTGCGGGTCATGGCGGATCACGCCCACGGTTTTGGTGTCACGGATGCTTTCCCACACGAAGCGCGAGCCGAACTCGTTCTTGATCTTTTTATGCGCCGGTACGCCAAAACCGGTTTCTTCCACTGCCAAACGCCCCAGCCGCTCGGAAGCGTGGTAACCAGCCTCAGCCATGGCGGCGCACACCCGGTCAACCTCGACCTGCGAGGCAGTGCGCCATTTCTGCCAGGCATCCCAGGCACCCGCGGCTAAATCACGCGCTTCTTGAATGGAGGAAAGATCTTTGTCCATCGAATCAGGATCCTCTCACTACGCACGTCCGTCAGGCGGACTTGCGGAACACAACCTCGCCGCCAACTTCCAGCGAATCAATCACAGCCATAATAACCGCGTCCACCGGCGTGTCTTTGGTGATGTTCGTCTGACGCGCCGACGATCCGGCGGCGGTTAGCACCAGGTCGCCAATACCGGCGTCCACACTGTCGATAGCGACATACGGCTTGCCTGATGGAACGCCGTGCTCGTCGGTGGGACGGCAAATCAGCAGCTTGCGCCCGGTCAATTTTTCATCCTTGATGGTGGCAACGGTGGTACCGATGACTTTCGCGATGATCATAATTTCGCTCCGGCTTAAAAACTTTTAGCGGGTACAGGTGCAGCCGCCGCAGGCACTGCAGCTTTATCGGCGACGGGACCCTGAATGATCTTGATGCCAGCGCTGGCGCCGATGCGCGTCGCTCCGGCTTTGACCATGGCTTCGGCATCCTCGAAAGTGCGTACTCCGCCCGAGGCTTTGACGCCCATTTCCGGGCCAATCACCCGGCGCATCAGGGTCACGTCATGGACGGTGGCGCCTCCAGTGGAGAAACCAGTGGACGTCTTCACAAAATCGGCTTCAGCCTGTTTGCTGATCAGCGATGCCAGCACCTTTTCTTCGTCGGTGAGCAGCGAGGTCTCCAGGATCACCTTGACCAGCGCGCCGCGCGCGTGCGCGGTTTTGACCACCCCGCGAATGTCCCGCGCCACCATTTCCAGATCGCGCGCTTTGAGCGCACCGATATTGAGCACCATATCGATTTCGTTGGCGCCCTGGTGCAGCGCGTTCTGGGTCTCGAACACCTTCACATCCGGGGCGCTGGCGCCCAGCGGAAAACCGATCACCGTGCAGACTTTGACATCCGAGCCTTCCAGCAGCTTCGCGCACAACGGCACCCAGGTGGGGTTAATGCACACCGAGGCGAAGCCGTACTTGCGCGCTTCGTAGCACAGCTGGGCAATCTGATCCGGGGTGGCGTCGGCTTTGAGCAGGGTGTGATCGATCATCTTGGCCAGGCTGACGTCTTCGGGAATGACGCCCAGGGTGGAGGTCAGACGTTCTGCGCCAGCTGAAACTACCTGACCGGTGCGGTTGAAGCAGGTTTTGACGCACAACCCGTCAGCGCAGTTGAACTTGCACTGATCGCCCTCGTGGTGAGTTTCACCGTGCTGCTGCTCCATCATGGCAATCAGCACTTCACGCGTGATAATTTCAACCAGCTGCTCTACCTTTTGCATATTTGGCAGCGCCATAAGTCCCTCTACTTCCCGTACTGCTTCTCGATTGCGATAAGCTTGTCGATGCGTTTCTGATGGCGTCCGCCGCAAAATTCGGTGGCCAGCCAGACTTTGAGAATTTGTTTAGCCAGAGCTACGCCGATCAAGCCGGCGCCCAGCGTCAGCACGTTGGCGTCATTGTGCTCGCGGCTGTTGGATGCACTGGCGTAATCATAAGCCATGGCAGCCCGCACGCCGGTCACCTTGTTGGCGACCATACAGGAGCCAATGCCGGCCCCGTCAATCATCACGCCGCGCCAGGCTTTGCCGCTGGCGACCAGGCGCGCCACCTCATGGGCATAATCGGGATAATCCACCGCTTCCTTGCTGGTGGTGCCCACATCGATGAGCTCGTAGCCGCTCTCAACCAGGTCTTTTTTGAGAATCTCTTTAAGCTCAAACCCGCCGTGGTCCGCGCCAATAGCCACAATGCGAGCCGGGGCAGGCTGGGCAGCCGGTACGGGTGCTGCCGTCGAAGACGGCGACGCAGCATTAGCGGCGGGCGTCAGCCCCATGGCCTGGGTCAACACGCGCTGCACAATCTGGCGGATTTCTTCGTCAGGCACGAGCGGAGTGGGGGGATTTTGATCTGTCATAGCCGTTGAGATCGAGCTTTTCGTCCAACTGGTAGTGACCACATAACCAGATAAAGTATAGCAAGGTGGAAATCAAAAGTCAATTATCAATATTGAGAAATTCAATAACCATTATACATGTTGTCGAGCGTACAAGATGGCCTGCAATCGTAGGTCGGATAGTGTGGCGATTCACATATTCCGGGTAAAAATATTCTGTGCTGCCGCGGTCAGAGACCGCCCTGTGGGCGAAATCCGACGCACACCCACATTGTGTTGGATTTCGGGCTGCCAGCGAAATGATGTAAGGGTTTATCTTTCCACACCTCACACTCTGTGTGCCCTCCCGAAGGACGCCGGGACGGTGTGTGGGCAATCCGACCTACGAAAAATGGATCCGCCGTAGGTCGGATTGAGTGGCGATTCTCGTTTTCCAGGCAAACATACTGTGCGCAGTCGCGAAATCCGACGGGGATAATTATTGTGTTGGATTTCGCCCACAGGGCGGCGTGTGACCGCGGCTGTGGGGCAGGTGAGGATTTGCGGTTGGGTCGCTGCTCTGTCCGACCTAGAAGACCTTTACATAATCAAACAAAGATGTCGGGTTTCGGGCTGCAGAACGAAACGTAATAAGCGCCATATTCATCGCCCTCAACCCGACCTACGAAACTACGAAACCCCTGCGTAAGATTTGTGGTTTGTCGGATTTCGCCCACAGGGCGGTCTGTGACCGCGGCTGCGGAGGCAGGTGAAGATTTCCGTATTGTATCGCCGCTCTATCCGACCTACAAAACCCTTGCGTAGGAAATGGAAGATGTCGGATTTCGCCCACAGGGCGGTCTCCCGCCAAGACACCGGGACGGTGTGTGAGCGCGGCTGCGGGGCAGGTGAGGATTTGCGGTTGGGTCGCTGCTCAATCCGAACTACCGCGGATCCATTTTCCGTAGGTTGGATTGAGGGCGGGGACGACTAAATAGTAATCACATTTTAGCTTGCAGCCCGAAATCCAACAGAAAGTTTAAGCTCGTCGGATTTCGCGGCTGCGGGGGCAGCTGAAGATTTGTGTTTTATGCCGCCGCTCTATCCGACCTACGAAAAGGCAGACGGTCAATCCAAAAACAGGATGTCCAGAAAGGACGAGAGGTCGTTGCGCTGATTGAGGATGGTCAGGTTGAAGACTTCGGTGTAGCCGCAGTTGGTGCAGGAGACAAAGGCGTAACGGTAGGGTTGAATTTCCAGCAGACGCGAGATCCCAGTGCCGGACATGGCCAGTTTTTGGGCAGTGCCGCCCTTGTTGTGGCAGCGCGGGCAGACAAATGCCTGTCCAAGTTGATCGGTAATGTTCGCCATTATTATTTCTCCAGGGCCAAAATAGTTGGTTGATTAATAAATTTACGAGTCGCTTTCGGATTCGGTTGCAAGCGGTACAATTTTCAGCCGGCTGAGCAGCACGATGGCAGCCAGGTTGAAGGCAACCGCGACAATGGCGTTAGCCGGGAAACTCCATTGGGTGTAAAGGAAAGGCGCAAGCATGGCGGCCAAGGCACGGCCGATGGAGAAACTAGCCGACATACTGGCCATGACTGTGGCGCGCAATTCGGGTAGGGCTTCGCTCATTAGTGGCAGCACACTGACAATGGTGAACTCGAAACTCAGATAGAAAACAAACAAGGCTGCCAACGCACTCCAGACGGCACCACCGGAAAATATCAGAGCAACCGACGCCAGCGAATTCAACAAAAGG
>DATMXL010000290.1:0-7273 GCA_035561555.1 Bellilinea sp.
GAGACAGAATATATCGCGTTCGGTGCTTTTCCGAAGCCACCAAGCGTGATGGATTGGTCAAGCAGGTTACCACGGACTACTTTTCCTGAGGGTCAGTCTGCCGCTGACGATGGGAAGGTTTGTGCCTGCATAAGCGAACGCTGCAGCGCTTTACCGCTGACTTTTTGGAAGTGGTAACCGTAAATGGTCATGGTAATCGCCAGCGCGAATTTTTTTGGATAGTGGATCAACGACCAGAAGAACAGATCCCAATACTGCCGCCGCGCCGGTCCCAGGATCCCGATTCGCCAGATGGAGCGGAAAAAGGCTTGAATTTCGTTAATGTGCAGTTTCACCGGTGATTTAACCGGGTTGTAATGCGCCATAAAGGTTTTGACCCGTTCGTAAAACATTTTCGAAGAATAGATAGAAGATAGGATGCTGCGGTAACCACGCTGGAGGATGTCTACATCCAGTCGCGGCACGATGTTGGACGTCCCATCGGTGTTGTCACCACTCATTTCGCGGATCAAACGTCCTTCACTTTCCATCCGGCTGTACAACCGGGTGCCGAATGGCGCTTGAAGCAAACCCACCATGGCGGTGACAATGCCGGATTTTTGAATAAAGTCAATCTGACGCTGGAAGGTGCCGGGATTATCACTGTCAAAACCGACGATGAACCCAGCCATCACCTGTAAACCAGAGCGCTGCATGGTGTGAACGCTCTCCAGCATGTCACGGTGTTGATTTTGTTTTTTGTTGCACTCTACGAGGGATTCCTCCTCCGGCGTTTCGATGCCGATGAAAACGGAGATAAAACCAGCTTTCACCATTAAATCCATCAGCTCTGGGTCGTCGGACAAGTTGATGCTGGCTTCGGTGATGAACTGGCAGCCGGTTTTTCCCTGCCGCCAGGCGATCAACGCCGGCAAAATATCTTGTTTAAGGACTTTTTTATTGCCGATAAAGTTGTCGTCCACCATAAAAATGTTGCGACGCCAACCGGCTGCGTAAAGCGAATCCAGTTCTGAGACGAGTTGGGCAGCCGATTTGGTGCGCGGGCGGTGACCGAGCAGTGCAGTAACGTTACAGAAATCGCAGTCATACGGGCAGCCGCGGGAAAATTGCAAGCTCATCGATTCATACGCCGAGAAATTCAATAAACTCCAATCTGGCAAAGGAGTAGTCTGGATGTCTGCGTACTCAGCGGTGGCATAAATTCGCTTTGGCTGACCAACCGCCAGGTCAGCCAGAAACTGCGGTAATGTGATCTCCGCTTCATTCAAGACGAAATGGTCAATCTGGGGAAACTGGTCGTATTCACCGGTGAAAAACGGACCCCCTGCCACGATGGTTTTACCGTGGCTTTTGCAGCGCTGGACAACCTCAACCACGGATGCACGCTGCACATTCATCGCGCTGATAAAGACCAGATCTGACCAATCGATGTCGCGAGTATGCAGGGATTGGATATTCAAATCTATCAGTTTTTTGTTCCAGCCGGCTGGCAGCATCGGTGCAATGGTTACCAGACCGAGGGGTGGTGTGGAAGCTTTTTTGGAGATGAATTCTATGGCGTGTTGAAAGCTCCAGAACGTCTCTGGAAATTTGGGATAAATCATTAAAATATTCATAGCCTGTCCATTAAGGGGAATGTTTGTTCTGTTGATCAATACAATACGACCCTGATGGGTGGGGTCGTAGTGCTCAAGGTCATATCAATAGTCCCACTCTGCAGTTTGAAAGTCATAACTGTAAATATGACCTGAACCGGGGTCATTCAAAGAAGGCTGGAAGACCCGGGTGCTATAATTTACGGCATGAGTCAAAATAGTCCGTCGCTCATACGCACTGGTGGTGACGCCGATCTGGCTTTCGCGGTCGTCGTGCTGGCATCCTATTTCGCCACATTCAGCTCTTTACAATCGGCCAGTCCGTTGAAAATTGTGGTCCTGATCGCTCTGGGTACTGCCTATCTGGCGGCGGGAATTTATGGCTATGCCTACTGTGTACGAAAGAAAGCGACAGAATTATCGATCGCTTATTTCGTGGTTCAAATTCTGCTGGGTGGATTAATCGTTTATCTTGGCAAGGGTGCAGGATTCAATGCGCTGGTTCTTATGCCGTTGGCCGGGCATGCTGTCATACTATTGCCAAGGCGGACAGGCTATGTGGCGTTATTTATTATCACATTTAGCTATGTGGCTGCCGTTTATGCCTTCAGCGGATCAGTGGCGACCGTCTGGCAGGGATTGCCGATTTTCGTCGCCGGGTTGATTTTTATTGTTGTTTTTACGCAAATGGCGTTGAATGAAGAGGCCTCCCGCCGCGAGGTAGAACGGCTGCTGAATGAATTAACCGCTGTCAATCAACGGCTACGGGAATACGCCATCCAGGCAGAAGATCTGGCAACCGTCAAAGAGCGTAACCGACTAGCGCGTGAAATCCATGACGGGTTGGGGCATTATTTGACCACCATATTTATGCAAATTCAGGCAGTTCGGGCTGTAATCGATAATGACAAAGGCCGGGCGGATAGTATTCTGGCAAAAGCGCAAAATCTGACGCATGAAGCGCTGGCGGATGTGCGCCAATCGGTAGCAGCACTGCGTTCACCGATCGATAATCATGAATTGTTGACCGAGATGATTGGCGGGTTGCTGGAAGGCGCCAGGAACGCTGGAATCGAGCCTGAGCTTATCGTTACAGGCGATGAGCCGGAACTCAATCCACAGACCCGCTGGACCCTTTACCGCGCTGCTCAGGAAGGAATCAGCAACACATGTAAGCATGCTATGGCGTCCCACTTGTGGATTAAGCTGGATTTTTCTCAGGATGCTTGCGTTCAACTCGATGTTGAAGACAATGGCATTGGTCCGGGGGACTACAAGGAAGGATTTGGCATTATGGGGTTGAAGGAACGGGTCAGCAGCGTTGGAGGTGAATTGCAAATTGGCTCCTCATCGAGCGGTGGTTTCGAATTCAATATTAAGGTGCCGGCATGAACCAGATCATAAAAGTTTTGCTGGTCGACGACCAGTCGTTATTCCGTGAAGGGCTGCGAACATTGCTCGAGGTTCAAAGTGATTTTCAAATTATTGGGGAAGCCGCCAATGGAGAGGAAGCCTTGCGCCTGACCGCTACGATGCAGCCGGAGGTTATTCTGATGGACCTGCGTATGCCGGTTATGGACGGAGTTACCGCCACCAGACGAATCCGCGATTTGTTTCCCAATATTCGAGTCATAGTGCTAACAACATTTGACGATGATGAGACGGTTTTCGACGGTCTTCGCGCCGGGGCTGTGGGCTACTTGCTCAAGGATGTGACCTCGGACAAATTGCATGAAGCGATTCGGGCAGCTGCCAGAGGCGAATATTTCATGCAGCCGTCCATCACCGCGAAAGTGATGTCGGAATTCACTCGGATGGCACGCACCCCCCGGGTGCAGGTCCCTGATCTGGCAGTTGACCTTTCCAGCCGCGAGTTGGAAGTGCTGCGCCAGGTGGCTACCGGTGCCAGTAATAAAGAAATAGCAGACTTATTGGTGATCGCAGAGGGTACGGTTAAAAATCACCTGACGAGTATCCTGGCAAAGTTGGACGCTCGAGACCGCATGCAGGCAGTCCTCAAAGCGCGTGAGTATGGCATCATTTGATCTGGAACCACCTACAGGTAACCCAAAAATGGAACAAAATTCAACGCACCCCTCCGTTAAAAATTCTCGTCCCGGTTTTGTTTACATCATCGGCATTGCCATGGTTGCCGTGGGTGTATTGGTCCTTCTCGAACAATATTTGAAGACCAACTGGTTGTTATTTGCCTTCGCTCCGATTATCGGCATTTTTTTTCTGATTGAGGCGCAACGCACCCGCCGTTTCGTCTTCCTGGTCCTCGGAGGGCTTTTAACCGGGGCTGGACTGGGCGGGATCATTGGGATGAGTACGTTGTTCAACCGTCCGATTGCGCACGACATTGGCTGGCTGCTGATATTTTTTGCACTGGGTTGGGTAGCGGTCGCCGTGCTTTCGCGTAAGATGCTGACCAAACCGGCCTGGTGGGCGTTGATTCCAGGCGGCATCATCTTTTCCGTTGGACTGGCTTTTTTGTTCACCGAGCTGCGGTTAATTGACTTTGTCCTGTGGGTCGTCACTGGGACTGGCATCGTTCTGCTGATTTGGGGTGTGTACTGGCGGTTATTTGGCCTGATTATCCCCGGCAGTTTGTTAGTCACAACCGGACCGGGGATCTACCTGGCCTGGGGCACGAACATGGGCACCAACCCACTGGCAAAAACTGGCATCATGCTGGCGATTTTTGCACTCGGTTGGGCATTGATTATTCTCTTTTCACGCGTGGTGAATTTAAAATTTATCTGGTGGCCATTAATTCCGCTGGGAATCCTGGCAATGGTGGGGTGGGGGTTGTATATCGGCGGCGATCCAGACAATGCCGCCACATTTATCGCGAATACCGGTTCGATCGGCCTGATCATTTTTGGAATTTACCTGCTGTTGCTGAGAAAAGGGATTCATCGTTAAGCGACTTACGCGGGTCGATAATCCTTCGGGCGGTCATCGCAGGGCTGACTCATTTGGCTCGGAAGTAACCGATCCAAACTTCTGCCTGTGCAAGAAAGCCTAGCGGTCGTATAATCATGCCTTGTCGATTTAAATTGAATGCAAAATATTTGAGGATTCCTCGCAATTTTCGGGTTGAATACAGGTAGGCACAAATGATTGAAAGAACTGACCTTCGCAATATTGCGATCATTGCGCACGTTGATCATGGCAAAACCACGCTGGTGGATGGATTATTGCGCCAGGCACGTGTTTTTCGCGAGAATCAGGCCGTCCAGGAACGGGTGATGGACTCGAATGATCTGGAACGCGAGCGGGGCATCACCATTTTGGCAAAAAACACAGCCATCTCCATTCCGGATCCACAAACCGGAACGATGGTAAAGATTAATATTGTGGACACCCCGGGCCATGCTGATTTTGGCGGCGAGGTTGAGCGGGTCATGAATATGGTGGACGGCGTGCTGCTGCTGGTGGATGCTGCCGAAGGTCCCATGCCGCAAACTCGATTTGTGCTCAAGAAGGCACTGGAATTGGGTCATAAGGCTGTGGTTGTGATCAATAAAATGGATCGCAAGGACGCCGAAGCCTCCCGTGCGCTCAATGCCACTTTCGACCTGTTCATCGAACTAGGCGCCACCGATGCTCAGGCTGATTTTCCGGTGATTTACGCCAACGGCATCACGCAGCAGGCAGGTTTGACAGAAGAGCTGGGACCTGACTTGCAGCCGTTGTTCAACGCCATTCTTCGTCAGATTCCATGTCCGGTTGTTGACGTGACTGCGCCGCTGCAGGTGCTGGTGACCAGCCTGGGCTACGACGATTACCGCGGCGTGACAGCCATCGGCCGGATATTTGCCGGAAAAATTGTTGCCGGTCAAAATCTGGCGCGCATCAAAATTGACGGCACGATTTTGCCGGAGCGGGCACGCTATATGCTGGCTTTCCAGGGATTGCAGCGCGTGGAAGTGGCAGAGGCAGCTGCCGGAGAAATCGTCGTGATTTCAGGCCTGGAGGGCATTGAAATTGGCGAGACATTGGGTGATCCAGAAAATCCCATTGCGCTTCCGCCGATCCGGGTGGAAGAACCTACCGTACGGATGACGTTTGGGGTCAATACCTCTCCGTTCACCGGACGCGAGGGCAAGTGGAGCACCTCCCGTAAACTGCGCGAACGCTTGTTTCTCGAACTGCGCAACAACGTTGCTTTGCGTGTAGCCGAAACAGAATCAGCGGACACATTCCTGGTGTCGGGCAGGGGAGAGCTGCATCTGGCTATTTTGATCGAAACCATGCGGCGCGAGGGCTATGAATTCCAGGTTTCCAGACCTGAAGCCATAATGCGAGAAGGCGATGACGGCGAACTGCTCGAACCATTCGAGGAAGTGCATGTTGAAACCAGCGGCGACACCGTTGGTGTGGTCGTCGAGATGCTTGGCACGCGCAAGGGACAGATGATCGACCTGATCAATAACCCGGATACCACGGTTCACCTGACCTACATTATCCCAACCCGGGGTCTGCTCGGCTTCCGCTATCAATTTCTAACCGCGACACACGGTATGGGTGTGATGACCTCCATGTTCAACGGCTATCATCCGTTGGCGGGCAACCTGCCGGGGCGCAATTCGAGTTCGATTGTGGCCTGGGAGGCCGGTGTTTCGACCAATTTCGGACTGAAAAATGCCGAAGAGCGCGGCGTATTATTTATTGGTCCAGGCGTCGAAGTTTATGAGGGCATGGTGGTCGGCGAAACGCAGCGTCCGCTAGACCTGCCGGTGAATATCTGCAAGAAGAAACATCTGACCAATATGCGCTCATCCAACAAGGACATTGAAGTGCGGCTTACGCCGCCACGTCAAATGAGTTTGGATGAAGCGCTGGAATATCTGGCGGAAGATGAATTGCTGGAAATTACACCGATCAATTTCCGGATCCGCAAACGAATTCTCAACACTGAAGAGCGCGGAAAAATGACCAAAAAGTCGAAAGAATTGCTCGAGGTCGAATAATCAACTGCTTTGGGATTTCTGAAACAAATCCCACAGTTTGTTTAAACAGACTGTCAGGCGGGATTCCAACGCTTCACCTTGATGGGAAGTGATATCCGACTCATTTTCGAGCACCGCATAAGGCACGCGGTAACCCTGAATCTCGATAAATTCGGGGTCCGCTGAGCTGATCTCCTGCCAATCATTCTCACGATACAGGCGTTCCAGCTTGCCGTCGTCAAGGCCATGTTCCAGAATACTATCCGGTCGTTCCGGGTTGAAGCGTTTGCGATTCTTGCGCAGGGATTCCTGCCAGGAGACGTTGACGTATAAAATCGCACATCGGCTGGCAACGTCCACCGAGAGGTGTTGGAAGGCCTGCCGGTATCCGCCATGTTCAGACCCGCGCGAAAATTCGATAATGGCTGTATGACAAAGGGAATCATGCCGGCGGTCACGCAGCCATTTTTGATGCTCCAGACCCAGTCGTTCGATTAAAACATCCCAATGATGATTTCCCGCGAAGTATCCGGCAGAATCCGTGTGCAGTCTGGGATAACCCATGTTCTCCAGAATGGCATCTTCTTCGAACCAGCTCCACAGCAGCGGAAAATCGTCGAATTCGGTCATTTGACCGATATGATATTTTTCCAAACGCCGGTCTGGAGGCGTTTTCTTGAGGAAATCGATAATTTCCGATTTCCCGGCAGCGGGACGAGC
>DATMXL010000291.1:0-3959 GCA_035561555.1 Bellilinea sp.
CTGGTGAATTCCATCAACATCCGGCCGCGAGCCATCTCGCTGGTTTCAACCTCGCCTTCAGGAACGGTGCTGAGCGCTTTCCGAATGCCTTCAGCAATTTCCTCCGTCAGGCCATCGGCCTGAATTTCAGTTTCCCAGGTCTTACGAGTCTCTTCTGGTACAGCTACTTTTTCGACCAGTTTAAGAATTTGTTTCTCTTCAGGTGATAAATGATGTGCCATGTGATGCCTCCTTATCTGGCAGTTTTGTGCCAGTCTGCCTCCTCATTATACTTGAACCCCGGCTGAAAAGTCGGTCTTTACAATCCTTGATCGGTTTACTATACTAATATTGTGAAGAGCAAGGCGATATTTTTCACTCTCTTTTTACCTAAAAATAGCACGTAAGCAGAATATTACACCTCGCTTAAGGGTCTTGATGGCTGGTAAATAGCCCCGATGGAGGTGGAAATGGTCGCGATTGGCAAGCAAACACACCGGATTGGTAACGTATGGGTTACCAGAGCAGCCCTTGGAGCCCTTTACGTCCTGTTGGTGATCATCAGCGCACTGGCTGCCTTGTTCACTACCCTATATTTACGGCTAACCGGTTGGAAGTAGCCGGGTCAATTTCCCGGTAACCTGAATAATTATGTCCCACAGTCAAAAGGATGGTATCATCCATCCCGTTTTTGGTTAATTCCTATTTACCGGAAAGATTATTCGCATGGACCTCACCGCCGATTTATCGTTATTCCCACATACTGCCGCCATTAATTCGCTCGGTCACCTGACCATTGCCGGGCACGATCTGGTTGAGTTAACCCAAACCTACACCTCGCCGCTATATGTATACGACGGCGCCACCATCCGCGGGCAGTTGAGCCGGCTGCAAAACCTGCTCAAGCAGTATTACCCTGGACCGGCAACCGTTGCTTATGCCAGTAAAGCTTATTTCTCGCAGACCTTCGCCGCCAAACTGGCGGATTTGAGCGCCGGCTCGGATGTGGTCAGCCTGGGTGAAATCCACGTGGCGCAAAAAGCGGGTTTCCCTGCGGATGTTATTCACCTGCACGGCAACAACAAAACCGAGGCCGAGTTGCGGGCAGCACTGGAATGGAATATCCAGGCAATTGTGGTGGACAACCTGGACGAGCTGACTTATCTGGAAGCGCTGGCGGCGGAACATGGACGCCCGGCTCGTATCTGGCTGCGCATCACGCCCGATCTGAATGTCAACACCCACCCGCACATCGAAACCTCGCATTCCGATAGCAAATTTGGCCTGCACCTGCAAAATGGCGAAGCTGCCGAGGCGATCCGGCGCGCACTCGCCAGTCCGTGGTTCCATCTGGCAGGCTTGCACACCCATCTGGGCTCGCAAATCTTCGAGGCTGAACCCTACCACCAGGCCATCGGCATGTTGTTCGAGGTCGCCAGAGCTAACGATTTTATTCCCGAAGAAATCAGTCCCGGCGGCGGCTGGGGTGTGCGCTATACAGAAACCGATGGCTCCGACGATGCTGAACCCTGGGTACGCACCGTCGCTGAGGCGGTCCAGGAGGCTTGTAATGCGTATAATTGGCCTATTCCCCGCCTGGTGCTGGAACCAGGCCGTTGGCTGGTCGCCCGGGCCGGTGTGGCGGTTTACACAGTCGGGACTCAAAAAACTACGCCGGCTGGAACGCATATTGTTGCCATAGACGGCGGTCTGGCTGATAATCCGCGGGTGGCGCTGTATGGGGCACACTACACCGCGCGGGTGGTGCAGCGGGCTGCTGCACCGCCGACCGAGAAAATGCGCGTGGTGGGCAAGTTCTGTGAGTCAGGAGACGTGCTAATCCCGGAAATTGTCTTACCTCCAGTGGAACGCGGCGACCTTTTGGCTACGCCGGCATCCGGCGCCTACCAGCTGTCGATGGCGTCCAATTACAACTTCGCTGCCCGTCCCCCTGCCCTATGGCTGGAAGAAGGCAGCGTGGAAGTCATGCAGTGCTGTGAACATCCCGATCAACCCGGTTGGTGGGTTTACGAAAAGAAAGAAAAATAAATATTTTTCACCGCAGAGAACACAGTGATCACGGAGAAAACCAGGAACGGAAGGAACCCAGGAAGAAAATAATCATTCCTGGGAGCGCTGTGGTAGTCACTTATGCCGTGAGCCACTTCACGGCTGATTCTTTATCACTGTACACCCTAAATTGAGTGCCGCGGTTGGTTTCCATCACAAATTCACTAAACCGTCCTGTACCGATCCGTTCGGGTGGCAGAATCACCGCCACGCGGATGGAATAATTACTCCATTTGAGCAGTGCGGCACCGGCCAAACCAGATTTCAAGTCAAAGAAAGCCTCATTCAGGCACTCACCGTCCAACAGAACGTTGTGGATCTGGTGTTCGCCGCACAACCCCACCAGGTCCAGCGCATCGCGTTCGCTGGCTATGCGCAGTGAATTCGCAGGGATTTCCAGAATATTCACGTCGCGGATGGTAATTAACTTCGGTTCCATAATTACCCCATAATAATCCGAAATGTACACAGCAAACCTACAGAGACTAATCTAGCTTGATTAAAATTCTAGTGCAACGCACTTTGGAGGTGCGTTGCACTTTGTGGATGATAATTAAGAAATTTTCTCGAACCGCGATCCAGGAGTGTTGCACACCGGGCAGCGGTCTGGCGCGCCGCGTTTATGGGTATAACCGCAAACCGGGCATACGTAGTATTCGTACTCTTCGTCTTCTTTTTTTCCAGCCTCGAGCAAGGCCAGCGCCTCGCGGTAGAGGGCTTCGTGCACTTTTTCAACTTTCCAGGCATTGGTAAAGCTTCGAAGCGCGCGCCGCTCGTCCTCGGCTTCGGCGTCTTTGATAAATTCGGGGTACATCGTCATGACTTCATAGTTTTCCCCGCCAATGGCTGCTTTCAGATTATCCAGCGTGCCGCCAACACCATCCATGGCGCGTAGGTGCGCCAAGGCGTGCACAGTTTCCGCATGTGCAGCAGCGCGGAATAACTTGGCGATTTGAGGATAACCCTCGGCATCCGCTTTTTGCGCGAAGGCAGTATATTTGCGGTTAGCCTGCGACTCGCCGGCGAAAGCTGCTTGTAAATCTTCGAATGTTTTTCCCATGATTCCCTCCCAAAGGAATGAACTTAATTTTTGTGTTTCTATACCTGTAAAGTTAATCGATCGGACAAAGTTTGTCCAATAACCTATATCACCGATCCTTGCGACAAAACTCACAAATGGATAGAAACAGCGCACCGATTGGTGCGCTGGATTTCCGACCTGTATTTTTTTTCAATAAAAACGATCAACACTCGCTATAGCCGCAGGCGTAACATTTGCGGCAGCCTTCCTCGTTGATCACGGCTGCCTCGCCGCATTCGGGACACAGGTCGCCAAAGCGCAGCAGGCGTTGACTGGCAACTACCGCCCCCATGCCGCTTTCAAAATGGACGGATTTGCCGTTGCCCGGGTTGGAAGGAGCTTCTGGATTGCCTGATCCCTCAGTCGCTTCGGGTTGGCTGACTAGCCGTTCTGCGCGGTTTTGCAAATATTCGTCTAAAATCTGACCCACGCCATCGGGCAGAGAACGCACCCGGTTGGGACCGAAGCCCAAAGGTCGTCCGCCGCCAATGCCAAGCATCTGGTTGGTCATTTCTCGCAGGCGTTTGGCCGGCTCAATGGGCGACACGATCCGCAAAACGTATGACAGCAATCTACCAATCGCCTCGGAGACTGCTGCGGTGTCTGACCCTGCCTTGGCAGTGTTGATAAAGACTTCAAAAGGCTGTGCTCCGCCATTTTCGTTGACGGTGATGAAGGCCTTGCCCAACGGTGTCTCAATCGAATAGGTGAAGCCATTCAAATAACGCGGACGCGGCTTGCGGGTCTCTGACCATAAGGTTTGTTGACCCGTAGCCTGGCTTTCCATAAGCGCTTCTATCTGTGGTTCAGCCTCCACCTTCTGTTTGGC